>DATFNF010000023.1:0-19708 GCA_035266525.1 Trueperaceae bacterium | reverse complement strand
CGCCTCGGCGCCCACGCGGGTCGTGGTGATGCCGTTCGATGCGAACAGCTCGGTGGCCGCCTACCAGCTCGGTTTGCCCACCGCCTTGCAGCGCGCCCTCGACGAGATCCCGGGCGTCTACGTCCCGGCCGTGGGGGACGTCGCGCTGGTGATGCAGAAGGCACAGTCCGCGGGCAAGAGCCAGCAGACGACCGTCCGCGCCCTGTTCTCGCCGGACGTCGTGGTGCAAGGCAACGTGGTGGGAAGCGGCGCGACCGTCAGCGTCACGCTGACCGTCGACCAGGGCGGGAACGAGCAGACGCTGACCGCGCGCGCCACGGACGGCAACCCGGCCAGCCTGGCCCGGGCGGCGGCGAAGACCCTGGCACAGGCGCTGCGGCCCGACCTCGGCGCCACCGTCCTGGGGCGTGTCGACGCCGCCGCCGCGCAGACCCCCTCACTGCCTAGCCTGGGCCCGGTGGCGCTGGCCGCCTCGCGCCTGCCGGGCGCCACGGCCGACGACCTCAAGATCGCCATGCAGCTCGATCCCGGCTCGGCGTGGGTGAAGGCGGAGTACGCGCGGTTGCTGGCCCTGAACGGCGATGCCAAGACGGCGCTGCCGGTGGCGCAGGCGGCCGCCAAGGCGCAGCCCGACGACGTCGAGGTCCAGGTGGTGCTGGGGGTGGTGGAGCAGGCCGCCAACGATGGCGCGGCGGCCACCGCCGCGTTCCAGAAGGCGGTCCAGCTCAACCCTGCCGATGCCGTGGCGCTCACCGGCCTGGCGAGCCTGGAGAGCGACAAGGCCAAGGCGGAGCAGGACCTCCAGGCGGCCATCGCCGCCTACCCGCGCATGCTCGACGCCTACCTCCAGCTGTCCAGCCTGCAGGACACCCCGCAGCACGCGCTGCAGGTGCTGCGCAACGGCGAGAACGCGCTCCCCGAGTCGGTATCGCTGCGGCAGGCCATCATCCAACAGGTGCTGAACCAGGGAGACGCCAAGGGCGCGCTGGCGTACCTGCAGCAGGCGGTGCAGGACCCGCTGGCGTCCTCGGCCGGCCTGTACAGCCTCGCGCGGTTGCTGCCCGCGGACGTCACCGACGGGGCGCTGGCGCTCGTCCGGCAGGGCGAGAAGAAGTACCCGAACGCGGACGTGCTGAAGGCGGCCGAGGGCGAGCTGCTGGTCCACAAAGGCGACTATGCCGGGGCGGAGGGGGTCCTCAGCCCGTTGCACGCCAAGCACCCGAAGGACAGCGCCATCGCCAACCTCCTGGCGGTTGCACAGGCGCGGCAGGGCAAACTCGATGCCGCCCAACGCACCTTCGAGAGCGTGGCAGGCACGGGTGACAGCGCCCACGGCGATCTGGCGCGGATCTACCTGTCGGCGGGCCGCGCCGAGGCGGCCCTGGCGCTGCTGAAGCCCATCGTCGCCAAGGGCACGAAGGACCCTCAGATCCTCACCGTCTACGGGCTGGCCCTCGCCCGGGTGGGCAAGTTCGATGAGGCGCAGACCGAGCTCGACAAGGCGCTCTCGATCCAGCCGAACCTCGCGCTGGCGCAGCGCGGCTTGAGCTTCCTCAAGCAGCAGCGGCAGCTCACCGGCGGTACCTCCGTGACCTTCACCGCCGAGGCGGGGGCGGCGTTCCAGCAAGGCATCTACGCCCTCGAGGTGCAGGACTACCAGACGGCGGCTCAGGCGTTCCAGCGCACCCGGAAGCTGGACGACAACGGCCTGGCGGCGTTCTTCGAGGGCTACGCGCTGCAGCTCACCGGAGATCCCCGATCGGCGGTCGCCGACTTCCAGGACGCGCTCAAGACCTTCCCCAACAGCGACATCGTCCTCAACGACCTCGGGTACGCGCACCTGCAGCTCGGGCGGTACGATCTGGCGCTGGAGCAGCTGAACAAGGCGGTGGCGGCCAACCCCAAGAACGCGCAGGCGCACCTGAACCTGGGATTGACGTACTACGGCCTGGGACGTTACGCCGACGCGGTCAAGGAGTTCGACACCGCGGTGAAGCTGGACCCGAACCTGCAGTCGACCGTCTCCAAGGTCCGCCAGGACGCGCAGAAGAAGGCGAGCGGACAGTAGCCGCGCCAGCCCCGTGCGCTAGCATGACGCCATGAGCATCCGGCCGAGCGTGCGCGCCCTGGCGCGCTACCACTTCACCCCGCGGACATCGTCCGTGAAGCTGGACCAGAACGAGAGCCCCTTCGACCTCCCCGAGGCCGTGAAGGCGGCGGCCCTGGAGCGCATGCGCGCGGACGCCTGGCAGCGCTACCCGGAGCTCCACCCCCGCTCGCTGCAGCGTGCCCTCGCCGCTCGCCACGACTGGGACCCCGATGGCGTGGTGGTCACGAACGGCTCCAACGTGCTGCTCCAGGCGCTCGTGATCGTGGCCGGCATCGGGCAGACGGTGCTCACGGTGGCCCCCACCTTCTCCGTGTACGGCCTGCAGGCCCGTCTGCTCGGTGCGGAGCTGATCGAGGTGCCCCTGGGGGACGGCTTCGCGCTGCCCGGTGAGGCGCTGGCTGCCGCCACCGTGGGGCGCCGCGGGATCGCCTTCGTGGCGAACCCCGCCGCCCCCACCGGCAACCTGCACCCCAGGCGGGCGCTCGCGCCCCTCCTGGAACGTGCCGGCGAGGACTGGCTGGTGGTGCTCGACGAAGCCTACGCCGACTTCGCGGGCAGCGACCACCTCGACCTGGTGGCGGAGAACCCGCACCTGATCTCCGTCCGCACCATGAGCAAGGCGTTCGCCATGGCCGGGGCGCGCCTCGGTTACGGCCTCATGACCGCCGACCTGGCCGCGGAGGTTCGCAAGGCGGTGCTGCCCTTCTCGCTGTCCGGCCTGCAAGCGGCGGTGGCGCTGGCCGCGCTGGAGCGACCGGACTACGTGCGCGAGCGGGTGGCGCTGACGGCGCAGGAGCGCGCGCGACTGTTCCGCGGCCTGACGGACACCGCCGGCGTCGAACCGTTCCCGTCTGTGACGAACTTCGTGCTCTTCCGCGTGGGGGACGCCGAGACCGTGTACGAGGGCCTGCTCAAGCGCGACGTGGTCGTGCGGCGGCAGGACCACCTGCCGGGGCTGTCGGGTTGCCTGCGGGTGAGCGTCGGCGCCCCCGAGGAGAACGATGCCTTCCTGGAGGCACTGGCGGCGGTGCTCGCGACGGAGGCCGTCGGTGGCTAGGCAGGCGTCGGTGGAGCGTGTCACCGGCGAAACGACCGTCACGGTGGCGCTCGACCTGGATGCGCCGGCGGGCGGCCGCGCCGAGACGGGCCTGGGCTTCCTCGACCACATGCTTGACCAGCTCATCCGGCACGGCCGTCTGGCCCTCGACGTCGAGGCGAGGGGCGACCTCCACGTCGACATCCACCATCTGGTGGAGGACTGCGGCATCACCCTCGGCGAGGCGCTGACGCGGGCGCTGGGCGAGCGCGTCGGCATCGAGCGCTACGCCGACGCCTTCGTGCCCATGGACGAGACCCTGGCGCACGTGGTGTTGGATCTCTCCGGCAGGTCCCTGCTCGTCTTCGACCCGGCCGGGTTCGTCGGCGATGCCGGCGGCTTCACGGCCTATCACCTGCGCGAGTTCCTCCGGGCCTTCGCGAACCACGCCGGTGCCACGCTGCACGTGCGCGTGCTCGCCGGGGAGGAGACGCATCACGTGGTCGAGGCCATCATGAAGGCCTTCGCTCGTGCTCTGTACGCGGCCACCCGTATCACGCACGACGCCCTCCCTTCGACGAAGGGGGTGCTGTAGCGGTGCGCACCGTCCTCATCGACTACGGTGCGAGCAACCTGCACAGCGTGGAGCGCGCCCTGCAGCGCGCGGGCCTGGCGGCGCAACGCGTGGCGGACCCCGGGGACGCGGCCGGGGCCGACGTCCTGGTGCTGCCCGGGCAGGGCCACTTCGGGCAGGTGATGCGCGCCTTCCGGGCGTCCGGATTCGAGCCGCTGGTGCGGGCGCACGTGGCGGCCGGCCGTCCCTTCCTGGGAATCTGTGTAGGGCTGCAGCTCCTCCTGGAGGCCTCCGAGGAGGCCCCGGACGTCCCCGGCCTGGGCCTGCTCCCCGGCACCGCGCGCCGCTTCCCAGCCGGGACCGTAAGCGTCCCGCACATGGGCTGGAACCAGATCGCCCGCCTGCGCCGGCCCGCCCTGCTGCAAGGCATCGACGACGGCGCCTTCGTCTACTTCGCGCATTCCTACTACGTGGCGTTCGACGATCTCGACGTCCCCGGCGCGGTCACCGAGTACGGCGGTGTGACGTTCAAGAGCGCCATCTCCCGGGGGGCGCTACACGCTACCCAGTTCCACCCGGAGAAGAGCCAGGCCGTGGGGCTGCGCGTGCTGGAGAACTTCGCCCGGCTGGCGGCGGACGCGGTGGAGGCTTGACGTGAGGCGTATCCTCTTCGCGCGTCGCAGCGCCGTGGTGATGGCCGTGGCCATGCTCGTCGGCACGGCGCTGGCGCAGGGTTGGTCGGTCCAGACCGTGGCGCTCCGCGACCTGCGGCAGGCGCGCCAGGTCGTCGGTGAGCTGAAGGCGCTCGGCTTCGACGCCTTCAGCGAGTTCGCCATGCACGACGGTGATCAGTTCGTCCGCGTCCGGGTCGGCTGTTACACCGACCGTGCCGCCGCGCAGGCGGCCGCCGACGCCCTGGCGGGCCACGTCACCAAGCAGGCCGCGGTGGTGACGCTGGACTCCGCCAGCAAGGCGACGGCATGCGTGCAGGAGGATATCGGTTTCCTCAAGCCGGCCACGTGGAAGCGGTTGGACGCCGCTGACGGCCTGCCCACCTTCAGCGTCGAGGTCGGTGGCCGTCAGGCCAGACTGGTCTACACGGGGAGCGGCTGGCGCGTGATCCAGGAGGGCGCCCCCGTGCGCGTGCCGGTGGTGGCGCCTGCGGCCAGCTTCGAGACGGCGCGGCCGGGCGGGGTGCCCTGGGTGGCGCAGGAGGTGGGCGCCGGACCGCGCATGCTCTGCCCGGGGAAGCTGGTCGGATCGGCGGGCTCCGCCGCGGTGGTGGAACGCTCCGGCGAGGTGGTTGCCTGCCGCCTCGTGCCGCTTGCCAGCGGGCCGGCCGGCGGTGCGGCGCCGTGAGCACGCGCCTGGTGGTGCTGACGGGCCTCAGCGGCTCCGGCAAGACCACGGCCCTCCACGCGCTGGAGGACATCGGCTTCTATACCGTCGACAACCTGCCGCCGGCCCTGTGGGCCGGGCTGGTGGACACCGCCGGCGGCATCGGGAGCGGCATCGCCATCGGCGTCGACATCCGTACGCGCGCCTTCCTCGACGGCGCGACCGCCGCCCTCGCCGAGCTGCGCGAGCGCGGCCTGACGCCCTCCGTGGTGTTCCTGGACGCCACCCCGGCCACGTTGGTGCGGCGCTACAGCTTCACCCGTCGCACCCACCCGCTGGCCGAAGGCACGCTGACGGCCGATCTGCTGCAGGAGCGCCGTGCCCTGGAAGGGCTCCGGGAGCTCGCCGACGTGGTGATCGACACGACCTCGACGTCGGCGAGGGAGCTGACGCTGGAGCTGTGGGACCGGTTCGGGACCGAGGGGGAGTTCCTGCTCAGGCTGGTGTCATTCGGTTACAAGCGCGGCGTGCCCACAGATGTGGACACCGTGCTGGACGTCCGGGGGCTACCCAACCCCTATTACAACGCGGCGCTGCAACCGCTGCCCGGCACGGCGCCGGAGGTGCAGGCGTACGTGTTCACGCCGCCTGCGCTGGAGCTGTACTCGCAGCTGCGCGGCCTCGTCCGGGAGCTGGCGACCGGCGCCCGCTCGGAAGGACGGTCCAGCTACAGCGTGGCGGTGGGCTGCACCGGCGGCCAGCACCGCTCCGTGGCGGTCGTGGAGCGGCTGACGCACGACCTGGCGGACATCTTCCAGACACGAGCCCAACACCGCGACCTCGAAGAGGCCTTGCAGGAGCGGTCATGAGCCGGCTGCGCGAGCGCGTTGCCGCCTGGCTGACGTGGCGGTTCTGGCTCACGCCCGGCATGGGCGTCAAGCGGCACGTGGCGGTGGCGGTGTGGGGCGCGCTGCTCCTGGTGCTGGGCGTGATCGGCGGCGTGCTTTGGCTGCTCAACGGCCGTCGCCGCGAGCTGTCCAGCCCCCTCGAGCACGTGCTGGTCAGCCACGCGTGGCGCCATGGCGGCGGCTACCTGTCCCTGGCCGTGGCGCTGATCGGGGTGGCCTTCGCCATCTTCGCCGTAGGTCGGCTCAACCGCTCGTTGCTCTCCAACTGGATGCCGAGCCCCAGCCAGGCGGCGGTCTTGCTGCACCAGCGGGTGTCGCTGGCGAAGGGACCGCGGATCGTCGCGCTGGGCGGCGGAACCGGCCTCTCGAACCTGCTTCGCGGCCTGCGCCAGCACACCTCCAACGTGACCGCGGTGGTGACTGTGAGTGACGACGGCGGCTCGTCGGGCCGGCTCCGGGTGGCCTTCGACATGCCGCCGCCCGGGGACCTCACCGACTGCCTGGCGGCCTTGAGCGACAACGAGTTGGAGGTGAGCCGGCTGCTCCAGTATCGCTTCGCGCGCGGAGACGAGCTCAAGGGACACACCTTCGGCAACCTGCTCATCGCGACCCTCACCGAGGTCGAGGGGGACTTCGGTCAGGCGATCCGGGTACTCAACCGGCTGCTCAACCTGTCCGGCGCGGTCTACCCCGTGACGAGTCGACCGGTGACGTTGACGGTGACCAAGCAGAATGGCGAGGTGGTGAAAGGTGAGAGCCGTACGCGCGAGTGTCCGGGACCGGCCCGGTCGGTCGCCCTCGAACCCGCCGGACCGGAGGCCGTGCCGGAGGTCCTGGAGGCCGTCCGCCGCGCCGACCTGGCCGTGCTCGGGCCGGGGAGCCTGTTCACCAGCACGCTGCCGCCTATCGTGGTGCCGGGCGTGCGCGACGCCCTGCTCGAGACGGACGCCAAGCTCGTGTACGTCTGCAACATCATGACCGAGGCCGGCGAGACGGACGGGTTCGACGCCTTCGACCACGCCGATGCGCTCGCCCGTCATCTGGGCCGTCTGCCCGACCTGGTCGTCCTCAACAGCACGCCCGTGGACGAGCCGCGGCTCACCGCCTACCGGGCAGAGCACGCGGAGGAGGTGGCGCCGGCCCTCGACCGGCTGGAGGGTGCCGGCGTGGAGGTCCTGCGGCTCCCCTTGCTGGGCTCGGGACTGCTGGCCCAGCACGACAGCGAGCGCCTGGCGTCATGGCTTGCGGAGCTGGCGCGCACGCACGCGGCGATGCGCAAGGCGGGACTGCGGGCATGATCCACCTCATCATTCTCGCCGCCGCCCTGCTCCACCTTCAGGACCCCGCGGGCGACGCCGTCGGCGACGGCTCGCTGACCCCGCCCACGGCGCCGGTGTATGCCAACACCTCGGACTTCGACCTCCAATCGGTGAGCATCCTCGACGATCCCAAGCTCACCGTGCGCGTGACGCTGGGCTCCCTCACCAACCCCGGCGACCTCCCCAACGGCTTCTCGAACCCCATCGTGGAGGTCTACCTGGACACCGGGCGAGGTGGGGCGCACGCCTTGCTGCCGGGATCCACGATGAGCATGCCGCCCAAGCAGGGCTGGAACGTGGCGCTGCGCGCCACCGGCGACCAGGTGTACGCCGTGACGCCGCAAGCCCAGGGGAATCCGGGCTCCTGGCCGCACCAGCCCGCGACGGTCGACGTCCAGGGCAATGCCCTGGTCATCCACACCCAGCTCCCCCGACCCGATCATGCCGAGGTCTACGCCCTGACCGGCGTGTACGATCCCTTCACCAGCGACGGGTGGCGGCCGCTCACGACCAGCGTCTCGCCCTGGGCGTTCTCCAGCAGCACACAACGAGCGCCCGTGGTGGACCTGCTCGCGAACGGCATGAGCGCTCAGCGCCGTGCCATCGACAGCGGCGTACTGATCCCCTACCGTTCGCCCACGCACGGGCTGGGCTGGCTGCTCCTGGTGGTGCTGGGGCTGATCGTCGCGGCCGCGGGGCTGGTGTTGCGTCGCCGGGTCCCTTCGCGGCCCCGCAGGGGACCGGTCCCCGCCCTTCCCCCGCCCCGCCTGGAGGCCCCCGACCGGCGCCTGCCGTCGTTCTGGGGAGAGATGCCTCCCATCGAGCCGAGCTTCCTGGACGAGGTCGAGGAAGCGTCGCTGTGGCCCGACGCCGACAGCAGCGTGGCGCGTGCCGCGGAGGATGCCCGTGTCGCCGCTGACGACCCGGCGAACGGCGGCGCCGCCCACCTCGATGAGGGGGCGCCGGCCGGCGCCGAGGCCGCCGGTGAGCCCGATGCGGCCGGCACCCTCGATGCCGGTCCCGCCGAGGAGCGGGTCGCGGTCGCGCCAGAGCCCGAGCCGGCGGGGCGGGACGCCGCGGCCGTCGACGACCGGGCGTTGGACGCTCCAGTCGCGGACGAGCGGCGGAGCGACGACGGTGCCGCAGCGGGGGCGCCGGACCGGTGGCACCCCGCGGACGGCGCCCCCGGCCGCGCCGAGGGCGAAGGCAGCGGGAACGGTGCCGGAGACGCCGGAGACGCCGGAGGCGGCGTTGGCGACGGTGGCGAGGCGGAGCCTGCCGCGCCTGAACAGGACGAGGAACCCCCGGCCGAGCGCAGGCTGTGAGCTCGGCGGGGAGCGCACCCGTGATGCCCGCGTGAGGATTCGTCGGTCGCCTTGCGCTATACCGGGGTCAGACCCGGAAGGAGGCGCGAAATGGCTGTCGGCAAGACGACCGGGAACGGGCACGGGCGAGGCTGGCCGCGCAGCCCCCTGACGATCGGGGCGGCGGCCGCGGTGGTGTCGGGAGCGGCCATGGTGCTGGCACGGCTGTACGCCTCGGCGCGAACGCCCGTGGACATGCTGTTCGACCTGACCGGTCACCTGCTCGGCGTGCCCGCCGTGTTCAACGTGATCCACGCTCTGCCGGGCGACCTCGGTCAGTACGCGAAGTATGTGCTGTTCGTCGTGATGGCGCTCGTCTACCTGGCGCTGTGGACCGTGGCGGCGCCTTCGCTGGCGCGGCTGACGCGCCCCTGGCGGGTGGTGCTGCCCGCCCTGCTGACGCCGGCGCTGGTGGGGCTGGTGTTGCTGCCGCTGGAGGGCCTGGCCCCGTTCGGCCTCAGCACGTCGAACTACTTCTACCCGCCGCTCGCCACGCATCTCTGGGCGATGCTCTTCGGGGCGCTCTACGGCTTGGTGCTGCTGGCGGCCGGCGCCCCGGCCCCGGCGGCCGGCCACGACGCGGGCAGGCGCGACGCCCTCGACAAGGCCGCCAGGGGGCTCGTGCTGATGGTGGCCGGCGCAGGCGTCCTGCGCCTCGCGGCCGGGGCGCTGGCACGCGCAGCCGCGCTTCAGGGGCTCCTCGCGAAGATCAAGGGGCTACCCACGGTCGTCACGTCGGTGAAGGACCACTACGTGGTCTCCAAGAACTTCGTCGATCCCAAGGTGGACGAGGGCCGCTGGCGCCTGAAGATCCACGGTCTGGTGGAGCATACGCTCGACCTGAAGCTCGCCGACCTCAAGGCACTGCCGTCCCTGTCGCGCACCAGCACCTTGATCTGCATCTCCAACGAGGTCGGGGGGCACCTGGTCGGCAACAGCACCTGGACCGGCGTGCTGCTGAAGGACCTGCTCGACATGGTCGGCGTGAAGCCGGGCGCCAGCCACATGATCATGCGCGCGGCGGACAACTACTCCGACGCGGTGCCGCTCGACGTCGCGCAGCGTGACGGCAACCTGGTCGCCTACCTGCAGGACGGGGAGCCGCTGGTGCGCGCTCACGGCTTCCCGGCGCGGATGCTCATCCCCGGCCTGTACGGCATGAAGAGCGTCAAGTGGCTCGTCGACATCGAGCTGGTGGACCGCCCCTACACGGGCTACTGGGAGGAGCGGGGCTGGAGCCAGACGGCGGTGGTGCACACCATGAGCCGCATCGACACGCCGCTCGCTACGACCGTGGACGGTGGCGCTGCCATCGGCGGCATCGCGTTCGCGGGGCTTCGCGGCGTGAAGGCTGTCCAAGTGTCGCTCGACGGGGGTCAGACGTGGCGCCCGGCCACGCTGCGTCCGGCCGACAACCCGTACTCCTGGACGCTCTGGGGGCTGGAATGGAACGCGCCCCGGACGGGCGAGGTCGATGCCCTGGTACGTGCCGTGGACGGCGACGGCAAGGTCCAGACGAGCGCGCGCCGCCAGCCGCTGCCGGACGGGGCCACGGGCTACGACGAGGTGCGCGTCAAGCTGGGGTGAGGCTCAGCGGCCGTAGGTGCCGGTGGCCACGAGCTCCGGCTGCACCGCCGTGCGCCGGACGTCCGCGCCGAGCGCCGCCAGTCGCCCCGCCAGGTCCTCGTAGCCACGGTCGATGAAGCCGACGCCGCTGATCTCCGAGCGCCCCTCGGCCGCCAGCGCGGCGACTACCAGCGCCCCGCCGGCACGGATGTCGGCGGCGTGCATGGTGGCCCCGTGCAGGGACGTGCCTTCGATGCGGAGTACCCGGTCGTCGAGGCGCATGCGCGCGCCGGTGCGCGCCAGCGCCTCGACGTGCGTGAAGCGATAGGGATAGATCTCGTCGCGGACGGTGCTGCTGCCTTCGACCGTGGCCAGGTAGGCGCCGAACGGCGCCTGCAGGTCGGTCGGCAGACCCGGGAACGTCCGCGCCACCACGTCGGTGGGACCGAGCGGCCCGCCGGCATCGAGGCAGACGCGCTCCTCGCCGCGCTCGATGCGCACGCCGGTGCGCTCCAGCGCCGTCAGGGTGGCATCGAGATGGTCGATGCGCACGTTGTCGAGCGCCACCCGCCCGCGGCTGGCGGCGGCGGCCAGCAGGTAGGTGCCGGCCTCGATGCGGTCGGGGATGGGACGGAAGCGAACGCCGTGGAGCCGCTCGGCACCGTGCACCCGGATGACCGAGGTGCCGGCGCCCTCGACGCTGGCCCCCATCGCCGTGAGGAGACGGGCCAGGTCGGGCACTTCCGGCTCCAGTGCGGCGTTCTCGATGACCACCTCGTGCGGCGAGAGCGCCGCAGCGAGGAGCACGTTCTGGGTGCCGCCCACCGTGGACGACTCGAAGCTGACGTGGCCCCGCAGGGGGCCGTCACGCCGGGCCAGGAAATCGCCACCGTCCTCGTCCACGTGGACGCCCAGGTCGCGGAAGGCCTTGATGTGACGGTCGACCGGCCGCGGGCCGAACGCGCAGCCGCCGGGCATGGGGATGCGGGCCTCGCCGCAGCGGGCGAGCAGCGCCCCCATGGCGACGAAGCTGGCGCGCATCTTGCTTACCAGACGGTAGGGCGCGTGGCAGTTGGTGATGCGGCGCGCCGTGAGGTGCAGGTCGCGACCCTCCCAGTGCGTCTCCGCGCCCACGTGGCGCAGGATCTCCTCGGTGACCAGCACGTCGCTCAGCCGCGGCACGTCCTCCAGGACGACCGGTTCCTCGGTGAGCAGTGCTGCGAGCATCAGGTAGAGTGCCGAGTTCTTGGCGCTGAACACGCGCAACTCGCCTGCCAGGGGCGCGCCCCCTCGGATGATCAGGACATCGTTGTCGTCGGCCATCCCGTCCCTCGCTAGGCGCCTTCGTGCGCCCGGTGTGATATATGCCACATCATGAGCAACTTACACACGCTTGGCACGTGTAGTCTAGGACGGTAGCGCAGTATTGTCAAGAAAATACGGCAGATGCTATAGTTGCTTGCCACGCGACGTGACTGTGGAGGAGGGCCGTGCCCAAGAGGGAGAAAAGCAAGCGGTTGCAGGTCGTCATCACCGAGGCGCAGGACTCCCTGCTCACGAAGACGGCTTACCAGCTCTCCAACCCGGAACGTCTGGTGTCGAAGTCCGAGGTGGTGCGGCTCGGCATCGAGATGTTGAACCGCGCCGTCGAAGAGGGCCGCTTGGACCCGGAGATCCTCAAGACGCTCGAAGAGCACTGAGCGCCTCGCCCGTCCGATGTTCCAGATTGGCGAGGTCGTCGACAACCGCTACGACATCCTGGGGGTGCTCGGGGTCGGGGGGATGGCGCAGGTGTTCCGCGCGCGAGATCGGCACCTCGAACGCACGGTCGCCCTCAAGGTGCTCAGGCCCCACCTGACCGAAACCGACAGCGAGCGCTTCCGCCGCGAGATCCGCGCGCTGGCACGGCTCAACCACCCCGGCATCGTCAGCATCTACGACCTGGGTCTGGGCGAGCACGTGTACTTCGCCATGGAGCTGATCGAGTGCGGCCCGGTCACCGGGCTGGGTCCGTTGGAGGCCGACCCGGAGTCGCTCGAGCGCCTCTTCGGCGCGGCCATCACGGTCGCCGAGGCGCTCGGCTACGTGCACCGCCTGGGGATGGTCCACCGCGACCTGACGCCCCGGAACATCCTGCTTACCCAGCAGAGCCACCCCAAGGTGATGGACTTCGGCCTGGTGCAGCTCACCGAGTCCTCGCGCGAGCTCACGCGCACGGGCTTCACGTTGGGGACGCCCCAGTACATGGCGCCGGAGCAGGCCACGGGCGAGGCCACCGGCGCCCCGACCGATCTCTACGCCTTCGGCGCGGTCCTCTACCGCACCGTCACCGGCAGCGCGCCCTTCGACGCCGACAACGATCAGGCCGTCCTCTACCAGCACGTCTACGGCGAGCCGAGGTCGGCGGCCGAGCTCAACCCGCAGGTCCCGCCCGCCCTGTCGCGGCTCATCGCGTCCCTGCTCGAGAAGGATCCCGAGCAGCGTCCGGTGTCGGGGTTCGCCGTGGCTGACGCCCTCCGGTCGATCCTGGCCAGCCAGCGGGAGCGCGCGACCCACGTAGCGCTCGGCGGTCCGGGACGGAGCGGTGTGTACCCGCATGGCCCCGCCTCGGCCGCCGGCCTCACCCGGCGCTGGGTGCACAAGCTCGAGGAGGGTCCGCAGTGGCCGGCGGGCATGGCCGCCGCCGGCGGCTTCGTGCTGGTGGGGCAGCGCAGCGATGCGTTGGCGGTACTCCGGCCCGCCGACGGCGGCCTGCACGCCACCTTCGACCTGCTCGACGAGGTCAGCCAGCCGCCGGTGTTCATGGCCGACCGCATCCTGGTCACGAGCCGCGACGGCGCTTTGCACGCCATCGCCTGGCCTACCGGCGAGACGCTCTGGCGTCGCGACGACGCCGACGTGGTGGGGGTCCTGCCCTTCGGCGACGGGCTCATCCTCACCGGGCGCGGCGGAGCGGCCGTGGGCTGGGACGTCCACGGCGCGGAGCGCTGGCGCTACGACGCGGGCGCTCCCGCGGCCACGCCGCCCACGGTGCACCGCGGCCTGGCGCTGTACGCCACCGACGACGGCTGGCTGCATGCCTTCCGGGCGGAGGACGGCAAGCCGAGCTTCAGGGTGGAGGCCGGGCCGGTGGTGGCCACCCTCTCCGCGGGAGCGGGGACCCTGCTCATCCCGGAGCGGAGCGGCGCCCTTCACGCCTTCGACCTGGCCACGCGCGACACCCGCTGGACCTTCGACCTGGAGGGCGAGATGTGGGCGACGCCCCTGATCTGGAACGGCATGGTCTTCGCGGCGTCGTGGGGGCGCCGCCTGCACTGCCTGTCGCTCGCCAGCGGGGACGAGCTATGGGGCCACGAGCTGCCGGCCGCCGTGACGGCCGCGCCCGCTCTGGCTGCCGGTGCGCTGTACCTCGGCACCGAGAGCGGCGAGCTGCTCGCCTTCGATGCCCGTTCGGGTCAGCCGCTGTTCCGCGACCGCGTGGGCAGCGGTCCCATCCAGGCCAGTCCTCTGCCGTTCAACGACGTCGTGCTGGTGGCGGCCCTCGACGGCACCGTCGCTGCCTACGGTTAGCCTCGGGCGCCGCTGTCAGGCGCCGACGGCGGCGTCGGCGCGCACCTTCCTGAGCAGGTCCTCCTGGACGAGCGCTCCCTGCTGCTCGCGGGCGGTGACGTCCTCGAGCGACGGGTGCGGCTCCACCTTGACGAAGCGGGTCACGGCGGTGGCCCAGTCCTTCAGCAAGGCGCCGGCGAGCGGCGAGCCGGTGAGCTGCGCATGCCGCTCGACGAGCGCGCGCAACAGCTCCTCGTCGATGCCCCCGGCGAGCGCGGCGAGGCCCACCATGCCCGGGTTGTAGCGTTCGCGGAAGCTGCCGTCCTCGTCGTGAACGTAGGCCACCCCGCCCGACATGCCGGCGCCGAAGTTCCTGCCCGTGCGGCCGAGCACCACCGCGACGCCGCCCGTCATGTACTCGCAGCCGTGGTCGCCACAGCCCTCCACCACCGCGCGGGCCCCCGAGTTGCGCACGCACAGGCGCTCTCCGGCCTTGCCCGCCGCGTACAGGCTGCCCCCGGTGGCGCCGTAGAGCACGGTGTTGCCGACGATGACGTTGCCGTTGGGGGCACGGGTGGTGCCGTGCGGTGGCAGCACCGCCAGCTCGCCGCCCGCCATGCCCTTACCCACGTAGTCCTGCGCCTCTCCGATCAGCCGCAGGTTCATGCCCTGGATGGTGAACGCCCCGAAGCTCTGGCCGGCCGCGCCTTCGAACGTGACGCGCACCGTTCCGGGCGGGAGGCCGGCATCGCCGTGATGCCGGGCGATCTCCCCCGCCAGCCGCGCGCCGAGACTGCGCTCGCCATTGGTGACGGGGTAGCTGAGCGCCACCGGCGCGCCGTCCACGATCGCAGCCTCGGCGTCGCGCCACAGGCGCTCGTCGAGCGGCGGGACCACCTCGGGACGGTCGTTGTGACGCTGCTGGCTGCGCCGTGCCCTGCCGCCTGCGGGGTCCGGGTCGCGGAGGACCGCCGTGAGGTCGAGCTTCAGGCCTTTGGCGAGCGGCACCTGGCGCGCGCGCAACAGGTCGACGCGTCCGACGATCTCGTCGACGGTGCGCGCACCCATGTCGGCGAGCAGCATGCGCACCTGCTGGGCCACGTAGACGAACAGGTTGATGACCTGCTCGGGGCTGCCCTGGTAACGCTTCCGGAGCTCCGGATCCTGCGTGGCCACGCCGACCGGGCAGGTGTTGAGGTGGCACTGGCGGATCATGACGCAACCCGCGGCCACCAGCGCGGCGGTCCCGAAGCCGAACTCCTCGGCGCCGAGCAACGCGCCCACGAGCACATCGCGCCCCGTCTTCAAGCCGCCGTCGACGCGCAAGGTGACGCGGCCGCGGAGGCCGTTCTCGACCAGCACCTGTTGCGTCTCGGCCAGCCCCAGCTCCCACGGCACGCCGGCGTGCTTGACGCTGGAGAGCGGGCTGGCGCCGGTGCCGCCATCGAAGCCGCTGATCTGGATGTTGTCGGCGTATCCCTTGGCCACGCCCGCGGCGATGGTGCCCACGCCCGCGGTGGAGACGAGCTTGACGCCCACGCGCGCCAGGCGGTTGACGCGCTTGACGTCGTAGATGAGCTGCGCGAGGTCCTCGATGGAGTAGATGTCGTGATGCGGCGGCGGGCTGATCAGGGTGACCCCCGGGACCGAGTGACGGATGCGGGCGATCTCCTCGGAGACCTTCTTTCCTGGGATCTGCCCGCCCTCGCCGGGCTTCGAGCCCTGCGCCATCTTGATCTCGATCTCGGCGGCGCTCACCAGGTACTCGGGCGTGACGCCGAAGCGCCCCGAGGCGACCTGCTTGATGGCGCTGTTCGCCCAGTCCCCTTCCTGCGGGTGCCAGTCCTCCGACGCGCTCAGCTCCGGCATGGCGCGCTGGTAGGGCTTGAAGCGCATGGGGTCTTCCCCGCCCTCGCCGGAGTTGCTCTTGCCGTGGAGCCGGTTCATGGCGATCGCCAGCGTCTGGTGCGCCTCGCGCGAGACCGAGCCGTGGCTCATCGCCTGGGTGGTGAAGCGCCTGACGATGGCGTCGACCGGCTCCACCTCCTCGAGCGGCACCGGGTCACCGAGCGGCACGGTCTCCAGCAGATCGCGCAGGGCGGTCGGAGGGCGCCTGGCCACTTCGTCCGCGTACGCCTGGTAGGCGCCGAAGTCGCTGTTGCGCACCGCCTTGTGGAGCGCCTTGAACACCAGCGGATTGAAGGCGTGGTACTCGCCCGCCTTGCGGAAGCGGTAGATGCCGCGGTCGGTGAGCGCCGGGGCCTCGCCGTAGGCCTCGGCGTGGAAGCGCAGCACGTCGCTGCCGAAGGTCTCCAGGGTGGCGCCGCCCAGCCGGCTGGGGGTGCCGTAGAAGTAGCGCTCGATGACGTCGTGATGGACGCCCACGGCCTCGAAGATCTGAGCGCCGCGGTAGCTGGCGATGGTGGAGATGCCCATCTTGGACATGATCTTGAGGAGACCCTTCTCCACCGCGTGCACGTAGTTCTCGACCGCCAGCTCGGGCGGGATGGCGTCCCGGTGCTTGGCGGAGCCGGCGGCCTCGCGGGCGGTGGCGAAGGCCAGGTAGGGGTGGATCAGCGCCGCTCCGTAGCCGATGAGCGTGGCGTAGTGATGGTCCTCGCGCGGCTCGCCCGCCTCGCACACGATGGCCGCCTTGGTGCGGCGTCCCACGAGCAGCAGACGGTGGTGCACGGCGCCGACCGCCAGCAGCATGGGTACCGGCGCCCACTCGCCGTCGATGTCGCGGTCCGAGAGCACCAGCACGCTCACGCCGCTCTCCACCTCCGCCTGCGCCTCGTCGGCGAGGTCCTCGAGCGCGCGCTCGAGCCCCTCGGGTCCGTCCTCCACGCGGAACCGCGTCTTGAGCGTGGCGGTCTTCAGCGCTTGCTGGCGCTTCAGGTAGCGCAGCGTGGCCTCGTCGACGATCGGGCTCGGGAAGCGCATCACGCGGGTCGCCTCGGGCTCCTGCTCGAGCAGGCTCGAGCGCGGACCGACCACCGTCGCCAGCGACATCACCAGCCGCTCCCGCAGCGGGTCGATGGGCGGGTTGGTGACCTGGGCGAAGCGCTGCTTGAAGTAGCGGTAGATCTGTTGCGGCTGCTCCGAGAGCACCGCCAGCGGGGTGTCGTCGCCCATGGAGCCCACCGGGATGGCGGCGTCGAAGCACATGGGCTCGAAGAGGCGGTCGTAGTCCTCGCTGGAGTACCCGAACGCCTTCTGCGTGCGCTTCAGGTGCTCGTCGTTCCAGGGCGCGCCGTCGAACGGCTCCTCGAGGCGATGGAGCGGGACGCCGTAACGCTCGACCCACTCACGATAGGGCTGGCGCAGCGCGTAGCGGGCCTTGATCTCCTCGTCGCGCAGGATCTTGCCCTCGAGGGTGTCCACCGCCAGCATGCGGCCGGGGCCCAGGCGGCCCTTCTCGACGATGTCGGCCTCCTCGAACGGCACCACGCCCGCCTCCGAACCCACCACCACCAGGCCCCCCTGATGGATCCAGTAGCGTTGCGGCCGCAGGCCGTTGCGATCCAGGCCCGCCACGGCGAAGCGGCCGTCGGTGAGGGCCAGCGCGGCGGGGCCGTCCCACGCTTCCATGAGCGTGGCGTGGTAGTCGTAGAAGCCGCGCAACTCGGGGCTGACGTCGGGGTCCTGCTCGTAGGCCTGCGGCACCAGCATCATGAGGCTGTGCAGCAGGTCGCGGCCGGAGAGCGCCAGCAGCTCCAGGGCGTTGTCCAGCGCCGCCGAGTCGCTGCCGCCC
Source organism: Trueperaceae bacterium (assembly GCA_035266525.1). Taxonomy (GTDB): domain Bacteria; phylum Deinococcota; class Deinococci; order Deinococcales; family Trueperaceae; genus JASBRS01. The sequence goes on along the minus strand of DATFNF010000023.1, from coordinate 2,190 downwards.
GGCTCGATGATGGGCTGCACGTCGCGCACCTCGGTGCCCCAGATGCGGCTCGTCAGGCGCGGCTCGCGCGCCCGCATGAAGTTGACGTTGCCCTGCAGCGTGTTGATCTCGCCGTTGTGGGCGAGGAGACGGAAGGGCTGCGCCAGCGACCATCGGGGCATGGTGTTGGTGCTGTAGCGCTGGTGGAACACCGCGATGGCGGTGTCGTAATCGGGGTCGGCTAGGTCCAGGTAGAACCTCGGCAGCTGGTCGGCGACCATCAGCCCCTTGTAGCCGACGGTGCGGCTCGAGAACGAGGTCACGTAGGCGCGGCCCAGCTCGGCCTCGCGCAGGCGATGCTCGATGCGTTTGCGCGTGAGGTAGAGCTGGCGCTCGAAGCCGTCGTCGCTCAGCCACTCCGGCTTCCCCAGCAGCACCTGCCGGATGATCGGCCGGCGGGCCAGTGCCTGGGCGCCGAGCGCGGCATCGTCGTGGGGCGGGTCGCGCCACATCAGGGTCGTGAGCGGGCTGCGGGCGATCTCGTCCCGGACCAGGGCGTAGATCTTCTTGTACGGGGTGTCGTTGCCGACGAAGAACATGCCCACCGCGAGGTCGCGGTCGCGTTCCAGGTAGATGCCTTTCTCCTCGAGCTCGCGCCGGAACAGCCGGTGCGGGATCTGCGTCAGGACGCCGGCGCCGTCCCCGGTCTTGCCGTCGCTGCTGACCGCGCCGCGGTGCTTGAGGTTGTGCAGCGCCTGCAGGGCGTACGCCAGCACGTCGTGGCTGCGGCGGCCGCCCGAGTCGGCCACGAAGCCGACGCCGCAGGCGTCGCGTTCGCTGGGCCAGGCCAGGGTCGAGACGTCGGAGTACGGGTGCTCGGAGTACGGGTACTCGGTGTACCGGTGCATCGCATCCTCCCTGAGGGGACGAAGGGGGGGCGGACTGAGCTGAACGGGTGGCGCGGCCGGCTCCCGCCGAGGCGCCGCATCACGGGGACGCCGCGAGGTGCTACTCCTCGGGGGCCTTCCCTGGCAGTCGGGCAGCTTCTCTGATCAACCTGACCTCACACGCCTGGCTGCCGTTGCTCGCGTGTTGCACGACGCGGCAACTCCTTACAGGCGGGGCCGCTCCGCGAGCGGCCTTGCGGCAAATGATACCGTTCACGAGCGGGGCTGTCAACGACGGCTGCGATGCTCGCGACACCGTGGCAGGCGGGTCTCGCCGCGGCACCCGATGAAGCGGGACGGGCGCGCGAGCGCTGCGCGGCGCCGAGCCGTGGATGTCGGCCCGGCATGGTTATGCACGCAGCTATGCACGCACGCGGTCCGGAAGGTCAGGAGCTCCTGGCTGCCGCTTCCGGCGCCCGCGCGGTCGCCGCCCCCTCGTCGGCGCCCGCGGCGTCGGTCCCGGCCCGCTGAGGGTGCGCTCCGGTCGCCACCAGGCGATACTCGTAGGCATCGACCAGGGCCTCGTAGGAGGCTTCGATGATGTTGGTGCTGGCCCCCACCGTTCCCCAGCTCTCACGGCCGTCGCTCATCTCCACCTGGACGCGTACCACGCTTGCGGTTCCGGTCTCGGGGCCCGACAGCACCCGCACCTTGTAGTCCACCAGGTGCAGGTCGCGCAGCGCCGGGTAGAAGCGCCCCAACGCCTTCAACAGGGCGCGATCCATGGCGTTGACGGGTCCGTCCCCCTCGGCCGCGGTGTGCTCCAGGGTGCCCCCCACCTCCACCCGGATGGTGGCCTCGCAGCGTCCCGAGGCGCTCTCGTCGGCCTTGTCGATCATCACCGTGAAGCCGTGCAGCACGAAGTAGGGGCTGTAGGTGCCGCGCACCTTGTCCGCGAGCAGCCGGTACGAGGCCTCCGCCCCTTCGAAGGCGTAGCCGCGGTTCTCCAGCTCCTTCAGGCGCTCCACCACGGCCCTGGCCACCGGCCCGGCGTCGGCGCCGGAGCCGTCCTCGACGCTCTTCGCGAGCACGTTGGCGCGGCCCGAGAGCTCCGAGAGCAGCACGCGCCGGCGGTTGCCGACCGCCTCCGGGGTGACGTGCTCGTACGTCTCCGGTCGCTTGTTCACGGCCGACACGTGCACGCCCCCCTTGTGCGCGAAGGCGGCGTCGCCGACGTAGGCCGCGCGCAGCGACGGTTGCAGGTTGGCCCGCTCGTCGACGTAGCGCGACAGGTCGCGCAGACCGTCCAGGCGCTGCGGTTGCG
>DATFNF010000022.1:0-12390 GCA_035266525.1 Trueperaceae bacterium | reverse complement strand
GCGGGCCTACCGGCCCGGCCCCTGGTGCCCGAGCGCCACCAGCGTCGCCAGCGGCCACACGCGGGACAGCGTCAGCAGGGCGAGCACGAGGGTGAACGTCACGGCAGCGACCGCCTCGCGCCGCATCCCATAGGTCTTGCGGACACGGTCCTTGAGGTAACACAGGATCGCCCTACGGTTCAGCACCAGGTGGGTGCCGAGCAGCGGGATCCACAGCAGCCCGAAGACATCGTGCAGACCGACCCAGCCCTGGCGCCCGATGCCGAACGCCGACCAACCGGTCGCCCAGGCCATCCGGCCCGAGGGCGCGAACAGCAGGAGCAATCCAGAACCGACCACCACCACTCCCGAGACCACCAGCAACAGCGAGACGAACGCTCTCAGCTGGAATCCTTCGTGACGCGTCGACCTTGCGCTCGCAGGGCACGTAGCTCTCATCGAGGTCTCCTCCTCCCCCGAACGCAGTCTCGCGCCGGCTCCGAGGAGGCCGGAGGAAGCCCTCGTGAACGTTCCCGGAACGCCCGGCCATCAGCCGGACGACGCTCGCTCCGAGCCGCCTTGCGCCTCAGCGCGCGTACGGCACGCTGAGCACGGCGGTCGCGAGCGCGTGGTCGCGGATGATCTGGTGCAAGATCACGGGCGTGGCGTCGGCCGGCACGTCGAGGGTAGCCACGTCGAGCGCATAGACCGTGAGCTGGTAGTGATGCGGAGCGTCTCCCTGGGGCGGACACGGGCCACCGTAGCCCGGAGCGCCGAAGCTGGTGGCTCCTTCCACGGCCCCAGCGGGTGCCAGCTCCGAGCCTGGGGCGCCGGCGCCCTCCTGCAGGCCGGTGGTGCCGGCGGCGATGTCATACATCGTCCAGTGCCAGAAGCCCTGCCCGTTGCGGGCATCGGGGTCGAACATGGTGATCGCGAAACTCTGCGTGCCGGCGGGCGCGCCCGTCCAGCTCAGCGCCGGTGAGACGTCGCCGCCGGTGCAGCTGAACTTGTTCAGGGCCTGCGCCGGTGCGAACGTGCCGTTCTGGAGGCTCGAGCTGCCGAGGGTGAACTCGCCCTGCGCGACGCCCGCTCCTGTCGCCGCCACGACCGCCAGGACAGCCAGGAACCTGTACCCATGGGCCACACCGACACCTCCTCTAGCCGACCGCCCCGCCCCCACCGCGGCGCCGCACACGTACCGCCTTCAGCCTGTACCGCGCGCGCGGCGTGGGCGCTCCAACGACCGGGTTCGCCCACTATGCGGCCTCCTGGCGTACCCGTTGGTGAGGTAGCTCACCGAGTGCGGGAAGGCGGCCTCCACCGCCGTTTCCTGACCGTGTCCCAGGCCGCCGCGCAACCTCACGGCCCGAGGCGCCGCCGCGCTGCGCGGTCGGCAGGTCCCAGGCCGCAGCCCGAAGCCATGCTGCAGAGCGCCCCGACCCTGGCGCCCGATGCCGAGCGCCGCCCGGCCGGCGAGGACCGCGCTCAGCGTCGCGGGCTATCGTGCGGCATGGCCGAGCAACCTGCCCGCAGCGACGTCCCCGTCGACCAGACCTGGAACCTGACCGACCTCTTCCCCAGCCGCGATGCCTGGCTCCTGGCGTGCGACGCCATCCGCGGCGACATCGCGTCGGTCACGCTCCATCGGGGCCGCGTTTGCGAGAGCGCCGAGACCTTGCTCGGGGCCCTAACCGCCTACGAAGGACTGACCGCCAGGCTGCGCCGGGTCTCCGCCTACGCCACCCTCCGCACGGCGGTCGAGCAGACGGACACGGCGCGGCAGGCGGACGCCGTCCGCGCGAGCCAGCTCGTGAGCGAGGTCGACGGCGAGACGACCTTCCTGACCGACGAGCTGCTCGCCCTCGGCGCCGCGGCGGCCGAGCGGCTCCTGGCGGCCGACCCCCGCCTGGAGCCGTTCCGCCGGCTCGTGGAGCGGACGCTCCGCGAGCAGCCATACCGGCTTGCGCCCGAGACCGAGCGCGTGCTCGCCTCGTTCAGCGAGGCCTTCGAGGCGCCGCACACCATCTACCAGCGGGCTACGGGTGCCGACGTGCGCTTCGAGGCCGCCAGCGACGAAGGCGGACGCGCGCACCCCGTGACGATGGGACGGCAGATGTTCACCTTCGGCCCGTCTCCGGACACGCGGCTGCGGCGCGAGGCGTACCGCTCCGTCGCGCAGGGATTCACGCCCTACCGTCACACGTTGGCGACCAGCCTTGCGACCTTCGTCCGCAACGGGGTGGTCGAGGCGCAGCTGCGAGGGTTCCCATCGGCCATCGACATGGGCCTGCACCGTCAGGAGGTCACACGGGAGGCCTTCGACCGCATCCTGCAGACGATCGGCCGGGGGGTCGCCCCGCACATGCGCCGCTACGCGGGCATCCAGCGACGCGTGCTCGGACTCGACCGCGTGCGCGTCGCCGACATCGACGCGGGCTGGCCGGACGCCGCCGACCCGCTGTCGTTCGACGAAGCGCGCGACCTCATCCTGGAGGCGGCCGCACCCATGGGCGGCGCGTATCGCGGCGTCCTGCAGCGGGCGTTCGCCGAGCGCTGGATCGACCGGGCCGACAATGCCGGGCGCCGCGGCGGCGCCTTCTGCAGCTCCGTGCACGGCGTGCACCCGTACGTCTTCGTCACCTGGACGGGCGGGCTGCGCGGCGCCTTCATCCTGGCGCACGAGCTCGGCCACGCCGTTCAGGGCCAGCTCGCCATGGAGCACAACCCCCTGACCAGGAGCCGGCCCAGCCTGTTCGCCATCGAGGCTCCCTCCACCTTCAACGAGCTGCTCCTGGCACGGCACCTGCTCGAGCGTTCGCACGACCCCGCCGTCCGGCGCCGCGTCATCAAGACGCACATGGCGACGTTCAACCGGAACTTCGTGGTGCATCTGCAGAAGGCGCTGCTGCAGCGGCGCATCTACCATCTGGCCGAAGCCGGCGAGCCCATCACGGCCGAGGTCCTCGACCGCGAGGAGCTGTCCGTCCTGGATGGTTTCTGGGGGGATAGCGTGGAGCTGATCGACGAGGACCGCAGCATCTGGATGCACGAGGCGCACTACTACATGGGGATGTACCCCTACACCTATGCCGCCGGCCTCTCCGCGGCGGTCGCGATGTTCGCCCAGTTCGTGGAGGACGGCGCGCCGGCCGCGGAGCGCTGGCTGGCCTTCCTGAAGGCGGGGGGCTCGGCCGGCCCGCTGGAGCTGTTCGCCCGCGCAGGTGTGGACATGACCGCGCCGGAGACGCTGCAGCGCGCGGTGGACCACGTCGGGGCGCTGGTCGACGAGCTCGAGGGGGAGGGAGCGGCTTGAGCCGCCCTGGAGCGGGCCAACGGCTTGCGGCGACACGGCGGCGGGTCTTCGATCGGCTCACGAGACGAGCCGGAAGGGGGGCGTTCGCCGCCCTCGTCGGGCTGCTCGCCGTGTCGCTGCTCACCGTGACGCTGACCGGCTGCTCGCTCGGGTTCGACCCCAGCGGGACGTACACGGGAGCGGTCACGCCCGCGAACCTGTCGCTCCTGGCCATGGCCGACATCACGCTCGCGGGCTCGAACGCCTGGGCCTTCTCGATCAGCTACGGCGGGTCCGACTACACGGGCTCGTGCGTCAGCAGGAGCACGAATGCCCTCACCTGCACGTTCACCGTGCCTGTCGGCACCGATACGCTCGACGGGTCGTTCACCGGCCCGCTGTGGACGGGTACCTTCACCACGCCCACCACCACGGGCCGCTTCAGCCTGGCGCGCGTGACCTAGCCGCGTCGCGCCGCAGGCGCTCGGCGTAGGCGAGGGGCCCGCGCTCCCCGGGCGGCTCCGGCACCGCTCACGCCGACAGGAACCCGCCGTCCACCGCCACCACAGCGCCATCCATGTAGCTGGCGGCGTCGCTGGCCAGAAAGGCGACCACGCGCGCCACCTCGTCGGCGGTGCCCGCCCGCCGCAGCGGCAGGCGCCGGGTGAAGTCGAGGCCCTCCGGCAGCCGTCCCAGCTTGAGGTGCAGGACCTCGCGGGCCACTCGCCGGGTTCCGGGCGTATCGATCCAACCGGGCACCACCACGTTTACGCGGAAGCCGCGCCCGCCGTGCTCACGCGCCAGAGCGCGCGTCAAGGCGATGACGCCGGCCTTGGCGGGGCCGTAGTGGGCGAGACCCGACTTGAACGGCATCACCGCCTCGACGGAAGCGATGTTGACGATGCTCCCCCCTTGCCCCTGGCGCCGACGGATCATCGCCTGGCACATCCAGAACACGGCCTCCAGGTTCACGCCGACCACCTGGCGGTAGGCCGTCTCGTCGATCTCCAGGAAGGGCCGGAAGGGGTAACTGCCTGCAGCGTTCACCAGGATCGAGGGGACGGGCTCGAGCCCCTCCCACAACGCCTCGATCGCGGCCCGTGTGCCGAGGTCGACCACCTCTCCAGCCGCAGGCGGTGCCTGCAACCGTCCGATCTCCGTTTCGGTGGCGCCCATGCCCCGCTCGTCGCGGTCGACCAGCACGAGCGCGGCGCCGGCCTCGGCGAGGCGCAACGCCACAGCCCTCCCGATGCCGGAGGCCGCCCCCGTCACCAGCGCCCGCTGCCCGGCCAGCGAGAGCAGCGCGTGCATCGGCCGCAACGGTGTGGGCATGGCCGAGCGCTCCCTTCCCCCCTTGTAACGATACACCATGTATCACATCGTGCCCAGGGGCGTCCGCCCTCCCCCGAGCACGCGCGGGCCAGGCACGCCCTTCGAGGCTGCGCCGCAGGCGACGACGGACGGCCCCGAGCACCGATCCCCAACGCCGCCCGCGCGCCACGGGGCCGCAGCCGGAAGGCCAACGCACGCGGGCCCGGTCCTCGTGAAGGGGACCGGGCCCGTTCTGTCAGCGGCCGTCTCGCGCCCCGCGCGTGCGCCGCTCGCCGCGCTCGCGGTTCGACACGTCACGGTCGAGAGGGCGGCAGGTGGTCAGTCCTTGCCCTCCCCCAGCGCCTCCACGGCCGTCAGGAACGCCGCCACCCCCGTCTCCAGCGCCGCCTCGTCGATGGCGAACCTGGGGTGATGGTGCGGATACGCGCTCTCCACGCCGGGCGGCTTCGCGCCCACGTAGAAGAAGGTGCCGGGCTTCGCCGCCAGGTAGGCCGAGAAGTCCTCTCCCCCCATGTGACGCGGGGACGTCACCACGATGTCCTCGCCGAAGGTGTCGACGAACGCCGCGCGCAACGTCTCGGTCACGGCCTCGTCGTTGACCAGCGCGCGGTAGCCGAAGTGGTACTGGAACTCGTAGCTGGCGCCGTGCGCCGCGGTCACGCCCTGGATGACCCGCTCCATCAGCTCGGGCATGCGGGCCCGCAGATCGGGGTCGAAGCTCCGCACGGTACCGGCCAGCTCCGCCGACTCGGGGATGATGTTGAACGCGGTGCCGGCGTGGAACCGCGTCACCGACAGCACCAGCGGCTCGAGCGGATCCACCGTGCGCGACACCAGCTGCTGCAGGCTGCTCACCAGCTCCGCCCCGATGGCGATGGGGTCGACGGACAGCTGCGGCATGGCGGCGTGGCCGCCTCTGCCGACCAGCTTGATCTCGAAGGCGTCGGGTGCGGCCATCATCGGGCCGGCGCGCAGCTGGAGCGTCCCGCTCTCCTCTGGCGACTGCAGGTGCAGGCCGATCACCTCGTCCACCCCGTCGAGCACCCCCTGGTCCACGAGCTCCTGGGCGCCTCCCGGGAACAGCTCCTCGGCGTGCTGGAAGATGAAGCGCAGCTCGCCCCGGACCAGCTCCGGCCGCTCGCCGAGGACGCGCGCAACCCCCAGCAGGATGGCGGTGTGCCCGTCGTGGCCGCAGGCGTGCATCACGCCCGGCCGCTCCGAGGCGAAGGGCACGCCGCTCTCCTCCTCGATGGGGAGCGCGTCCATGTCGGCACGGAGCGCGATCACCGGGCCGGGCGCCTGCCCCCGCAGGGTGGCCAGCACGCTGGTTGCGGTGGGCCTCGTGACGGTGAAGCCGCCGAACTCCTTCAGCCGTGCCTCGACGTACGCCGCGGTCTCGTGTTCCTGGAACGACAGCTCGGGGTGGCTGTGAAGGTGGCGCCTCCAGGCGACGACGTCGTCCGCCACCTCGGCTGCGAGGCGGCGCCAGTCGCGGGCTTCGGCGGGAGTGGGCTTCGGCATGAGGGCCTCCTACGCCGGACGGCAGGGACGATTCGGCCCCGGCCGGGAGCGGGCGCTCCGAGGTCGTGCCGTGGCCGCCGGTGCGGTGCGAACAACCTACCACCTGTCCGCCGCGTGCACGGTGCGTGCCCTCCCCACCCGCAGGCGCACCGCGAGCTACCGCGGTGGCGGCGCGGGAACCCTATCATGAGCGCGTCCAAGCTGCCGTCGCGGCTATCAGCCACCACGTCATGCTGCCGCTCTTCAGCGAAGGGAGGCCGTGCCCCATGCTCGATCCCGCAGCACGTCGTCAGGCCTTGGAGGAACGCGTGCCCGAGTGGCCACGCCGCACCCTGGCCACCCACTTCGAGAGCGCCTGCCGCGAGTTCGCGGAGCGTCCCTTCCTGCTGCTGGAGGGAGGCGAGCTCAGCTACGCCGACGTCTGGGCCCGTGCCCAGGACCTGGCGCGGGCGCTCCTGGCGCTCGGTGTGGAACGGCGCCAGCACGTGGCCGTGCTGATGGCCAACGTGCCCGAGTTCGTCACCCTGAAGCTGGCGATCTCGCTGGTGGGCGCCGTGTGCGTGCCGCTCAACAGCATGCTGCGCCGCGACGAGCTCGCCTACGTGCTCGACCAGTCCGACGCCCGCTGGCTGTTCCTGCACCAGACCATCGGCGGCAACCGCGCGGCAGAGGCCGTCCAGGACATCTTCGCGGAGGTCCCCGAGGAGGTGCGGCTGGGCGTGGTGTGCATCCCCACCGAGAACGGCGCCATCGACCCCACCTTCGTGACCTGGGACACCTTCAAGGCCATGGCCGGGAGCGCCACCCCCGAGGAGCTCGCCCGGCGGCGCGCGCTGAGCGAGTACCCCGACGAGGTCTCCGACATCATCTACACGTCCGGCACCACCGGACATCCCAAGGGCGTGCTGCTCACGCACGACATGCTGCTACGCTGCGCCTTCAGCTCGGCGCTGAGCCGCGCCTTCCAGGACGGCCGCCGCATCTTCACCGCCCTGCCCCTCTACCACGTGTTCGCCTACGTCGAGGGCCTGCTCGCCAGCTCGTTCGTGGGCGGGGCCATGGTGATCACACCGGGCTTCAGCCCACGCGGCGCCCTGCAGCTGATCCAGCAGCACCGCGCCAGCGACTGCCTGGCCGTCCCCTCCATGGTAGTGGCGATGCTCAACGACGCCGAGCGCGACCGGTTCGACACCTCCAGCCTCCACGCGCTGATGTGCGCGGCGGCCCCCACCCCGGTACCGGTCTGGCAAGCGGCGGTGGAGGCCTTCGGGGTCCAGGAGCTGTGCACGGGTTACGGCGGCACCGAGGCCACGGCAGCCACGGTGCACACCGAGATCGGCGACCCCATCGAGCGCGTCGCCACCCGCGTGGGCCGCATCAAGCCCGGCGGCAGCAGCGGGTTGAGCGAGTTCGGGGGCGCCAACAGCCAGTACAAGGTGGTCGACCCGTTCACCGGCCAGGACCTGGAAGAAGGCGCCACCGGCGAGCTCGCCGTGCGCGGCAACTTCGTCACCCACGGCTACTACGACAAGCCCGAGGAGACGGCGGCGGTCATCGACAAGGACGGCTGGTTCCGCACCGGCGACCTCGGCCGCATGGACGAGAACGGCTACATCGAGTTCATGGGGCGCAGCAACGAGATGTACAAGGTCTCGGGCGAGAACGTCTCGCCCAAGGAGGTCGAGGAGGCCATCAGCCAGCACCCGGCGGTGAGCCAGGTCTACGTGGTGGGCATCCCCGACAGCATGACCACCGAGGCGGGCGCCGCCTTCGTGGAGCTCAAGCCCGGCGAGAGCGCCGAACGCAAGGACATCGTGGAGTGGTGCCAGCAGCGGCTGGCGCGCTTCAAGGTGCCGCGGCGGGTGTGGTTCGTCGACGCCTCGGAGTGGCCCATGACGGGCACCGGCAAGATCCAGAAGTTCAAGCTGCGCCACATGGCCGAGCAGAACCTGGGCGGCAACCGGCCCGCCGCCCCCGGCACCGCGCAGGGGCAGGAGGAGCGGCGGGCCGACCTCGCCGCCGGCGGCGACGAGCCGCGCGCCTGAGCGGCCGGAAGCCGGCCGCGACCGCCACGATGCGCGCGCCGCGCGAGCGGCGGCCCGTGCCGAGGCGGGCCGCCTGGCGGCCCGGGGCGCTCACCGCGCGCCGGCGGGCGGGGAGGTCCGCCGTCGTTCCGGCTCCGCGTCACAGGCAGCGCACCATGCCGCCGTCGACGAGCACCGACGTGCCCGTCATGTAGGACGCCGCATCGCTGACCAGGAAGGCGGCCACCCGCCCGAACTCCTCGACGTCGCCGAGCCGGCCGAGCGGGATGCCCGCGACCGACGCCTGGCGCACCTCGTCCACGCTCTTGCCCTCGCGCTCGGCTCGAGCCTCGTCCAGCTGCAGGATGCGCGGGGTGAGCACCCGCCCCGGCGACAGGCAGTTCACCCGGATGCCGTCGCCGGCGAGCTCCAGGGACAGCGTCTTGACGAGCGCCTGCACGGCCGGCCGCAGCACGTTGGAGAGCGTCAGGTTGGCGATGGGCGCCTTGACGCTCGAGCTCGCCAGCGCCAGCACCGTGCCCCCGGGCGAGCGCCGGAGGAACGGCAGCGCCGCGCGCACGCTGCGCACCACGCTCATCAGCGTCAGCTCCACGGCGCCGGCCCAGGCATCATCGTCCAGAGCCTCGAAGGAACCCGGCCGGGGCCCGCCGGCGTTGGTCACCAGGATGTCCAGGCCGCCCAGACGCTCGGCGCTCTCCGCCACCAGCCGCTCCACCTCGGCGGCGGCGGCGACGTCCGCCTGCAGACCGGTGACGGTGCCGCCGGTCGCCTTCGACACCTCCGCGGCGGCGGCCGCGGCGCGGTCGGCGTCGCGGCCGCACAGCACCACGGCGGCGCCTTCGCTCGCCAGCACCCGCACGGTGCCCAGCCCCAGGCCCGAGGTTCCGGCCAGCACCAGCGCCCTGCGTCCCGTCAATCCCAGGTCCATGCGTCTCCTCCGTTCCTCACCGTCGGCCCCGTCGCGCCGGGCCCGGGCGACGGGCCCTGCCGGCCCGCCCCGCGGCGGCGTCCGGGGGCCGGCTAGAGCGCCTCGTCCAGGCGCAGCAGTGCGTCCAGCATGACCGCCGCGCCGGCGGCGATGTCACCGATCTCCGCGTGCTCGTCGGGATGATGGCTGAGGCCGTCCCGGCAGGGCACGAACAGCATGCCGACGGGCGCCAGCCGCGCCACCTCCATGGCGTCGTGCCCGGCGCCGCTCGACAAGCGCCGGTGCGCGATGCCGCGCGCCTCGCAGGCCGCCTCCAGGGCCGCCACCAGCCGCGGGTCGCTGCGCACGGGCGGGGCGGCCGCGGTCACCTCGGCCTCGAGCTCGAGCCCGAGAGCCGCGCAGGCCTCGGACGCCCGCTCGCGGGTCTCCTCCAGGAAGGCGGCCACCGCCGCCTCGTCCAGCGAGCGCGCCTCCATCACCAGCCGCACCTCGCCGGGCACCACGTTGGCGCCGTTGGGCATCACCTGCATCCTCCCGACGGTGGCGACGAAGCCGTCCCGGCCGCCCCTGGCGCGCGCCCGCTCCCAGACGTCGCGTACCACGCCGGCCGCCCCCACCAGGGCGTCACGGCGCAGCGCCATGGGGGTGGTGCCGGCATGCCCGGCGCGGCCGCGCACCGTGAGCTGCAGCCGGTGGATGGCCACGATCCCCTCCACCACGCCGATCGGCACGCGCTCGCGCTCCAGCACCGGGCCCTGCTCGATGTGGAGCTCGAGGAACGCTCTCAGGGCGTCCGCTCCCGGCAAGGGCCCGGTGAGACGCGAGGGCTCTCCGCCCACGCGCGTCAGCGCCTCGGCCAGGCTCTCGCCGTCGGCATCGGCCGCCGCCAGCATGCCCGCCGGAAGGGACCCCGCGAGCGCGCTGCTGCCCACGCAGGAGGCGCCGTGATCGCTGGGCTCCTCCGACAGGAAGTCGTACACGGCCAGGTCGTGACGCAGCGCCACCCGGGACTCCTGCAGCGCCTGCGCCACCTCCAAGGCGGCGACCACCCCCGCGACGCCGTCGTAGCGCCCGCCGCCCACCACGGTATCGGTGTGGGATCCGGCGGCGAGCGTCCCCGCGCCGGCCACCGCACCGGCACGCCGTCCGACGAGATTGCCGCCAGCGTCGATCGCGGTGGTCAGCCCCGCCGCCTCGAACTCGCTCCGGAGCCACCGGCGCGCGGCCAGATACGGCTCGCTGAAGGCGCGCCGCGTGTAGGGACGGTCCGGCTCGGTGAATCCCGCCAGGCGCTCGATACGCCGTGCGACGCGCCCCCGATCGATGACGGGGGAAGGCCGGGGCCCGCTCACAGCGGGAGGACGCCGGCCCCGAGGCGCAGGCCGACCCGCGCGATGGTGGCCTCGAGCTCGTCCCGGCTGGTGGCGTCCAGCGCCATCCCGGGCGGGCGGATGAAGGCGCTGGCGAACACGCCGCGCTCGCGGTAGACGTGCTTGCGGAAGGCCAGGCCGATCCTGGGCTGGAACTCGTAGCGGATGAGCGGCAGGTAGCGGTCGAAGGTGCGCGCGGCGCCCGTCACGTCGCCGGCGGTGAACTGCCGGTAGATCTCGACCAGCACCTCGGGGAAGGCGAAGCCGGTCATGATCCCCACCGCGCCGCGCTGCAACTCCTCCAGGAAGTACTCCCCGCCGAGCCCGCCGAACACGCCGATGGCGCCGCCGGTCAGCTCGCGCAGGCGCGTGAGCTTCTGCAGCACCGGCGGGTCCTCCAGCTTGACGTAGGGCGCGAAGCCCTCGTTGGCGAGCCGCGCGATCAGCTCCGGGGAGAGCGTGATGCCGAAGGATGCAGGGTAGTCGTGGATGATGAGGGGAATCTCCACGGCGCGGGCCACGGTGCGGTAGTGCTCGTAGAGAGCGGCGTCGCTCTGCGGCGCGATGGGGGCCACGAACACCGCGGAGGCACCCAGCGCCTGCGCGCTCTTCGCCTGCTCCACCGCACCGGCGGTGCCGAGCGCCCGCACCCCCACCCACACCTCGAGCTTGCCCGCCGCGCGGGCCACCACCGTCTCCACCACGGCGCGCCGCTCGGCCTCGGAGAGCTTGTGCGCCTCGCCCAGGAAACCCAGGATGGCGACGCCGTCGACGCCCGCCTCGGCCTGGAAGTCGATGAGGCGCTCCAGGCTGACCAGGTCCAGCTCGCCATCGTCACGGAAGGGGGTGGGCAGGATGGGGTTCACCCCGAACAGGTCCATCGCGCTTCCTCCTCGGTCCGGGCTCGCGCTGCGGCCGCCCGCGAGGTGCGAGCCGCGCATGCCGGCGCGGTCGCGGGCTGCGCGGTCCGGCCCGGGCTCCCGGCGGTGCTCACGGTACCACCGCCGGTGCGGGTGGCGGCGCGCGCTGGCGCCGCCTCGGGATGGCTCACCTGAGCAGCAGGTGGCGGCCGGCCTCCACGGTCGCGCGGATCAGGAAGGGCTCGCGCCCCTCGGTCCGGAAGTTGGGGGCGATGGTGCTGAGCGCGCCCTGACACGCGCCGGCCTGGTCGAACACGGGAACGCCGACGGCCCACACGCCGCAATCCACCTCGTCCCGGCTGACCGTGTAGCCTCGCGCGCGCACGACCGGCAGATCGCTCAGCAGGCGCTCGCGCCGCGCGGCATCCGGCCGAGGCTCCCGCGCAAGCAGCCGGTCGAGCTGGTCGGCCGGCAGGTACGGCAACATCGCGGTGGACAGCGCACTGCGGAGCAGCGGCCTCGCCACGCCCCTGGCGAGGCTGAAACGCAGCGGCTTGTCGCTGTCCACGGTGTCGATGCAGACGGCCTCGTCTTCCACCGGAACGAGCAGGGTGACCGTCTCGCCGGTCAGCGCGGCCAGCTCGCTCATCACCGGCCGGTAGGGCGACCACTGGTCGAGGGCCTGGCGGAAGCCCATCTCGAGCTGCACGCAGCGCGGGCCCAGGCCGAGGCGTCCGCCGGGGAGGTCCCAGAGCATGCCGGCGTGCCGCAGCGAGGCGACGTAGCGGTACGCGGTGCTCGCCGGCACGCCGAAGCGCTCCGCCAGCGCCTGCACCGTGACGGGACCCCCGTCGGCGATCTGCGCGAGGTACTGGACGGCGCGCTGGATGGTGAGGAGTTGTTGGGAACCCACGCGGCTACCTCCAGGCAGCACCCGGCGCTCGCTGCGGCCGACCGCCGCCCGACGCGACGGCGCCGGCTTGCACACGGAGCGAGTCTAGCCACGGGGGTGCAGGCACCACAAGCCGAGCCTACCGGATATCGAGAGCGCGCACGCGGTGCC
>DATFNF010000021.1:0-21950 GCA_035266525.1 Trueperaceae bacterium | reverse complement strand
ACCAGCTCGAGGCCTACATGAAGCTCTCGGGCGACACCAAGAACGCCGACGTGTACTCCCTCCTGGGCACCACCCTATGGTCCATGGGAGACCTCAACGGCGCCGTCACCGACCTCGAGAAGGCGCTGAGCTACCGCAACGCCAGCAACACCGCGGCACAGGCGGGGGACCTGCGCAAGCTGTCGCTCATCTACTACGCGCAGGGCGACGTGCAGTCGGGCGGCCTGGCCCTGCGGGAGGCCGCCAGGCGCGGCAACCTGCAAGGCATGCTGGTGAGCAACGGCCTGTTGTGGCTGCTCTTGCTGCTGGTGCTGGTGGCGGTCCACCTGGTGGGCGAGAGCCGGATCGCCAACGCCACCACGCTGGAGGTCGTGGAGGGTCCGCAAGAGTGGACCGTGGGTCAGGCCTACGGCATGCTCTTCGCCAGCCTGCTGATGGCCGCCCTGACCGCACTGGTCTACAGCGTGGCGGTGTACAAGAACGCGCTCGCGTTCGTCACCCCGCTGGAAGGCACGCAGGTGCGGGCGGTGTTCCTGATCGCGCTGTCGGTCCTGCTGCTGGTGCTCGCCTGGCGCCGCGTATCGATGCACGGCTGGGATGCCACGGTGCGCCTTCTCGGCAGCGGCGAGCAGGCGGCGACCGGCATCTTCCTGGGGATCGTCCTGCTGGCGGGGGTGCTCGCCTACCTCAGCTACGCGCCGCGCGGGGGGCTGCTGGGACCGTTCTACCTGAACCTCACCACCTTGACGCCTCTGGTCGTGGCGGCCATGGTGCTGCTGCCTCTCACCGAGGTGTTCTTCCGGGCCTTCCTGATCCCGCCGCTACGACGCCGCTACGACGCCGGCATCGCCACCCTCGTGTCGGCTTCGCTCTACGGTCTGGTGCTGGGCACGCCGGTCGCCTTGCTGCTGGTGTTCGGCATCGTCCTGGCGGAGGTCTTCCGCCGGCGCAGCAACGGCATCACGCCGCTCCTCGCCCAGCTGGTGGTGAACGTCGGGCTGGTGCTCGCCGTCGCCTTCAGCGCCTGGGCGCGCAGCCTCTTCCTCTACTGAGTGCCGGCAGGGAGCCTACGCTGAGCGCTGTGGCCGACGACCTAACCCATGACCTCTACTACCTCGCCGCCGGACGCGAGGACGCCGCCGGCGTGGTGGTGCTCGAGGGGCCGGAGGGTCGATGGGTGCCGCTCTTCTCCACGGCGGAGGCGGCCTCGGCCCTGGCCGCCGAGGCGCCGGCGGGCGTCCGCGTGGCGTGCGCCCCGGCCGGCGACCCCCGGGCGCGCGAGGAGCTCCTGCTCGCCTGCCTCCACAACGGCGCCGAGGTCCTGGCGCTCGATCCGGACGCCAGGGACGCCACCGCCGGCACGCCCGACCGGGTCGGGTCGGTGCGCCTGGCGCTGGCCGCGGTGCGCTCGTACCGCAACGGCAGCGCCTGCCTGTGATCCCGGCCGCACCGGGGCCGACGCTCCCTCAGTAGGGGATGCTGGCACCGACCGCCAGCCACCAGCCGTCGGCGTAGCCCCCGCGCACGCCGAAGCGCGCCAGGGCCTCGTAGTCGAGCACGGTGTCGGCCCACACCCCGAGGTCGGCGCCCGCCCCGACGTGTCCCGACCACGTCCCGCCGGCGTCGGGGCCCGCCCCGCCCCAGAGCCGCGCGGCCGGCTCCAGGTCCAGCCGCTCCAGGGCGAAGAGGCCGCCGCCCAGGCGCAGCCGCACCGGCAGCGCCACGCGTCCACCCAACGACAGCGTCGCCGCCCACGGCGGCAGCGTCACCGGCACCGGCGGCAGCGGCCGGTACCCGGCGCTGGCCGCTACGTGCCAGACCACCGGCACGCCGTGGACGTGCGGATAGCTGGCGCCCGCGAGCCAGGCGCCCGCGGACATGCCGGCCGCACCGTAGCTGAGGCGGCCGTGCGCGGCGAACGCCGTGCCGCCCGAGACGGCACCGAAGACGTCGCCGGTGCGGCGGTCGAGCACGGCATCGAAACGGGCTTCCGGGCGCCAGCCGGGGAGCGAGGGAGCGCGCAGCAGGCTCGCGGCCACGTCGAGCGAGCCCGCGTAGCCAGCGACCGGCGTGCGCAGCAGCGCCTCCGCGGAAACGCCGTAGGCGACCTCGTCGACGGGTCCGAGATACGCCCCGTGCGGCCACGCTCCGACCTCGAAGGCGACCCCGAGCGGCGGCGGGGGCCCCGGCGCCCGCGCGATGTTCGGCATGTTCCAGGCGTATCGCAACCAGCCGTAGGCGCCTGCCAGCGGACCCGTCAGGCCGGTGTCGTACCCCACGCTGAGGTCGAGCGCGTGCCGTGCGCTGTCGTCCAGGCCGAGGGCGGTGAGCTGCAGGCCGGCTCCCAGCGGCCGGAACGACAGCCGCGCGCCGGTCGGCAGCCAGCCGTAGGGCAGCAGGCTGGGCCAGAAGCTGTAGGGCGTGTCCGGGTAGGGCGCGTCCGCGTTGGGCACGCCCGGCTTGGGCACACCCGTGTCGGGCACACCCGTGTCGGGCACACCCGCGTTGGGAACACCCGGGTGGCCCGGGGTCCGGGGCGCCCCGGCGGAGGGCGCACCGGACGGAGCAGCCGAGGGCCCGGCGATCCCGGCGGCCCCCGCCCGCGGCCCGAGCGCGGGCATCCCGGCCGGCCGCGAGGCGCCCGCCCCGGCCGGCAACCATGCCAGCGCGAAGCCGTCGCCCAGGAGCGTGCGGTAGACGGTGCCGTTCGCCGTCCGCACCGGCTCCTCCGCGCCGCCGAGCGCCGCCGTGAGGTCCGGCGCTCCGCTCGCTGACGCGCCGGCGGCCGCCTCCGGCCGGCCCGCCGCGACCGTCGTCCCGGACGGGGGCACCGGCAACCGCCTGAGTTGGAACAGGCCGCTGGCGTCGCTCGCGAAGAGCAAGGCGTCCTCTCCCTGCCAGGCCGGGTCGACCTCGCTGGCTGCATCCCGGGTCAGGAAGCGCATCCCCTGCGAGGTCAGCAGGGCCAGGTCCACCCCGCCGGGCCGGTACAGGCTGACGGCCACGCGGCCGGACGCGCTGACCGCCAGCCCCACCACGTGGTCGCCCGCCGGCGCGCGCCAGGCGAGGCTGTCGCCGCCGGTCGGGCACCAGCGCCGCAACGAGGCGCCCTCGGGGACGACGTCGCGCACGTACAGCACGCAGCCGTTGCCGGCGGCGCGCGGCAGATGCGCGTGCGCGCCGTGGGTGAGTCGCGTGAGGGCGCCGGTGCGCACGTCCAGCGCGAAGAGGTCGCTCGGGAGCGTGCCCGGCTCCGGCGCCACCGCCGCCAGCACCAGCGTCCGGGCGCCGGTCCAAGTCAGGGCCTCCGGGGTCACGCGCAGGTGCAGCGTGCGGGCGTCTCGCAGGGCGCCGTCCTGCAGCCGCGCCAGGCGCACGCCACCCTGGACCCGCCAGGCGAGCGTGCGCCCGTCCGGAGCCAGGGCCGGGGCGCCGACGTCGCTGCCGGCGGGCTCGAGCGCGCGGGCCAGGCTCAACCCCGCCTGGTCGCGCGCCTGGCGGGCGAGCGCGCTCGCCCACGCACGCCACTCGGCGTTCAGGTCGGTGCCCACCGTGCGCTGCCAGGCGCTGGCGAACGACTCCAGGTAGTGCCCCGCCTGGAAGGCATGAAGGCTGTTCACCAGGGCGGCGAAGCCGTGCTCGTGCACCAGCCGGTCGATGAACGAGGCGCCCAGCAGGTAGCGCGCGCGGCCGCCCGGCCAGGCCTGGAAGCTCGTGAGGCTGACGTCGGCCAGCGACGGCATGCTGCCGTCGGCGGCGAGCGTCCACAGCAGCGCGCGGGTGCGGGCGTCCTGGAGGCGCCCCCCGAGCCCGCCGTGCGACTCGACCCAGACCGCGATCCCCTCCAGCAGCCAGGTCGGGGGCAGAACCGCCACGCCCTGCCCCACCAGCCCGATGTCCGGCAGCGGCGTCGCGCCCGGCGGCACGCGGGTGTCCGTCAGCTGCACCAGGTGGGTGAGCTCGTGGCGCAACACCAGCTCGGTGAGGTCGCGGCTGTGGAAGCCCAGCCCGCCGTCCAGGGGGAAGAGCGGCCGGAAGGTGACGTGCGGGCGGGGAACCGGCAAGGCGAAGGCGTTGAAGACATCGTCCCCCGCCTGCAGCCGGATCCGCACCGGGAAGGGCGCGCGCCCGAACAGCGCGGCTACCTGCGTGAGCTGGACCTCCGCCGCGTGCGCGACCTGCTGGGCATAGCCGGCCATGGCGGGGTCGTCGTAGAGGACCTCGACGTGCGGAGCGCGGACGACGCGGGTCGCGCCCGCCCACGGCACTACGAGGACGAGCGCGCCCGCCAGCAGCAGGCCGGCGAGGCGCATGCGGCAGTATAAGCGGCAACCCGCCCGCGCGTCGGGGACAGGCATCAACGAGGCTGCGGCCCGCCGCGCCGCAGCTCCTCCAGCGAGTAGCGGGTGCCGCGCCACTCCACCTCGCCGGTGCGGAGGGCGGCGACGGCCGAGCCCACGGCCGCCGCCACCAGTAACGTGGTGCCGACCGGGTGCAGCACGAACAGCCAGGCGGCATGCCGGGAGCGTGACGCGTCGAAGGCGTACACGAACGCCACCGTGGCGACGACCAGCGCGTAGAGGAGCTGCGCGCTTCCGGTCACGAACGGCAGCGCCAGGAACGGCATGACGTTGGTGACGAGGAGCGCGAGCGCCAGGATCCCCATACGCCACAGCGAGTAGCCCATGCCGGCGAAGGCGTTCTTCTCCAGCCCCTTCACCGCCGTGCGCACGTCCGGGTACCACTCCAGCGACACGTCGCCGCCCCCGAACACCGCCTCCTGCGCGAAGCCGCGCGACTTGAGGAGGCGGCCCAGGCTGAGGTCGTCGTCGGGGCGAAGACGGATGCGCTCGTGCCGGCCGATGGCCTCGTAGGCGCTGCGCCGCACCAGGCCGAAGGCGCCGATGCCGATGGCCGCGCGGCTGCCCGGCGCGGGCGCGCGCCAGGGCCGGGTGTGGACCGCGAAGAGCAGCCCGAAGGCGGCGACGAAGCTGCGGAGCAGCGGGCCCCGCGCCTGCAGCCGCGGCAGCGCCACGAGGTGGTCGAGCGCCCGCGCCTGGGCGTAGCCGAGCGCCCGCGCGAGCGCCCCCGGCGCGAAGCGCACGTCCGCGTCCGTGAACAGCAGCCAGCTGCCGCGCGCGGCCTCGGCCCCCACCTGCAGGGCGTGCGTCTTGCCGAGCCAGCCCTCGGGCAGCTCGTGCACCCTCACCGCCCGCAGCCGCGGGTCGTGGGCGGCCGCCGCGCGGGCCACGGACAGCGTCGCGTCCCCGGAGCGGTCGTCGACGACCACCACCTCCAGGCCGGGCAATCGCTGCGCGCTCAGGGACGCCAGGGTGGGTCCCAGCGTGTCGGCCTCGTTCCGCGCGGCGATCACGACCGACAGCGCGGGGAGCTCGGCGCCGGCGGGCTCCGGGACGTCCCCGAGGTCGCGCATGCCGCGCACGCCCAGCGTCCAGTCGAGCGTCAACCCCCACCACAGCAGCAGCGTGAGCGCGGCGAGGACGACGAGCATCGGCTCACGCTACGCCGGGCGGCGGCGGCCGCGTGTCTGCAGGGCCGACATCTGTCTGCGGGGCCCGACGCGGGTATGCGGGGCAGACGCGTGTCTGCCCCGCATACCCGGGTAGAATCGGCCCCGTGCCCGTCCTGCCCGTGGACAAGCCGCTCGGCCCGAGCTCGCACGACGTGGTCGCGGAGGCGCGGCGACGCTTGGGGACCCGCCGCGTGGGCCACGCCGGCACGCTCGACCCGCTGGCGACCGGGGTGCTGGTGCTGCTGACCGGCGGGGCCACCAAGCTCTCGCCCTACCTCACCGGCGGCGACAAGGAGTACCTGGCCTGGATCGCCTTCGGCGCCGCCACCGCCACGCTCGACGCGGAAGGGCCCGTCGTGGCCGAGGGCGACGCCTCGTGGCTGACCGGGGAGGCGGTGGCGGCCGCCCTGCCGCCCTTCCTGACGCTCCGCGAGCAGCGCCCGCCCGCCTTCTCGGCCGTCAAGCGCGAGGGCGTGCGGAGCTACCGGCGCGCCCGTCAGGGCGAGGAGGTGTCTCTGCCGCCCCGTCCCGCGGGGTATCTGAGCCTCGCCCTGGTGGGCTTCGCGCCCGTCCGCGAGGCCCTGCCCGCGCGCTTCGCGGCCGACGCGGACGGCGTCTGGGCCCCCGCCGACAGCGGGTACGCACCGTCCCTTCCCCCAACCCTGGCGGCGTTGCCGACGGCCCTGGTGCGCGCGCGAGTGCGGGCGGGCACCTATCTGCGCGCCTTCGCCCGCGACCTGGGCGCCGCTCTGGGCGTGCCCGCGCACCTCGCCGGCCTGGTGAGGACGCGGGCCGGCCGCATCGGCCTGGACCGCGCCTGCTCCCTGAGCGACCTCGCGGGAGCCGGCGGCATGCCGGCGTCCGAGGCGCTGGCCTACCCCTGCATCCGCCTCGACGCCGAGGCGGCGCGCCGGGTGCGCCTCGGCCAGCGTCCGCCGGCGAGCTTCCAGGGGCGCGTCGGCCTGCTCGACCCCGACGGCCGTCTGGCCGCCGTGGCGGAAGCGGCGGCGGGGCACGTGCGGCTCCTGCGCGTGTGGACCGAGGACGAGGCCGACTGACCCCGGGCCGGTGGCCGCAGCCGGCGCGTTTACCCCGGTGGCAGCGGCGCCCCGCTGCCGGGCCGGGGCAGGCGCTAGAGTGGAACCTGCATTCCGGCTGACGGAAGCCCGGCTGCGCCGGGCAGGGAGATCAACATGGACATCGGCATCCCCAAGGAGATCAAACCGCAAGAGTACCGGGTGGCGGCCACCCCGGGCGCCGTGCACGCGCTGTCCGACGCCGGTCACCACGTCTTCGTGGAAGCCCGTGCCGGTGAGGGCAGCGGCTTCTTCGACGACGACTACCGCGGCGCCGGCGCCACCATCGTCGACAGCGCCGCCGAGGCGTGGAGCAAGCGCCTGGTGCTCAAGGTGAAGGAGCCCATCGCGGGCGAGTTCGGCTTCCTGCGCGACGACCTCATCCTGTTCACCTACCTCCACCTGGCGGCCGAGCGCCCCCTCACGGAGGCGCTCGTCGCGAGCGGCACCACGGCCATCGCCTACGAGACCGTGCAGCTGAGCAACGGCAGCCTGCCCCTGCTCACCCCCATGAGCGAGGTGGCCGGGCGCATGGCGACGCAGGTCGGCGCGCACTACCTGGGCAAGTTCCTCGGCGGCCGCGGCCTGCTGCTGGGCGGCGTGCCGGGCGTCGAGGCGGGCGAGGTGGTCGTGCTCGGCGGTGGCGTGGTCGGCACCAACGCGGCCAAGATCGCCATGGGGCTGGGCGCGCGGGTCACCATCCTCGACATCAACCACGCCCGGCTCCAGTACCTCGACGACGTCTTCGGCGGGCGCATCCAGACGCTCGCCAGCAACCTGGCGAACATCCGTGCCATGGTGGAGCGCGCCGATCTGGTGGTCGGGGCCGTGCTCATCCCCGGGGCGCGGGCGCCGCACCTGGTCACGCGCGACATGCTGACGCTGATGCGGCCGGGGAGCGTCATCGTCGACGTGGCGGTCGACCAGGGCGGCTGCATCGAGACCATCCACCCCACCACCCACGACGCGCCAACCTTCGTGGTGGACGGTGTGGTCCACTATGGCGTCGCCAACATGCCGGGCGCGGTGCCGAACACCAGCACCAGGGCGCTCTCCAACCAGACGCTGCCCTACGCGCTGGCGCTGGCGGCGGGCGGCACGGCGGCTCTGATGGCCGACACGGCGCTCCTGCGCGGCCTCAACACCCACGCCGGCCGGCTGACGTACGCGGCCGTCGGCGAGGCCTTCGGGTTGCCCACCTTCGATCCCCGGGAGACCCTCAGCTCCCGGGCGCACGCCGCGACCTGAGACGGCGCGTCAGCGCAGGCGCGCCAGCGCCCGGCGGATGAGCGCCTCGGCGCCGTCGTCGGGATGGTCGGCGACCAGCTCGGCGACCGCCGCCTTGACCTGCGACTCGCGGTAACCGAGGGCCACGAGCGCCTCGGCGGCGTCCTCGGCGGGCCCGGTGAGAAGCTTGCGCGGCTGGCGCTTGCCGCCGGGGCCGGCCAGCAGCTCTTCGGGGAGGCGGTTCTTGAGCTCGAGGACGATACGCTCCGCGGTGCGCTTGCCCACCCCTGGCGCGCTGGTGAGCAGGTCCGGGTCCTGTTCGAGCACCGCCGTGGCGATGAGCGCCGGCGGCAGCGCCGACAGGATGGCGAGCGCCAGCTTGGGCCCCACCCCGCCCACCTCGAGCAGCCGCCTGAACAGCAGCAGCAGGTCGCGATGGTGGAAGCCGTAGAGCACGGGCGTCTCGTCGCGGACGGTGAGGTGCGTGTGCAGCACCGCCTTCTCCCCGACCCGGCAGTGGGCCAGCGTGGCGGCCGGGGCCCAGGCCTCCACCCCCAACGCACCGGCCTGGACCACCACGCTGGCTTCCCGGACCTCGCGGACGACCCCTTCCAGGAAGGCGATCACGATTCCCCGAACAGCGGCGCGAAGATGATGTCGTAGCCGACGTCCGCCAGGCACGAGCAGCCGGTCATGCGCATGGCGTAGTGCAGCTCGGCCTCGAGGCTCGCCAGGGCGCGGTCGCTCTCGACGACCAGTGCCTCGGCGCCCACGGCCAGGTAGCGGAGCACGTCCACGCCGTCGCGGACCGCACCGCCGGAGAGGATGAGGAGCATGCCCGCGACGGCGTCGATCACCTCGGGGAGCACGTCCACGACCGCCGGCCCACCCAGCCGGGCGCCGGCCGAGCTCTGCACCACCACCGCCTCGAGCCCGGCCTCCGCCGCCACCTCGGCGTCCGCCGCGCTGGCCACCCCGAACACCCACAGCGGGCAGTTGGCGGCGGCGCGCAGCTCGGCGAGATCCTCGCGGGTCCGGGGGCGCCAGGCGCCCCGCCCGAACGGTGCGGTGTCCGCCAGGGGCGCCATGTCGAGACCGATGGCGGCCACGCCCAGTTCGCTCAGCGCGCGCACCGCCGGCATCAGCTCGCCCATCTTGGCCGGGCGCAGGAGCGCCACCGCGTCGGCGGGCGGGTGGTGGCCGGGATCGGCGAGCACCGCGTCGGCGTCCACGACCGCGGGTACCCCCGCCTCGGGCGCCGCGTCGGGACCGCGACGCGGCAGCATGGGGGACGACAGCGTCCGGCCCAGCAAGGTCGTGCCCGTGTCGACCTCGCGCACCTCGTGCAACAGCCTCGGGATCAGCTGATAGCCGTCCAGGGCGGCGTCCTCGCTGCGGCTCATCCGCACCATGATAGCAGGCGGGCGCCCGGCCGCCGGCCCGGCGCGGCGCCCGGCGGAAGCGGCACGGGCGCCGACCAGCACGGCACTGGGCGCGCCACGCGTCCCTTGACAGTCCCCGGCGCTGCGCCTAGAATCCTTCGACGGCGGCTGCCGGGAGGCGGTCCGCGCCGGCGACCGCCCTCCGGAAGGACCACCGCTTGATCTCCGCCAACGGCATCCGCAAGGCGTTCGACGGCGTGCGCGCGGTCGACGACCTGAGCTTCGAGGTCGCGGCCGGCGAGGTCTACGGGCTCCTCGGCCCCAATGGCGCCGGCAAGACCACCACGCTGCGCATCCTGGCCACGCTGCTGGCCCCGGACGCGGGCAGCGCCAGCGTCGCCGGCTTCGACGTCGCCTCGCAAGGCGAGCGGGTGCGCCGCTCCATCGGCGTGGTGAACGGCGGCATGGGCCTGTACGACCGCCTCACCGGCCGGGAGACGCTCCACTACTTCGGGCATCTCTACGGCATGCGCCGGCCGGCCATCGAGGCCCGCATCGAGGCCCTGGACGCGCTGCTCGAGCTCGGGGACACGCTGTCGCGGCGGGCCGCCGGCTTCTCCAGCGGCATGAAGCAGAAGATCGTCATCGCCCGGGCCGTGCTCCACGACCCGCCGGTGATCTTCTTCGACGAGGCCACCAGCGGCCTCGACGTGGTGGCGCGCCGGGCCGTCCTCGACTTCGTGCGGCGCTACCCGGGCGAGGGCCGGGCGGTGATCTACTCCACCCACGTCATGAGCGAGGTCGAGGAGCTCTGCGACCGCGCCTGCATCATCTACCAGGGGCGCAAGATCGCCGAGGACAGCGTGGCCGGCCTGGTCCGGGCGGGCGGGGGCGCAACCCTCGAGGACGCCTTCTTCCGGCTGGTGGAGCGCAGCGGCATGCGCGGCCGGGAGGCCGCCGCTCCGCGCCCGGCGGAGCGCGCGCCGTGAGGCCGGCGATGATCGGCCGGGTGGCGGCCAAGGAGATCCTGTCGACGCTGCGCGACCAGCGGGCGATCCTCTCCAACCTGCTGATCCCGCTGCTCGTCCTGCCGGTGGTGATGCTGGGCCTGCCGTTGCTGCTCGGGGGGCTGTTCCAGCACGAGCAGGCGACCGTCACCGCGGTCGGGGTCCAGGGCCAGGCCAACCTGCCGCCGGAGCTGGCATCGCTGCTGAAGGCCCAGAACGTCGGCCTGCAGCCGGTCGCCGACCCCGAGGCAGCGGTCCGGGACGGCACCGTCTCGGTCGCCATCCGGGTCCCAGCCGGCTTCGCGGCCGCGGTGGCCTCGGGCTCGGGGGCCGACCTCACCGTCTACAGCAAGCCCGGCAACATGAAGAGCGAGCTCAACGCCAACAAGGTGCGGCAGGCCGTCCAGGACTACACCGGCAAGCTCGTCGGCGCCCGCTTGCGGGCGGCCGGCCTGGACCCCGCCATCCTCCAGCCGGTCCACGTGCAGACGGTGAACGCGAGCTCCCCCGCGGAGAAGAGCAGCGGCCAGCTGTCGTGGCTCATCCCCTTCTTCATCGCCATCTGGACGCTCACCGGCGGGCAGATGACGGCGATCGACGCCACCGCCGGCGAGAAGGAGCGCGGCACGCTGGAGGCGCTGCTGGTGACGCCGGTGCGGCGCACCGAGGTCGTGATCGGCAAGTTCCTGGCGACCGCCACCTTCGGGCTCAGCGCCGCCGCGATGGCGATCGTCGGCTACGTGGTGGGCGGCGCCATCGTGCGCGCGGCGTTGCACGCGCAGATCGCCGGTCAGGCGTCCGGCATCGTGCAGGCGATGGGCGGCTCGCTCGACATCTCGCCGGCCTCGGTCCTGCTCTTGCTCGTGAGCGCGGTGCTGCTGGCCGGGACCATCGCGGCCCTGCTCCTCGGGATCACCATGTTCGCCCGTTCCTTCAAGGAGGCGCAGAGCTACGTGGCCCCGCTCTCCATCCTGCTGATCCTGCCCGCGGTGGGCCTGCAGTTCAAGGACCTGCTCGGTTTCGGCAAGGGCGTCTACATGGTCCCGGTGTTCAACGCCCTGGTCCTGATGGACGACATCGTCAAGGGGACGGCGAACGCCGGCGCCGTGCTGACCACCTGGCTGACGCTGCTGGTGGTGATCGCGCTGCTGCTCCGCTTCGCCTACCGCAACTTCCAGCGTGAGGCCGTGATCTTCAGGGCGTGAGCGTCGGGGCGTGACCTCCCGGTCCCGATCCTGGCCGCTCCCGATCCTGGCGCCGGCCGGCCGCGGCCGGCCTCACCCGCCCGGCAGCACCGTCTGGCGGTAGGGGGTGTCCGCCGCGGGGCCGGCCGGCACGCGTCCGTAGACGCGCGCCATCTCCAGCAGGGCGGGCGCCAGCCACTCGGGCAGGTCTTCCCAGGCGAAGCGCCACGACCAGTTGCCGGCGGCGCGTCCAGGCGTGTTCATGCGCGCCTCGCTGCCCAGGCCGAGCACGTCCTGCAAGGGGGCGATGGCCAGGTCCGCCACGGACGCCTGCGCCAGGCGCATGAACTCCCACGGGAGGTTGTCGTCGCCCCGCGCGAGGTAGCGCCGCACGAAGTCGCGCTCGGCCTCGGGCGCCTGCGCGTACCAGCCTGCGGTGGTGTCGTTGTCGTGGGTGCCGGTGTAGGCGACGCAGTTGCGGGGGTAGTTGTGCGGCAGGTAGGGGTCGCCGGCATCGCCGGCGAAGGCGAACTGCAGCACCTTCATGCCCGGCAGGCCGTTGGCCTCGCGCAGGGCCTCCACCTCGGGGGTGATCACGCCCAGGTCCTCGGCGATGACGGGCAGGTCGCCCAGGGCGGCCGCCAGCGCGTCGAAGAGCGGCTGGCCGGGCCCCTCGACCCAGCGCCCCTTCACCGCGGTGGGCTCCGCGGCGGGGATCTCCCAACAGGCCTCGAAGCCCCGGAAGTGGTCCACCCGCACGATGTCGAAGAAGTCGAGGGTGGAGCGGAAGCGGTCGATCCACCAGCCGAAGCCACGCTCCGCCATGCGCTCCCAGCGGTAGAGCGGGTTGCCCCAGCGCTGGCCGGTGGCGCTGAAGTAGTCCGGCGGCACGCCGGCGACGACGGTCGGGTGACCGGAGGCGTCGAAGTGGTAGAGCTCGGGGTGCGCCCAGGCGTCGGCGGAGTCGAGCGAGACGAAGATGGGGATGTCCCCGACGATGCTCACGCCGCGCGCGTTGGCGTACGCCCGCAGCGCCCCCCACTGCCGGTAGAACCAGTGCTGCCACAACGCGTGGCGCCGGACGGCCTCCGCCAGCGAGCCCCGCGCGTCCTCCAGGGCGCCGCCCCGGCGCAGCCGCACGGGCTCGTCCCAGTCGGTCCACGCCGCGCCGCTGTGCGCCTCCTTCAGCGCCATGAACAGCGCGAAGTCCTCGAGCCAGGCGCCCTCGGCTTCGCGGAACGCCTGGAAGGCGTCCCGGTCCGCGCGGTCGGCGCCCTCGGCGAAGCGCTCCGCCGCTCGCCTCAAGAGCGCCAGCTTGGCCGGGATGACCGCGCCGTAGTCGACGCGCTCCCGGGGCAGCGCACGCACCTCGGCGAGCTCCTCGGCGCGGAGCCAGCCGTCGTCCACCAGGCCGTCGACGCTGAGCAGGTAGGGGTTGCCGGCGAAGGCGCTGAACGACTGGTAGGGGCTGTCGCCGTACCCGGTCGGCCCCAGCGGCATCACCTGCCACAGCCGCTGGCCGGCCGCCTCGAGGAAGTCCACCCAGGCGTAGGCGTGCCGGCCCAGCTCGCCGATGCCGCCGTCGCCGGGCAGCGAGCTGGGGTGGAGAAGGATGCCGGCGCTGCGGGGGAATGCCATGCTTCGACCTCCGGGGTGGGGCGCGTCCGAAGAACGCTCAGGAGGCGGACGCGGCTTCGTCGAGGACGCTCGCCAGCGCTGCCAGGGCTTCGGCGGCGCCGGGGTAGCGCGCCGCCGGGTCCTTCGCCAGCAGGCGCGTCAGCAGCGGATCGTACCGCTCCAGGGCGGGGTCGAGCTGCGAGGGCGGCGGCACGGTGTGCTTGCTGTGCGCAGCCATCACCTCCCCCACCGAGCCGGTGAAGGGGAGCTCGCCGGTGAGACCCCAGTAGAGGATGACACCCACGGCGTACAGGTCGCTGGCGGGCGTCACGGCCTCGCCGCGGGCCTGCTCGGGGCTGAGGTAGGCGACGGTGCCGGCGAGCGTCGCGCGCGGCTGCGGCTCTCCCACCCGCACCGCCAGGTCGAAGTCGACCAGCCGGGCGTTGCCGTGGCGATCGACCAGGATGTTCTCCGGCTTGAGGTCGCGGTGCACCACGCCCTCCCCGTGCAGGTAGCGGATCCCGTCCAGCACGCCGTGCATGGTCCGCAGGAAGGCCGCGTGGCCGGGCCGGCCCGCCAGCCACCGTCCGAGCCGCTCCCCGGTGACGAGCGGCATCAGCACGCCGGGATAGCCGCGGACCTCCACGCCGGAGTCCACCGCGTTGACGTGGGGATGGTCGAGGCCGTGGCCGATGGACAGCTCGCGCTCCGCGCGCTGCCGGTACTCCGGCGGGAACAACTTGGCCGCCTTCGCGAGGCGGCCGTCGCTCACCAGGTAGACACGCGCCACCGCGCCCTTGCCGATCTCCCTCAGGACCTGCAAGCCCTCCCCGAAGCGCGTACCGATCACGTTCACGCCCGCCCAGGATAGCGCGGCCGGCCTGCTCCCGCTGCGAGGGTTCCAACTCCGCCGGTCCGGCATCACCGGCGGATGAGCACGCCCTCGCGTACCAGCCCGGCGAAGGCCTGGCGCTCGAGCGCCGCCTCGCTCAGCTCGGGCTGCACCCTGAGCAGCACGTGCCGGAAGCCGGCGCGCAGGGCGGTGGCGCGCGTGCGGCTCACGAAGGCGTGGGCCTCCTGACGGTAGGCGCGCACCTCCTGCGGCCCGGCCAGCAGCCGCTCCCCGGTCTCCACGTCGACCAGCTCCAGCTGGCCCTCCTCCGGCTCCAGGTCCGCCTCGCTCATCACCTGCAGCAGGCCCGCGTCGAGACCCCGCGCCCGCAGGGCCGCCAGCGCGGCCTGCAACGGCGCGTCCTCGAAGAAGTCCGAGATCACCAGCGCCAGCGCCGCCCCCCGCACCGGCGGCAGGGTCAACGCGAAGCGCTTCAGCGACGTCACCGGGGCGTGCTCGGCGCCGCGCAGCGCGACCGCTTCCTCGACGAAGCGCCAGCTCTCCCCCACCGCCGCCAGTCCTTGCGCGGGGCGGCTGTGGCTGCCGTCGAAGAGATGGAGCTGGGTGGGAGCGTCGCGCTGCGCGACGTACGCCAGCAGCTCCGCCAGCGCCCGCGCGAAGCGGGCCTTCCCACCCAGCCCCATGCTGGCGCTGGTGTCGAGGAGCACGTGCAGGCGGATGGCGCGCTCGGCCTGGTACAGCCGCGTGACCAGCCGGCCGGTGCGGGCGTACACCCGCCAGTCGACGTAGCGGAGCTCGTCCCCGTACTGGTACGGACGGAAGTCGTGGAACTCTACGCTCTGCCCCGCCTCGCTGGCCATGCGCTCGCCGGACTGGCGGCTGAGCGCCCGCGAGGCGAGCGCATAGCGGTCCAGCAGAACGCGGCTCCGGGCACTGATCATGGTCGAAGGGCCCGGCTCAGCGCGAGCCGCGGTCGACGCGCTTGAGGATCTCCTGCAGGACGGCATCGGGGTCGGCGCCCTCGACCTCGGCCTCGAAGCTCAGCAGGAGGCGGTGGCGCAGTGCCGGCAACAGCGCCCGGCGGACGTCCTCGAGCTCGACGTTGGGACGGCCGGCCGCGAGCGCGTAGCCCTTGGCCGCGAGCGTCATGGCCTGCGCGCCGCGGGGGCTGGAGCCGAGCCGCACCAGCGCATGCTCGTGCGTCGCCTCGACCAGCCGCACGACGTACTCCATCGCGGCGTCGGCGACGGGAACGGCCCGCAACGCCCGCTGCAGCTCCAGCAGCTCCTGCCGCGAGAACACCGCGTCCGGCGCTGCCGGCTCCGCGCCGGTGGTCGCCAGCAGGATGCGCTTCAGGGTGGCGGCGTCCGGCCGGGAGATCTGCACCTTGAACAGGAAGCGGTCGAGCTGCGCCTCGGGGAGCGGGTACGTCCCCTCCATCTCGATGGGGTTCTGCGTGGCCAGCACCAGGAACGGCTCCTCCAGCGCGTAACGGGTGCCCGACGCCGTCACCGCACGCTCCTGCATCGCCTCCAGCAGCGCCGACTGCGTCTTGGGCGTGGCACGGTTGATCTCGTCGGCCAGCAGCACGTTGGTGAACACGGGGCCGCGCTGGAACTCGAAGCGGCCGCCGCCCGCCCCCTCGATGAACACGGTGGTGCCGGTGACGTCGGCGGGCATCAGGTCGGGCGTGAACTGGATACGGCCGAAACGCAGGTCGGTGGCGTCGGCGAAGGCGCGCACCAGCCGCGTCTTGCCCAGGCCCGGCGCCCCTTCGACCAGGACGTGGCCGCGCGCCAGGGCCGCCACCAGCAGGTCCTCGACGACCTTCTCCTGACCCAGGATGACGCCGTGTATGGCGTGCGAGAGCGCCGCGAACTTCTCCTGGAGGTCCCCCACGCCCGCCTGCGCCCCCTCGCGTCGTACGCCGCTCTCCATGGTCCGCCTCCCGTCTCGACGCTCAGCCTAGCAGCACCGGCGCCGCCGCAGGACCGTTCCCGGGGGCGTCGGCGCCGGCCCGGCGCCCCGCCGACGGTGCGCCAGTGCGCACCGGAGCGGCGTGGACGCGGAGTAGACTGGCCGCATGCACCCGCGGCACGGGAGGGTGACGCTAAAGCCGCTGTCCGAGCTGGACAACGCGGCGTGGCGGCGCATCCAGAGTCACTTCCGCGATCCGGAGATCGCATTCCTGAACGGCACGCCCCCCAACCGCATGCCCCTGTGGCTGCTGAAGCGCGTGCTCAAGACCGACGCCAAGCGCACGGACCGCGCTACCTTCGGGATCTTCGACGAGCACGACAGCTACATCGGCACCATCGAGCTCTACGATCTGCGTGGGGCCAGCGCCACGCTGGGCATCATCATCGGCGAACGCAGCCACTGGGGCGCGGGCTACGGCCCGGAGGCCATCCACGCCCTGCTCGACCACGCCTTCGACGAGCTGGGGCTCGAGCACGTGCGGCTCAACACCTTCGGCGACAACCTGCGCGCCCAGGCGGCCTTCCGCAAGGTGGGCTTCCGCGAGGTCAGCCGCAACCGCGTGGCCGGCGGCCGCATCGACGTGCACATGGAGCTCTACCGCGGCGCCTACCTCGAGGCGCGCGCAGACACCGCGGTGGCGGAGAGCGGCGAGACCGCCCGCCGCCACCTGGGCTGACCCAGCCGGACCCGCCTCGTCCCGCCCCGACCCCGGACGCGACTCACGCCGTCCGCGCGCCCTGTCGGGACGCCTCGGCGGGCGCTCCGCCGTCCTCGCCATCGATGTCGTCCGGCCCGAGCTCGCCCGCGACGAAGTAGTCCTTCACGGCCTGCGCGGCCGCCGGCCCCACGCCGGGGATGGAGGCGATCTCGATCAGGTCCGCGCTGCGGAGCTGATCGATGCTGGAGAAGTGGGCCAGCAGGGCGTCACGCCGCTTCGGCCCGATGCCGGGCACGTCGTCCAGCACGCTGCGCGTCATGGCCTTGCCGCGCCGCTGCCGGTTGTAGCCCACGGCCTTGCGGTGCGCCTCGTCACGCACGTTGATCAGCAACCGCAAGGCAGGATGCGTCTCCGGCACCAGGATGTCGCGGCCGTCCTCGGTGAGGAGCGTCTCCTGCTTCTTGGCCAGGCCCACCAGCGGCAGCGCCACGCCCGCTTCGTCGAGCGCCCGGCGGGCGGCCGACATCTGCCCCTTGCCGCCGTCGATGAGCAGCAGGTCGGGCGGCGGCAGCTTGTCCGCCAGGCTGCCGGTGAAGCGCCGCAGCACCGCCTGGTGCATGCTGAAGAAGTCGTCGGGCTTGTCGAGGTCGCGGATGCGCAGCCGCCGGTACTCGCTCTTGCGGGCGCGGCCGCCCTCGAACACCACGATGCTGGCGACGGTGTGGCTGCCCATCAGGTTGGAGATGTCGAAGCCCTCGATGCGCCAGGGCGGGCCCTCCAGCTCCAGCAGCTCCTGCAGCTCCTTGACGCCCGGCGCCTCGCCGCGCCGCTCCAGCAGGGCGATCTCGCCCTCGACGCCGGTCCTGGCGTTGCGCTCGGCCATGCGCACCAGCTCCACCTTGTCGCCGCGGCGCGGCACGCGTAGCTCCACGTTGCGGCCCGCGCGCCCGGCCAGGAACGCCTGCCACACGCCGCCGTCGAGATCGCTCTCGGGCACCAGCACCAGCGGCGGCACGTGGGTGGCCTGCCCGTAGTAGTCCGCCAGCACGCGCTCCAGGATCTCGCCGTCGCCCGCCTGTACGGCGTTGGTCAGGAAGCGCTTGTCGCGTCCCACCACCCGGCCCCGGCGCATCTGGAACAGCTGCACCATGGCGTAGTTCCCGGCGCGTGCCAGCCCCAGGAAGTCGAGGTCGTCGCCGCGGGCGCTGACCACGTTGCTGTCGTACCCGGTGAGCCGCCGGAGGGCGTCGAGGCGGTCCCGGTACATGCTCGCCAGCTCGAAGTCCTGGCGCTCCGCGGCCCCGCGCATGTCCTCCCCCAGGCTGCGTGCCGTCTCCTCCACGCGGCCCTCCAGGAAGGCGCGCACCTGCGCCACCACCTTGACGTAGGCGTCGGGGTCGGCCGCGCCGATGCAGGGCGCGAAGCACCGCCCCATGTGGTAGCGCAGGCACGGCTTCCTGCGCGGTTGCATGGGCACCCCGCTGTTGCGCCTGAGCGGGAAGATGGCGTAGATCAGCTCCTGCACGCGCCGCACCGCGCCGGCGTTGGGGTAGGGCCCGTAGTAGGCGCCGCCGTCCTTGACCACCCGGCGGGTGAACACCAGGGTGGGGAACGGCTCGGCGGTCAGCTTCAGGAAGGGGTAGCTCTTGTCGTCCTTGAGCAGCACGTTGTAGTGCGGCTTGTGCCGCTTGATGAGGTTCGCCTCGAGGATGAGCGCCTCGACCTCGCTGCTGGTGACGATGAACTCGACGCGCGCGGCATCCCGCGTGATGAGCCGCGCCTTGGCGCCGGCATGCCGGCCGAAGTAGCTGCGCACCCGGCTGCGCAGGTTGATGGCCTTGCCGACGTAGAGGACGGTGTCGTCTGGATGCTGGAACAGGTAGCACCCCGGCTGCGTGGGGAGCTCCGGCAGATCGCCGCGTGTCACCCCTGAAGTGTACCGTTCCCGACGGCTTCCCCCGGTAAGCATGCGGCTGCCGGCGCGCCGCCCGGGCGGGAGGGAGAACGACCCGCGGTGGGACGTTCGACACCTGTCCTGCTGCCGAACGCTGGCGTAGCCTCGCGCTGTACGGAGTCTCGTGGAGCTTCGCGGTGCTTTGGAGGCGCGGACGTGAAGCCAGGTCGCCCCAGGTCTTCCCACCGGGAACGGTCGCGGCGGCACGGTTCCAGGTCCGGCGCGGCCGCGCGATCGGACGGTCGCTGCGCGGCCCGTGGTGGCCCTCCGGAGCGCCCCAGGGAGGTCGGTCCAGATGGCCAACAAGTGGGTATACCTGTTCGATGAGGTCGGCGACGCCGAGAAGCTCACGGGCAGCTGGGAAGAAGTCCGTGCGCTGCTCGGCGGCAAGGGAGCGAACCTCGGCGACATGACGCGCCTGGGCGTGCCCGTCCCGCCCGGCTTCACGGTCACCACCAGGGCGTGCAACGCCTACCTGGAGGCAGGGGAGCAGTTCCCGGAAGGCATGTGGGAGCAGGAGCTCGAGGCCCTGCACAAGGTGGAGACGACCACCGGCAAGAGCTTCGGCGACCCCGCCAGGCCGCTGCTGGTCTCCTGCCGCTCCGGCGCCAAGTTCTCGATGCCCGGCATGATGGACACCATCCTCAACCTCGGGCTCAACGACCGGGTGGCGGAAGGTCTCATCTCCCTGACCGCCGACGACCGCTTCGTGTTCGACGCCTACCGGCGGCTGGTGCAGATGTTCGGCAGCGTGGTCCTGGGCGTGCCCGACGAGGTGTTCGAGGCGGTCATCACCGCCCGGCGCAAGCGCTCGGGCGTCGAGGTCGACTCGCAGCTCAGCGCCGACGACTGGCGCGAGGTGACGCGCAAGTTCAAGGAGATCGTCAAGACCTACACCGGCCACGAGTTCCCGGAAGAACCCGTCGAGCAGCTCAAGCTGGCGACCGAGGCGGTCTTCAAGTCGTGGAACGGCAAGCGCGCCATCGACTACCGCAACGCCAGCGGCATCCGCCACGACCTGGGCACCGCCGTCAACATCGTGACCATGGTCTTCGGCAACATGGGTGACGACTGCGCCACCGGCGTGGCCATGACGCGCAACGCCACCACCGGCGAGCCGGAGATCGAGGGCGACTACCTCGTCAACGCGCAGGGCGAGGACGTGGTGGCGGGCATCCGCGCCACCCAGCCCATCTCCGACCTGGTGATCGACATGCCGGAGGTCTTCGAGGAGTTCAAGGCCATCGCCAGCCGCCTGGAGCATCACTACCGCAACATGCAGGACATGGAGTTCACCATCGAGCACGGCAAGCTGTGGCTGCTCCAGACGCGTGACGGCAAGCGCACCGCCCAGGCCGAGGTCCGCATCGCGGTGGACATGGTCGAGGAGGGTCTGATCACCAAGGAGGAGGCCGTCGAGCGCGTCAAGCCCGAGCAGGTCGACTTCTTCCTGCACCCGCAGCTCGAGCCCGAAGCGGGCAAGGGGGCCAGGAGGATCGCCGCCGGCCTCAACGTCAGCCCCGGCGCCGCCGTCGGCCAGGTGGCCTTCGATGCCGACACCGCCGAGCGCTGGAAGCGCGAGGAGAACCGCAAGGTCATCATGGTCCGGCCCGAGACCAAGCCGGACGACGTCCACGGCATGCTCGCCGCCGAGGGGATCGTCACCAGCCGCGGCGGCCGCACCAGCCACGCCGCCCTGGTGGCGCGCCAGTTCGGGAAGCCGGCCGTCGTGGGCATCGCCGACCTGGACATCGACCTCGAGGCGCGCGAGATGACCGTGGGGGGCGTGACCGTCAAGGAGGGCGAGTTCATCTCCATCGACGGGACCGTCGGCGCGGTGTACGCGGGCAAGGTGCCCACCGTCATCCCCGACATCAGCAACCCCTACCTCAGCAAGGTCCTGGAGTGGGCCGACGAGATCCGCATGCTGGGCGTGCGCGCCAACGCCGACTACCCGGCCGACGCCGAGCGCGCCCGCAAGTACGGCGCCGAGGGGCTGGGACTGGTGCGCACCGAGCACATGTTCTTCGAGCCCGAGCGCCTGCCCACCGTACAGAAGATGATCATGGCCCGCAACGCCACCGAGCGCGCCGAGGCGCTCGACGCGCTGCTGCCGATGCAGCGCAAGGACTTCGAGGGTCTGTTCCGGGCGATGGACGGCCTGCCGGTCATCATCCGCCTCATCGACCCGCCGCTGCACGAGTTCCTGCCCTCGCACGACGAGCTGGTGCGCGACCTGGCCGACCTCAAGGTGCAGCTGCAGCACTTCCACACGCTCAGCGAGGTCGACGCCGCGCTCGCCGTCATCCGCGAGAAGTCCGATCACCTCGAGCGCGTCTCCGAGCTGCGCGAGGCCAACCCCATGCTGGGCACCCGCGGCGTGCGCCTGGGCATCCTCATCCCCGAGCTGACGCGCATGCAGGTCCGCGCGGTCTTCCAGGCCGCCTGCGAGGTCAAGCGCGAAGGCGTGGACGTCCACCCCGAGGTGATGATCCCGCTCGTGAGCCACGTCAACGAGCTGCAGGCGCAGCGCAAGGCGCTCGAGCAGGAGGCCAGGGCCGTCATGAGCGAGTACGGTCTGGAGATCCCGTACCGCTTCGGCACCATGATCGAGGTGCCGCGCGCTGCACTGACCGCCAGCGAGCTGGCCGAGGCCGCCGAGTTCTTCAGCTACGGCACCAACGACCTCACCCAGACCACCTTCGGCATCTCGCGCGATGACGCCGAGAAGGGCTTCCTAATGCACTACCTCGAGAACGGCATCCTCGAGGAGAACCCCTTCACGACCATCGATCCCCAGGGCGTCGGGCGGCTCATCGAGATGGGGACCAAGACCGGCCGCGCCACCCGCCCCGACCTCGAGGTGGGGATCTGCGGCGAGCACGGCGGTGACCCCGCGTCGATCCACCTGTGCCACGAGCTGGGCCTCGACTACGTGAGCTGCTCGCCCTACCGCGTGCCGATCGCGCGGCTGGCCGCGGCCCACGCCGCCCTCAAGTTCGGCCGGCGCGGCGACGAAGCGCCCGGCAGGAAGCCGGCGCTGGAGCCGGTGAAGGCCTGAGCCAGGGACCGACCGTCCACGGTGGGAGGGCGCCGCCCGCATCGCGGGGGCGCCCTCCACGTCTTCCTCCCGGGGTGTCGCGCCCACCCTCCGGGCCCAGCTGTGCCGCGCCGACGCGCTCGCCCGCAGCCGGCGAGGCTAGAGGTCCAGCATCATCGCCTCGGGCGTCTCCAGCAGCTCGATGACCCGGCCGGTGAACAGCGCGCCCTCGGCGCCGTCGACCAGGCGGTGGTCGAAGGACAGGCTGAGGTAGAGCATGTCGCGGGCGACGATGGCATCGTCGTGCAGCACCACCGGCCGGCGCTTGATGGAGTGGACGCCCAGGATGGCCGCCTCCGGCACGTTGATGATCGGGAAGCTGAACAGCCCGCCGAGGCTGCCGATGTTGGTGACCGAGAAGGTGCCGCCGCGCACGTCG
>DATFNF010000020.1:0-117729 GCA_035266525.1 Trueperaceae bacterium | reverse complement strand
CTGGTGGACCTGGTCACGTCGATGGCCGCCGGCGCCGGGGCCGAAGACGAGGAGCCGCCCGCCGGGCGCGGCTGACAGGACGCGCGGCGCCGCAACCCACAGCAGCAACCCACAGCAGCAACCCACAGCAGCAACCCAGCGCGGCACCCTACCGCCGTACCGCGCTCCTACACCGTGCACCAGCACCGCGCTCCAGCACCGCGCTCCAGCACCGCGCTCCAACACCGCGCTCCAACACCGTGCTCCAACACCGCGCTCCAACAGCGCGCTCCGGCACCGTCCAGCACGCACTCGCGCCGGTCCGATCGGCGCCGCGAGGGGACGGAGGCAGGCTATACTCCGCCCATGTCTCTGGTCAGCGCACTCGACATCCTCGGCCCCGCCCGCGTCCACGGCTACGGGGTCGGTGCCTTCAACACCAACGATATGGAGATCACGCAGGCCGTCCTGGAAGCGGCCGAGGAGACCCGCAGCCCGGTGCTGCTGGCGCTCTCCGAGGGCGCGCTGCGCTACGGCGGCGACGCCCTGGTGGACCTGGTCACGTCGATGGCCGCCGGCGCCGCCGTGCCGGTGGCGGTGCACCTGGACCACGGCTCGTCGTTCGAGTCGTGCATGCGCGCCATCCGCTGGGGGTTCACCTCGGTGATGATCGACAAGTCCCACGAGGAGGAGGAGGTCAACGTCCGGGAGACGCGGCGCGTGGTCGACGCGGCGCATGCCGTCGGGGTCAGCGTCGAGGCCGAGATCGGCCGCCTCGGCGGCGTGGAGGAGCACGTGGTGGTGAGCGCCGAGGAGGCGTTCCTCACCCGCCCCGAGGAGGCCGAGCGCTTCATGGCGGCCACCGGCGCCGACACGCTGGCCGTCGCCATCGGCACCTCGCACGGCGCCAGCAAGGGGAAGGGCCGGCCCTACATCGACCACGAGCGCATCCGCGAGATCGCGCAGCGGGTGCCCGGCCCCCTGGTGATGCACGGCGCCAGCGGCGTGCCGAAGAGCCTGGTGGAGCGTTTCAACGCCGCCGGGGGCCTGCTCGAGAACGCCAGCGGCATCCACGTCGACGACGTCCGCCAGGCGGTCACCGAGGGCATCGCCAAGATCAACACGGATACCGACCTGAGGCTGGCCTTCACGACCCGCGTGCGTGAGGTGCTGGCCGCCGCGCCTGCCGAGTTCGATCCCCGCAAGATCCTCGGCCCCGCGCGCGACGAGATGCGCATGCTGGTCAAGGACCGCCTCGAGCTGTTCGGTTCGGTGGGGCGCGCCTGAGGTCCGGCCGTGCCGCGCGCGTCCGTCCGGACCCCCGCGCCCGCGCCAAGGCGTTACGCCACCACGACCTCGCGGTGGCGCGCCAGCACCACCGAGGCGAGCACCGCCGCCGGCACCAGGCCCAGGAAGGCGATCACCATGGCCGGGGTGAGGCCCAGGGCCTGCTGCAGCAGCCCCTCGCCCAGGTAGAGCACCCCCGCCGTGCCCCAGGTGAAGCCCATCAGCATCCCGGTGGCGGCGCCCATGGAGCCGGGCGCCATGTCCTGAGCGCTGACGATCAGCAAGGGTACGGCGGCGTTGGCGCTGGCCCCGCTGACGATCACCAGCAGGTAGTAGACGAGGCTCCCCGGCGTGACGGCCAGCACGGACAGCATGGCGGGCAGCGCGACCAGCATGGCCCCCACGATCAACGGGCGCCGCGGCATGCGGGTGGAGAGGGCGCCGGCCATGATGCCGCCCAGACCGCCCGAGAGGGCGAACGCGGCGAGCGTCCAGGAGATCACCGGCGCGTCGGGCGCGAAGCCGCGAGCCTGGGCGAGCCACAGCGGCATGGCGTTGTTGAAGCTCACGAAGGCCAGGCTGCGCAGGATCCCCGCCAGGCTGAGCGCACCGACGGGGCTCATCACCAGCTTGGGGTCGAGGAAGCTGATGCGCCGTGCCTGCTTCACCCCGTGCACCTTCGGCAGCGCGACCAGGAGCAGCGCCCCCAGCACCAGACCGGGGATCATCAGGAGCGGCGAGAAACGCAGGCCGACGGTGCGCGCGATCAGCAGGATGACGACCGGCCCGAAGGCCATGCCCAGCGTGCCGCCGCTACTGAACACCGCCACGGCCAGCTCCTTGAAGCGCTCTCCCATGATGCGCATCAGGCTGGTGCCCGCCGGGTGGAACGCCGCCGAGCCCAGCCCGCCGACCAGCAGCAGCAGGAACAGCACGACCGGGCTCGGCGCCACCGCCACCAGGCTCAGCAGCGCCGTGCTGGTGACGATCCCGATCGCTGCCATGGCGCGGCGGCCCACGCGGTCGGCCACGCCGCCGAACAGCGGCTGCGTGACCGCCGAGCTGAAAGACAAGGTGGCGACGAACACCGCCAGCATCGCCTCGGAGAGGTCGAAACGCGCTTGAAGCGTGGGCAGCAACGCGGCCAGCATCGCCGAGAAGGCGTCGTTGGTGGCGTGGACGGCGATGAGGAGCAGCGGGATGCCGGCGGAGGCGAGCAGCGGGCGGCGGGCGGGCGCGGGCATGGCGCCAAGTCTACCCGGCGGGCGCCGCCGGCGCGCAGCGGCGGGCAACCCCCGCGGGCCGGAGCGAAGAACGGCCCTCTCCCCCGCGCTCTAGGCGTCCTCGCCCCGGTCCTCGCCGGCGGCGGCGGCCGTCTCGTCCCGCGCCGGGGTGACGTAGACGGTCTTCTGATGGCTGAAGCTCACGGCGCCGGCCGGTTGCCCCTTCACCTTCCACACGTTCTTGCGCAGCGTGTAGTCCACCGCGACGTTGCCGGAGTGGCGGGCGGGCGAGAAGCCGGCCGCCAGCCTGGCGGCGAAGAGCACCGTGTCGAAGGGCACCTCGGCGCCGCCTGAACGCACCACCACGTGCGCGCCGCTGAACCCCTGGACGTGAAGCCACAGGTCACGGCTGCGAGCCAGCCGGAAGGTGACGGCATCGTTCTCGCGGGCGTTGCGCCCGACCACCACCTCGAAGTCGTGGGGGCCCGCGAAGCGGATGCCGGGCCCCGACGGGCGCCGCCGTCGCCGCGTCGCCTCCGCGAGGTCGGCCGCACGGCGGTGGAGCTCCTCATCCGGCAGCGTGTCCACCGCCTCCACCGCCTGCCGGGCCTGTCGCCATGCCGCCTCCGCGGCGGGGCGCCCCTCATGCGCGCGCTCCGCGCGCCGCTCCAGCCGGCGCGCCCGGTCGTAGCGCTTGCGGGCGTTGCCGAACGCGTCCTGTCGCGGGTCGAGGGCGAGCTCCCGCTCCGCGCCGTCGAAGCCGGGGAGCCGCACCTGCGCCGCCCCTACCGGCACCTGATGGCCGTACGCCATCAGCAGATCCGCCTCCTCTCGCAGGCGTCCCGCCTCGGCCTCTCGCTCCGCCGCCCGTTCGAGGTCCTGCAGCCGCTTCCGCGCGACCTCCAGACGGTGCCGGTAGGCCGTCGTGAGGACACGGGCCTCCCGCTCGCGACGGTCGGCACGCCGCCGCGCATCGAGGCCGGGGGCGCCGCCCGCCCGGACCAGCCAGGCGGACGGCGCACGGACGAGGTCGGGGATGGCGGCCACCACCCGCGCCAGCGCCTCGCCCTCGAGGCGTGTCTCCGGCGCGAGCCCGCATCCCGCGATCAAGGCTCCGCCGAGCTCGGGCCCGATACCGTCCAGGACGCGACGGACCTGGTCGAGGCGGTTACCCTGCAGGGCCGCCTCCAACTCCGCGGCGCTCGCCCGGCGAGGGTCGAGCTTGGCGTAGGGGGGCGGCGGGCGGTAGGCGATGCCCGGTTTGAGCTCGCGGTAACGGTTGCGATCGGCGAGGACCACGCGCTCGACGCCCAGGATGGTCCGTGCCCCGTTCAGCAGCGCCAGGTTGGCGTTACGCCCGGTGAGCTCCACCACCAGCGTGACGGCCGGCCGCGGCACGAAACCGGTACCCGCGCCGAAGTCCAGCTCCAGCACACGGTCGAGGCCCGCTTGACGCACCGCCTCGAGCGGCCCCACGGCGCGGGCGGCGAGCTGCTCCTGGAACGAGGTCCGTGCGGGGGTGCCGTCCTCGGGCGCCTTGCCGAGCGCCAACCGCGGTGTGGGCGGGCGGCTGAAGATCCACAAGGCGTCGCCGGGGGCGTCCAGGCCCGGGAGGGGGAGCACCGCGGTACGTTCGTCGGGGAAGCGCCAGGCCCCGCCGGCCAGGGGCAGCCTGGCGTACAGCGGGCGCACCGCCTCGGCGAGCAGGAGCCCTTCCACGCCGCGGACGCAGGTCTCAGTTCAGCAGCCGGTCGTGGCCGCCGAGGATCTTCTGGGCGGCGGCGAGGTGGCGCCGGAGCGGAAGGTACCACTCGCTGGAGGGCTCGGTGTGGTCCAGCGCCAGGCGGGCGTGGGTGAGCACGCGCTCGGCCATGGCCTCGCCGCTCCAGGCGTAGGCGTCGGCCAGGAGCTGCTGCGCGCCGACCCAGACCGGGTCGCCCGGCTGGCTGGCGCTGACGGCCTGCTCGAACCAGCTGATGGCCTCATCGAGCCGGAAGTACTCGTAGGCGATGTTCCCGAGGCACAGGCAGGCGGCCGCGGTCGCGCCCATCTCCAGAGCCTGCCGGGCGAGCACCTCCGCCCCGTCGAGCTCGCCGCTCTTGAGGCGGGTGTCCGCCAGGTCCGCGAGCGCCTCGGCGCGGTGCGGGTAGGTGGGGTCGCTCACCACCTCGGAGAGCATCGCCTCCGCAGCGGTCAGCGCATCGCTCTCGATCAGCGCGTAGGCGGCTTCATGCTGGACGTAGGGCCTGTCCTCGGCGGGCGCGACGGCCAGGGCGGCGGCGAACGCCTCGGTGGCTTCGCCGAAGCGTCCCAGCGCCACCAGCGCCTGCGCCGTCGCCAGCGCCGTCTGGAAGCCGGCGTCGGGACCGGGCCGGTCGCCTTCCAACGCGCGGGCTTCACGCAGCAGCGACAGCGCCAGGTTGGGGTTGCCACTCTCCAGGTGGGCGCGTCCCGAGAGGTAGCGGAGCACCGCCCGTTCCTCGGGCCGAAGCGCCTCCTCGTCCACGCGCGCCAGCTCGCTCAGCGCAGCCTGCGGGTCGGCGAGCTCGAGCAGCGCGCCCGCGAGGCTCAGACGCTCGGGATCGCGTTCGGCCTCGGGCGCCAGCTCGACCGCGTCGCGGAAGGCCTCCGCGGCCCCGCTCCAATCGCCCAGCGCCTCGCGGCTCTGCCCCAGCAGCGACCAGCGCCGCCACACCAGGTACACGGGAAGCTCCGCGACGGGCAGCAGCAACAGGCGCTTGGCGGCGCTCTTGGGCGCTCCGGCCGCGAGCAACGCGCTGGCGGCGTGGTAGCCGGCCACCGCTTCGGCCCGCGCGGGCACCTGGCGGATGCCGCGCTTCACGTCACCGACGGAGCCGCCGCGATAGGCGGCGAACTCCCAGTAGAGCGCTCGGTAGAGCGCGTCGTCCGCCAGGTTGGGGTCGGCCGTCACAGCGCTGCGCAGCGCTGGAACGCCGTTCTCCACGCCATCCTCGGCGTAGAGGGCGTACACCGCCGCCAGATGCAGCCAGTACTGCGCCTGGGCGGGCCGAGCGAAGCCGCCCCTCGCCGCATCCTCGAGGATGGCGAAGGCAACGTCGTACTGACCCTGGGCCAGGGCGCGTCGCGCCGGCTCCAGATCCACGACCCGCGACCTGCGGAACATCACACCCCAGGCTACCACGCAGCTGCGTCCCGGACGCTGTTAAACCGCCGACACAGGACAACCCGCTAGAGCCAGGAGACCGTCCGGGGGCCCTCGCCGGCCGGCGCCTCCGGGCGCGCCCGGTGGAAGCTCTCCACGAACAGGCGCCGCGTGAAGCGTTCCATGAAGTTGAGGACCGACAGCGCCTGGGTGCGGTGCTGGGCCATCGCCCTTAGCTTCGCTTCCAGGAACGGCCCCGCCTCGACGACGTGCGTCGGTGGCAAGTACGCCTCTCGCACCGCGTCCGGGCTGAGGAAGCCGGGGCGGGCGGGTCCGCCATGGGGGGCATCGCCGGCGAAGTAGTACACACGTTCGATCGTGCCGGACGCGGCGTCCGCCGCCTTCAGCGCCAGCCTGTGGGCGGTGACGTGGTCGGGGTGGCCGTTGCTGCCGTTCGGCGGAAAGGTCAGCAGGACGCGCGGCGCCACGCGTTCCACGACCTCCACGATGCGGGGCAGGATGTCCGCCTCCGGCACGGCCTGCAGGCCCGGGTCGGGAGCGATGCCGCGGTCGGCGTCGGGCACGAAATCGCGGTAGTCGAAGACGGTGACGTCCTCCACCCCGAGCGCGGCGAGCGAGCCACGCAGCTCGGCCTCGCGCACGGCCGGCACGTCCTCGCGGGCGCACAGGTCGAGCGAGCGCCCGGCCCGGCCCCGGGTGAGCGTGAGCGTGGCGACGCGCCGGCCGTGCGCCGCCATGCGCGCGAACAGGGCGCCGCAGCCGAACACCTCGTCATCGGGATGCGGAACGATGAGCAGCACGTCGGTCATGGCCCGCATGATACCCGCGGCCCCGGGGTCCTCGCGCCCCCCGTCAGCCCTCGCCCGGCAGCCACCGGCCCAGGTTCGGCACCAGCGCCTGGGGCCGCACGAACGACGACGCGAAGATCTGCAGGTACAGGTCCTCCTCGGCGGAGCGCGGCGTCACCCCCAGCCGCGGGCGCGGCGGCGAAGCGGACGCGGCGATCTTTCCCAGCAAGTCCGCCGTGCCCGAGCCCTCGTCGAACTGCGCCTTGTCCCGCCACACCACGCTCTGCGGCAGCAGGTCCTCGACGGCGCGCCGCAGCACCCACTTCTCGACGCGCCGTCCGCCGACCTCGCGGACCTTCAGCTCCGGGGCGATGCGCTGCGCCAGCGCGACCATCGAGCGGTCGAGGAACGGCACCCGCGCTTCCAGGCCGTGTGCCATGGTGAGGCGGTCGACCCGTTGCAGGTTGAGGTTGTGCATGCCCTCCAGGCTGCGCCTGAGCTCCGCCGCCAGCGCCTCCCCCCGCAGGCCGCGCACGTAGCGGTAGCCGGCGAACAGCTCGTCGGCGCCCTCGCCGGTCAGGACGACCTTGACGTGACGGGCCGCCAGACGTGCGGCGAAGAAGGTGGGGACGGCGCTGCGCACGAGATCGCGGTCGAACGACTCGAGCGCGTAGATCAGCCGCTCCAGCTCGGCCTCGACCTCGTCCCGTCCGAAGACCAGCTCGTGGTGGTCGCTGCCGATGTGGCGCGCCACCTGGCGGGCGGCGGCCAGGTCCGGCGACCCCGCCACGCCCACCGAGAAAGTGTGCAGGCGCCCCAGCTCGCGCATCGCCAGGGCGGCGATGGCGCTGGAGTCGAGCCCGCCGGAGAGGAACGCGCCCAGGGGCACGTCGCTCATGAGACGCTTGCGCACCGCGCGCTCGAGGGTCCGGCGCACGGCCGCCGCCGCCTCCTCGGCGTCGCCCAACTCCGCCCTCGCCTCCGGCACCCGGTAGTAGCGCCGCAGCCCGCGCAGGCTGCTCCACACACAGCCGGGAGGGACCTCCTCGAGATCGTCGCCAGGGTCCTGCAGCGCCTTCATCTCGGACGCGAAGCGCACGCCGCCGCCGGGCGACCGCGCCAGGTAGAGCGGCTTGATGCCGAGCGGGTCGCGCGCCAGCAGCAGCTCGCCACCCGCGGCGCGCGCCAGGGCGAACATGCCGTCCAGCGCCTCCACGCCGGCGTCTCCCCGCTCCTCGAGAAGGTGCAGCGCGACCTCGGTGTCGCTGCGGCTGTGGAACCGGTGGCCCGGCAAGCGGGCGCGCAGGCTCGCCTGGTTGTAGATCTCGCCGTTGGCGACGAGGGTGGTACGGCCATCCTCGCTGACGTGGGGCTGCTCGCCGTGGGCCGGGTCCATGATGGCGAGGCGGGTGTGCCCGAGCACGCCCGCCTCCAACCGCCTCAGGCCCTCGCCGTCCGGGCCGCGATGGCGCAGCGTCCGCATGCGCGCCCGCGTGTCCTCCACGCAGCGCGCCCCGTCGCCCCCTCCCCAGCATCCCGCGATGCCACACACGGCCGCGACCTCCAGGTCTCGATCAGTTGAGCGCGGCCGCCGGCTCCTCGGTGCCCTTGCTGGTGAAGCGGAAGCCCGCCGGGCCCGGCTCGACCAGCACGGTATCACCATCCCCTACCTCGCCCGCGATGATCAGCCGGGACAGCGGTGTCTCGATGTGCTGCCGCACGGCGCGCTTGAGCGGGCGCGCACCGAAGACGGGGTCGAACCCCAGCCGTGCCAGCTCGTCCATGGCCGCGGAGGTCAACTCGAGCGCGATGTGCCGCTCGGCCAGCCGGCCGCGCACCTGCTCGAGCTGCAGCTCGGCGATCCTCTCGACCTGCTCCCGCGCCAGCGCGTGGAACACGATGATGTCGTCGACGCGGTTGAGGAACTCCGGCCGGAAGTGCTCCTGCAGCTGTGCGAACACGGTGGCCTTGAGCTGATCGTAGTCGGCG
Source organism: Trueperaceae bacterium (assembly GCA_035266525.1). GTDB lineage: Bacteria > Deinococcota > Deinococci > Deinococcales > Trueperaceae > JASBRS01. Next base: position 109,318 of record DATFNF010000020.1, on the reverse strand, counting down.
CCCGCGCGGCCGGCCTCGAGGATCTGCGGGCTGCCGATGTTGCTGGTCATGATCACGACCGTGTTCCGGAAGTCCACCGTGCGCCCGTGCGAGTCGGTCAGCCGGCCGTCGTCGAGCATCTGCAGCAGCGCGTTGAAGACGTCCGGGTGCGCCTTCTCGATCTCGTCGAAGAGGATGACGCTGTAGGGGTGGCGGCGCACCGCCTCGGTCAGCTGGCCGCCCTCGTCGTAACCGACGTACCCGGGAGGCGCCCCGATGAGCTTGGCGACGGTGTGACGCTCCATGTACTCGCTCATGTCGAGGCGGATCATGTTGTCCTCGGTGTCGAAGAGCTGCTGAGCCAGCGCCTTGGCGGTCTCGGTCTTGCCGACCCCGGTGGGGCCGAGGAAGATGAACGAGCCGATGGGGCGGCGGGGGTCGGCGAGCCCGGCGCGCGAGCGCCGGATGGCGTCGGCCACCGCGGTGATGGCCTCGTCCTGGCCGATCACCCGCCCGTGCAGGCCGGTCTCCAGCTCGAGCAGCTTCTCGCGCTCGCCCTCCATCAGGCGCGACACGGGGATGCCGGTGGTACGGCTCACCACCTCGGCGACCTCGTTCTCACCCACCTCGAGCCGCACGTAGCGGGCTCCCTCGAGGCGCTCGCTGAGATCCTTGAGCGACGCCTCCAGCTTGGGCAGCTCGCCGTAGCGGAGCTGGGCCGCCCTCTCGAGGTCGTACTCGCGCTCGGCCCGGTCGATCCGGGTGCGCACGCCGTCCAGCTCCTCCTGCGCGGCTCTGAGCTCCTCGAGCACGCTGCGCTCGGCCTCCCAGTCGGACTGGGCCCGCTCCATGCGGTTCTGGAGCGCGTGCAGCTCCTCGTCGATGCGCTGCAGCCGGTGCGCCGAGTCCGGGTCGTCCTCGCGCTTCAGGGCCTCCTGCTCCACCTCCAGCTGGAGGCGGCGACGGCGCAGGCCGTCGAGCTCCTCCGGGAGGCTGTCCAACTGCACACGGATGCGGCTGGCCGCTTCGTCGATGAGGTCGATGGCGGAGTCGGGCAGGCGACGGTCGGCGATGTAGCGGTGCGCCATGGCGGCCGCAGCGATGATGGCGGGGTCGCTGATGCGCACGCCGTGGTGGACCTCGTACTTCTCCTTCAGGCCGCGCAGGATGCTGATGGTCTCCTCGGTGCTGGGCTCGTCCACCAGGATGGGCTGGAAACGCCGCTCCAGGGCGGCATCCTTCTCGATGTTGCGGTACTCGCTCAGGGTGGTGGCGCCGATCATGCGCAGCTCGCCGCGGGCCAGCGGCGGCTTGAGCATGTTGCCCGCGTCCACCGCCCCTTCGGCCTTGCCGGCCCCGACGATGGTGTGCAGCTCGTCGATGAAGAGCAGGATCTCGCCCTTGGACCGCACGGTCTCCTGGATCACGCCCTTGAGGCGCTCCTCGAACTCGCCGCGGTACTTTGCGCCCGCCAGCAGGCTGCCCATGTCGAGCTGGATGATGCGCTTGCCCTGCAGTCCTTCTGGCACGTCCTTGTGCACGATGCGCTGGGCCAGCCCCTCGGCGATGGCGGTCTTCCCCACGCCCGGCTCACCGATCAGCACGGGGTTGTTCTTGGTGCGCCTCAGCAAGATCTGCACCGCTCGCCGGATCTCGTCGTCGCGGCCGATGACGGGGTCGAGCTTGCCCTCGCGGGCGCGTTGCGTGAGGTCGATGCCGTAGCGTTCCAGGGCCTCGAAGCTCGTCTCCGCGGTGCGGCTGTCGACGGTACGGCCGCCGCGCACGGCACGCGCGGCCTCCAGCAGCGCCCTCCCGATCGGAAGCGCCTTGACGCCCTCGCCGCCCTTCTCGCGGACTGCGATCAGAAGCGCGTCGGCGGCGACGAACTGGTCGCCCAGCTGCGCGGCGAGCGCCTCCGCGCGCTCGAACACGCCGCCCATCTCCGGCGCCATGTACTGACCGTCGCCACCCGACACCTTGGGCAGCCGTCCCAGCACCGTGTCGAGGGCGGCCTGGGCCTGACCCAGGTCACCGCCCGCCCGCGCGACCAGTCGGGCGGGCGGCCCCTCGGCATCGGCCAGCAGGGCGGCCGCCACGTGGGCGGCCGTCACCTGCTGGTGCTGGCGCGCGCGGGCGATCTCCTGCGCGCCTGCGATGGCTTGCAGCGCGGTCTCGGTGAAGCGTTCGGCGTCCATGTCACTGATGATAGAAACCTGAGTGTGCCTTTGTCAAGTTTTCTCAGCGTATGCCGGGCTGCCTGGGCGCCGCCGAACGAGACCGCGCCGCACCCGGTGGCGGGTGCGGCGCGGCGTGAGCGCATGGCGGAGGGATCAGGCGGCGCGGCTCAGGCGGCCACCGCTTCCTTGAACTCCGAGACCAGCGTCTGGATGCTCGTCTTGGCGTCCCCGAACAGCATGCGGGTGTTGGGCTTGAAGAACAGCGGGTTGTCCACCCCCGAGAAGCCCGGGTTCATGGAGCGCTTGAGCACGAAGGCGGTGCGCGCCTGGTCGACGTTGATGATGGGCATGCCGTAGAGCGGGCTGGACGCGTCCTCGCGCGCGGACGGGTTGACCACGTCGTTGGCGCCGATGACGACGGCGACGTCGACCATCTCCATGGTGGGGTTGACGTCGTCCGGCTCGACGAGCTGCTCGTAGGGCACGTTGGCTTCCGCCAGCAGCACGTTCATGTGGCCGGGCATGCGGCCCGCCACCGGGTGGATGGCGTAGCGCACCTCCGCGCCGTTCCTCTGCAGCAGGTCCGCCAGCTCCTTGACCGCGTGCTGTGCCTGCGCCACGGCCATGCCGTAACCGGGCACGAAGATCACGCTGCTGGCGGCTTCCAGGACGAAGTAGGCGTCCTCGGCGGTGATGGGCTTGACCTCGCCCTCGACCTTCATGGAGCCGGCCGTGGTGACCGACCCGAAACCGCTGAAGAGCACGTTGGCCAGCGAGCGGTTCATCGCCTTGCACATGATCTGCGTGAGGATCAGGCCCGACGCGCCGACCAGGGTGCCGGCCACAATGAGCACGTTGTTCTGGATCACGAAGCCGGCGGCGAGGCCGGCGATGCCCGAGTAGCTGTTCATCAGCGAGATGACGATCGGCATGTCGGCGCCGCCGATGGGGATGACCGCCAGCACCCCCAGGACGAGCGACAGACCGATGATGGCGAGCAGCAGCGGGTAGGTGGTGGGCGGCGTGATGATGAAGATGATGCCCAGCACCACGGCGCCGCCGATGATGAGGGCGTTGACGGGTTGCTGTCCCTTGAACAGGATGGGCTTGCCGGGCATGGTCTCGGAGAGCTTGCCCCAGGCGATCACCGAGCCGGTGAACGCCACGGCGCCGACCAGCACCGCGAAGAAGATGGCGATGGAGGTGACCAGGTCGGGGTGAGGGTTGCGAAGGTACTCGACCCAGCCGACCAGCATCGAGGCCAGGCCGCCCGAGCCGTTGAACAGGGCCACCATCTCGGGCATCTGGGTCATCTTGATGGCCGCGGCCGCCCACCAGCCGATGGCGCCGCCCACGACCAGGCCGACGATGATCCACACGTAGTCCAGCCCGCCGAGCAGCAGCGTCGCGACGATCGCCAGCAGCATGCCGATAGCGGACACCATGTTGCCGCGCCGGGCGGTCTCCACCCGGCCGAGCATCTTGAGGCCGTAGATGAACAGGATCGACGCAACGATGTACGCCAGGTTGATGGCTGTCGTCATGGGGCTTCCCTAGTCCTTCTTGCCGGCCTTGAACATGGCCAGCATGCGGTCGGTGACCAGGTAGCCGCCGACGACGTTGATCGTTGCGAAGGCCACCGCGAGCACGGCGAGCGCGGTTCCGAAGCTGCCGTGGATGGCGGTGGCCGCCAGCGCGCCGACGATGCTGATGCCGGAGATGGCGTTGGAGCCGGACATCAGCGGGGTGTGCAGCTGCGACGGGATCTTGCCGATGAGCTCGAGGCCCAGGAAGATCGAGATCACGAAGATGAACAACAACAGGAGCATCGTCACTTGGACCCCTCCAGGACCGCGCCACGGACGCGCTCGTCGCGGATCTGCCCCTCGTGGGTGAGGAGCGCAGCCCCGATCACATCGTCCTCGGTGTCGAGTTTCAAGGACCCGGCCTCCTTGTCGAAGGCGTGCTCGAGCAGGAAGTAGACGTTGCTGGCGAACATCTGGCTGGCGTCGCGGGCGACCTCGGCAGGGTAGTTGTCGAGGCCCACGATGAGCACGCCGCCGTCCGTCAGGATCTCTTCACCCGGCCGCGTACCCTCGACGTTGCCGCCGGTGGAGGCGGCCAGGTCGACGATCACCGCGCCCGGGCGCATGCCGGCGACCATGTCGGCGGAGATGATCTTGGGCGCCGGCCGGCCGAACACCTGCGCCGTCGTGACGATGATGTCGGCACCCGCGCAGATCTTGGCCATCTGCTGGCGCTGCATCTCGAGCTGCTCGTCGGTGAGCGCCTTGGCGTAACCCTGCTCGGTCTGGCCGGTCTCGCCCACGTCGATCTCGACGAAGCGCGCGCCCAGCGACTGCACCTGCTCCTTGACGACCGACCGGGTGTCGTAGGCTTCCACCCGCGCGCCCAGGCGCTTGGCGGTGGCGATGGCCTGCAGGCCGGCGACCCCGGCGCCGACCACGAAAACCCGCGCCGGCGCGATGGTGCCGGCGGGTGTGCTCATCATCGGCAGGGACTTGTCGATGCGCTCGGCGGCGATGATGACCGCCGCGTACCCGGCCAGGCTGGCCTGGCTGGAGAGCGCGTCCATCTTCTGCGCGTAGGTGGTGCGGGGGATCAGCTCCATGCAGAAGGCGCTGACCTTGGCGTCGGCCAGCGCCTGGACCGTCTCTGCGCTGCGGAACGGATCCAGGAAGCTGACGCTCACGGCCCCCTCCCGAAGGCCGGAGATGACGTCGGCGGTGGGCTTGTTGACGCTCACGAGCACGTCGGCCCTCTTGAGGAGCGCGGCGCGGTCGGAGTCGAAGCTGGCACCCACCTTCTCGAAGGCCTCGTCGGCGATGTGGAGCGGGGCGCCGATGCCCGACTCCAGCGTCACCGGCATACCGAGCCGCACGAGTTTGTCGACGACGGCGGGCGTGAGCCCGATGCGCCTCTCTCCGGCGGCAGTTTCTTTGAGGGCGACGGTAGTCATTTGGCTTGAATCATGACACACGCACGGAAGGGGGGGCCACCGGACATTCGTCCCGCGTGCAGGACTTCACGAAACGCGCGCTATCGCGTCCCCGCCGTTCCTGACGGCAACCGCCTCGAGGGGCCGGCGGCATCTCCGCCCCCGCAAGCGGCCCAGCAGGGACGTCCGCCCCGCCGCGCCCGCGAATCGCCCGCCTGCCAGGAGCGCGGAACGCCGCCCCCGCCGCCAGGCCCGCGCCGCGCGCAGCGTCCGCCGGCGGCCGGGACGTCCGCCCCACCGGAGACGCCCCGCCCGGACGCTATACTTGTCGGCTGTGAAGCACATCGGCATTCTCACCAGCGGAGGGGACGCGCCTGGGATGAACGCCGCCATCCGGGCGGTCGTGCGGACCGCTGTGTACGAGGGATTGCGCATCTCCGCCGTCTACCGGGGCTACCAGGGGCTCATCGAGGGGGACATCGTGGAGATGGGCGCGCGCAGCGTGGCGAACATCATCCAGCGCGGCGGCACGGTGCTTCGCACCGCCCGCTCCAAGGCCTTCATGGAGCCCGAGGGCAGGGCTACCGCGGCGGCCCGCCTGCGCGAGCGCGACATCGACGGCCTGGTGGTGATCGGCGGCGACGGCAGCTTCCGCGGCGCCTACAGGCTCTTCGAGGAGCATGCCTTCCCCGTGGTCGGCATCCCGGCCACCATCGACAACGACATCTACGGCACCGACGTCTCGATCGGCTTCAACACCGCCATCAACGTGGCGCTGGAGGCGGTCGACCGCCTGCGCGACACCGCCGCCAGCCACGATCGCCTGTTCCTGGTGGAGGTCATGGGGCGCTACTCCGGTCACATCGCGCTTCACGTCGGCGTGGCCGGCGGTGCCGAGGCCATCCTGTTGCCCGAGGTGCAGCTGGGCGCCGACGAGGTCGCCGACATGATCGTCGCCGCCCAGAAGCGCGGCAAGACCTCGAGCATCGTGGTCGTCGCCGAGGGCGCCTACGAGGGCGGCGCCATGAACCTGCAGGCGCGCATCCGGGAGCGCTGCGGCTACGAGGTGCGCACCGTCATCCTGGGGCACACCCAGCGCGGCGGCTCCCCCTCCACCCGCGACCGGGTGCTGGCGTCACGCATGGGCTTCCACGCGGTGCGCAGCCTGGTCGAGGGGCGCGGCGGCGTGATGGTCGGGGTCGACAAGCGCGGCATCGTGCACGTGCCCCTCAAGGACGTCTGGGAGCTCCACAAGGAGATCGACTGGGAGCTCATCGAGCTCGCGGGCGTGCTGGCGATCTGACCGCGGGCGCGGCGGGGCGGCGCCTCCGCGAGGAGGCTGACGGCGTCGCTGCTCACCTCTCCACGTCGGGCCACGGCTCACGGATCGACAGACCGGTCTAGATAGCCGCTGCGCGGCTCAGGCGCCGGCGCGCACCCGCACGAAGGTGTCCTTGCCCTTCTGCAGCACCACCGGGCGCTCCAGCGCGAGCCACAGCTGCGGATCCTCCACCACCTCGCCGTCGAGCCTGAGGCCGCGGTTCTGGATGAGGCGGCGGGCGTCACCGTTGGAGCTGCTCAGGCCCGCCAGCGTGGCCAGGCGCAAGACCCCCACGCGGCCCTCCTGGAACTCGCGCGGCGCCACCACCACCTCCGGCACGTCCTCGGGGATGGCCCCCCTGGCGACGGCGTCGTAGCGCGCTTCGGCGGCCGCGATGGGCCCCTCACCGTGGTAGACGCGCAGCAGCTCGCGCGCCAGGATGCGGTGGGCGGTCACCGGGCTCTCCCCCGCCTGGCGCCGGAAGGCAGCCAGGTCGAGGAGCGTGCACAGCTCGGCATAGCGCACCAACAGCTCGTCAGGCACCTGCATGGCCTTCTTGAACATGACCTCGGGGGGCTCGGCGATGCCGATGTAGTTGCCGAGCGACTTCGACATCTTCTCCACCCCGTCGAGGCCCTCGAGCAGCGGGGTGGTGAGCGCAACCTGGGGCGCCACGCCGTAGGCGCGCTGCACGTCGCGACCCACCAGCAGGTTGAAGAGCTGATCGGTCCCGCCGAGCTCGACGTCGGCCCGGATGGCGACAGAGTCGTACGCCTGAGCCAGCGGGTAGAGGAACTCGTGCACGCTGATGGGGGTGCCGGCCTGGAAGCGCTTCGTGAAGTCGTCGCGCTCCAGCATGCGTGCCACGGTGTAGCTGGAGGCCAGCCGGACCACGTCCCCGAAGTCGAGCGGCCCCAGCCACTCGGAGTTGTGGCGGATCTCGAGCCGCTCGGGGGCAGCGTCCAGGATGCGCGTCGCCTGCGCCACGTAGGTCTCGCCGTTGCGCCGGGTCTCCTCCAGCGACAGCACGGGACGGGTCTTGGAGCGGCCGGACGGGTCGCCGATGGTGGCGGTGAAGTCACCGATGATCAGGACCACCAGATGGCCCAGGTCCTGGAACTGGCGCAGCTTGCGCAGCACCACCGCATGCCCCAGGTGGAGGTCGCTGCTCGAGGGGTCCACGCCGAGCTTGACGCGCAGCTGGCGCCCCTCGGTCGCGGCCTCCGCGAGCTTCTGGTCGAGCCCGCCTTCGGGCTGGATCGTCTCCGCACCGCGGCGCAGGAGCGCCATCGCCTCGTTCGTGTCCAACGCTCGTCCTCCAGGGCGGCCCGCGCCGGCGGCACGTGGCCGCCCGGAGCGCGTGACCGGGCTCGCGGCGAAAGGGTGTCCACAACGGGCCGCCGCCGCATCGCAACCGCGCCAGTCTAGCACGCACTTGCTGGCGCTCCAGGGAGCCGCTGCGGCGGCCGGCGACCGTAGCGCCTTCCCTCCCACCCGGGACCGCCCGAGCGGCGGACGCGGCCGGGCGACGGGTCGCGCCCAACAGGCGCCGCCGCTCCCCCTTGCTAGCATCGGGGGCGGCGCCGCAGCGCGCCGGCAAGGGAGGCCACCATGCATCTCGGAATGGTCGGACTAGGGCGCATGGGCGCCAACATGACGCGGCGCCTGATGCGTGACGGCCACACCGTCGTCGTCACCGATATCGACGAGGGGAACATCGAGGCCCTGGCGGACGAGGGCGCCACGCCGGCCTCGTCCCTGCAGGATCTCATCGAGGCGCTGCCCACCCCGCGCGTGGTGTGGCTCATGGTGCCCTCCGGGGACGCCACCGAGAAGGTCTTCAGGGAAGCGCTCTCCCACCTCGACCAGGGCGACCTCATCGTCGACGGCTCCAACTCCCACTACACCGACACCCTCAGGCGCGGCCGCGAGGCCGACCGCGAGGGCGTGCGGCTGGTGGACGCCGGCGTGTCGGGCGGCGTCTGGGGTCTGAAGGTCGGCTACAACATCATGGCGGGCGGCGAGGACGGGGCCTTCGAGCTGGCGGAGCCGGCCATCCGCACCCTGGCGCCCGAGAACGGCTACGCCCACGTCGGCCCGGTCGGCGCGGGGCACTTCGTGAAGATGGTGCACAACGGCATCGAGTACGGCCTGCTGCAGGCCTACGGTGAGGGCTTCGAAGCGCTGGCCGCCTACCCCGGGGCGGACCTCGACCTGCAGAAGATCTCCGAGCTGTGGACGCACGGTGCCGTCGTGCGGAGCTGGCTGCTGGAGCTGCTGGCCGACGCCTTCAGCGAGGACCCCGGCCTGGACGGCATCCAAGGCTACGTGGACGACAGCGGCATGGGACGCTGGACCGTGGACTACGCCGTGGAGCAGGCGCTGCCGCTGCCGGCCATCACCGCCGCGCTCTACGCGCGCTTCGCCAGCCGGCAGCAAGACAGCTTCGCCGCCAAGGTGGTCGCCGCGCTGCGCAACGAGTTCGGCGGGCACCCGGTCAAGGAGGCGTGACGTGCAGAAGGCGCCGCCCACCGCCTTCGTCATCTTCGGCATCACCGGCGACCTGGCGGCCCGCAAGCTCCTGCCGGCGCTGCTGCAGCTCCAGGCGCAAGGGGGCTTGCACCGCGACACCGTCATCGTGGGTTACGGCCGCTCGGACCTCGACGACGCGGCCCTGAAGGACCGCCTGCGTGCCGCCCTGGGTCCCGAGGCCGGCTCCGAGCTGGAGGCGGCGCGCGCCGCCCTGGAAGCGCGCATCCACTACGTGCAGGGCGGCTACGACGACGAGGACAGCTTCCGGGAGCTGGCCCGGCGCCTGGATGAGCTGGGCCAGGCCAACCGCGTGTTCTACACGGCCACGCCGCCGGAGACCTACCAGAGCATCGTCACCCGGCTGGCCTGCGCGGGCCTCAACCAGGAGCGCGGGGGCTGGTCGCGGTTGGTGATCGAGAAGCCCTTCGGGAACGACCTGGAGACCGCGCGCGCGCTCAACGCCCATGTGCTGGAGCACTTCCGCGAGGATCAGGTGTACCGCATCGACCACTACCTCGCCAAGGAGACCGCTCAGAACCTGGCGGTGTTGCGATTCGCCAACAGCATCTTCGAGCCGGTGTGGAGCAACCGCTACGTCGATCACGTGCAGATCACCATGGTCGAGCCGATGGGCGTCGAGGGGCGGGGCAGCTTCTACGAGTCGGCAGGCGTTCTGCGCGACGTCTTCCAGAACCACCTGCTCCAGCTGGTGGCGCTGGTGGCGATGGAGCCTCCCGCGCGCTACGACGCCGGGAGCGTGCGCGACGAGAAGGTGAAGGTCTTCAACGCCCTGGCCTGTGCCCGCCCCGAGCGCGCCGTGCTGGGCCAGTACGTGTCGGGCAACGGCATGAACGGCTACCGCGAGGAGGAGGGCGTGGACCCGCGCAGCCGTCAGGCCACCTTCGCGGCCGTCGAGCTGGAGCTGCGGAACTGGCGCTGGTCCGGCGTGCCCTTCTACGTGCGCTCGGGCAAGCGCCTCGAGATGAAGGCCACCGAGATCGTGCTGCACTTCAAGACGCCGCCGCATGTCCCCTTCGACCTGCCCTCGAGCCTCAAGGCCGATCGCCTGGTGCTGCGCCTGGTTCCGGACGAGGGCATCGTGCTCCGCTTCAACGGCAAGCGGCCCGGACAGGGCATCGAGCTCGATCGCATCAGCCTCGACTTCCTCTACGGCCGCAGCTTCGATCGTCCCAACCCCGACGCCTACGAGACGTTGCTGCTCGATGTGATGCTCGGCGACGCCACGCTGTTCATGCGGGCGGACGAGGTCGAGGCGCAGTGGCGTGTCATCGGGCCACTGCTCGAGCTGGTCGACCGCGACCCGCCCACGCCCAGCTTCTACGAGGCCGGCAGCATGGGCCCGGACCCCGCCTATAGGCTGCTGGAGGACGAGGGGCGCTACTGGCACCGCCCGGCGGAGGACTGAAGACCCCCGGGCGCCTCGCCGGTGGACGACCGGGCGGGGGCGCCCGCATGGCCTCGGGCGCGCCCGGCAGACACCTGCAAGGCCCGCTGGATATCCACCATACAGACACGCATACAATTGCACGAATTGCGTCCTAGACGCTTTTCGTGGTAGATTCTGGCGTGACCTCCGTCAGCATACTCGGCATCCCCATGGACCTCGGCGCCGGGCGGCGCGGGGTCGACATGGGCCCCAGCGCCCTGCGCCTGGCGCGGCTGGCGCCCACCCTGCGCGAGCTCGGCCACCGCGTGACCGACCTCGGCAACGTCGAGGTGCCGGTGCCGGAGGCGGTCCCCAACCCGAACGGCCTCCACTACGCCGACGCCATCGCCTCGACCTGCAGGGCCGCCTACGAGCGCCTGCGGAGCCTCGAGCCGGGAACCTTCGTGATCGGACTCGGAGGCGACCACTCGGTGAGCATGGGCACCGTGCCGGGGGTGGCGGCGGGCCGCCGCACCGGCGTGGTCTGGATCGACGCCCACGCCGACCTCAACACGCCCGACACGAGCCCCAGCGGCAACATCCACGGCATGCCGCTGGCGCATCTCCTGGGTGTCGGGGACGCGCGCCTCACCGGCGTGTGGGACGGCGGGCCCGCGCTGCGCGCCGAGGACATCGTGTTCGTCGGTCTGCGGAGCATCGACCCGGCCGAGCGCCGGCTCATCCGGGAGCGCGGCATGGCCGCGTACACCATGAAAGACATCGACCAGCGCGGCATGGCCGGCATCGCGTCGGAGGCCATCGAGCGCCTCGGGCACGTCGACCGGCTGCACGTCTCCTTCGACGCGGACGTCCTCGACCCGGACCTCGCGCCGGGCGTGGGCACGCCCGTCCCGGGCGGGCTCAGCTACCGCGAGGCGCACCTGCTCATGGAGCTCCTCAGCGACTCCGGCCGTACCACCAGCCTCGACCTGGTCGAGGTGAACCCCATCCTCGACGAGCGCAACCGCACGGCCGCCATCATGGTCGAGATGGCCGCCAGCCTGCTCGGCAAGAAGATCCTGTGACCCTTCCGGCGCACCCGTCCCGCGCCCGTGCCGGCGCGGGCCGCGTGCCCGCCGCCGCCCACGAGAACGCCGCCGGAGCCTGACCCCGGCGGCCATACGCTGCGCGCCCGTGCCGCACCCGGCGGCCCCGGCTCAGACGGGCACCGCCGCCGTGGCCATGGCCTGACGGATGCGCGGCATGAAGCTGTTGAGGGCCTCGTCGCCGGCGCGGATGGCGATCTCCGCGCGGTGGAAGTTCAGCCAGTGGATGGGGGGCCGGGTCTGAACGTGCAGGCTCGCCTCCTCGTCCACCTCCATCAGCCAGCCGTCGGCGGCGCAGGCGAGCGCGCGACCCAGCCGCGCGGCGACGCCGCGTCCCGTCCCCTGCCCCAGCGAGCGGTGCAGGCGTTGCCCCAGGTCGGTATGCAGGAAGCGACGGGCGGCGCGGATGCTCCGCGAGTCACCGGCCTCCATGCCGGCCCCGATACCGATGGCAAGATCCACCTCGAAGCTCCGCAGGGTGTCGAGCGGCACGGGCGAGCCGATGCCGCCGTCCATCAGCCGGCGCCCACCTACCGTGACGGGCGCGAACACGCCGGGGATCGAGGCGCTGGCGCGCAGGGCGGGTGCCAGCGGTCCGCTCGAGAGCAGCACCCGCTCGCCGCTGTCGACGTCCGTCGCCACCACCACCAGCGGCCGCTCCAGGTCCTCGAAGCTGCGCCCTTCGACCATGGCGTCGAAGTAGGCCTCCAGCCGGCGACCGCCGAACAGGGCCCCCTTGTGCAGGCCGAAGTCGGCGATGTACGGGAAGACGTCCCGGCGGCGCATGGCCGCCGCCTCGGCCCGGAGGTCTGCCGGGCTGCGCCCCATGGCGTACAGGGCACCGATGACGGCGCCGAAGCTGGTCCCGGCGAGGATGTCGGGAGCGAAGCCATGACGCTCGAGGCTGGCGAGCGCACCGATGTGCGCGTAGCCGCGGGCGCTGCCACCGCCGAGCGCGACCCCTATGCGGTAGCGGCGCTCGGCTGCGATGTGGGTCTCGGGAACGTCCATCGCTGTTCAGTGTACGGGAGGCTCCATGAGTTCTTTGTCACTCCGCTCGCCTCACCCCGACATGCCATGCTGGAGCGGTATGACGTCGACGGTAACGGCCGCGGAGGCGGCGGAGGCCCGAGCGCAGCCGGAGCTGAGCGTGGTGGTGGTGCACTACCGGGTGCCGGACATCCTTATGGAGGCGCTGCGCCGGCTGGCCCGGGCGGCGCCGCATGCCGAGGTGGTGCTGGTGGACACCGATGCAGACCCCGCCGTCTTCGCCAGAGCACGCGCGGTGCTCCCCGAGCTGGTCACGGTGGCCGCACCCAACCACTCCTACGCCCACGCGGCGAACCTGGGGCTCAAGCACACCCGCGGGCGCTTCCTGGCATTGATGAACCCGGACCTGTACCTGGAGCCCGACACCCTGCCACGGCTGCTGGCCGCCTTGCGGGCACATCCGTCGGCCGGCGTGGTCGCGCCGGTAGCGCGCACGCCGCGCGGCCGCCGTCAGGACCACGGCCCGCTCTACCACCCCAACTACCTGCGTCTCGCGCTCAGGCCTGGCGGCAGCGTCCGGGTCGCGTGGGTTCCCGGCTACCTGCACGTGCTGCGCCGCGAGGCACTGGACGCGGTGGGCGGAATGGACGCCAGCCTGCGCTTCTACAACGAGGACATCGACTTCTGCCGGCGGCTGCGCGCCGCGGGCTTCCATGCGCGCCTGGTCGACGCGCCCGTCCTGCATCTCGGCGGCAGCTCCACCCCTGCGGCGGGCGCCTTCCTGGTCGAGGGCGTACGCGGCGGTTATCAGCTCTCGCGCCGCTACCTGCCGCCCGCCCTGCGGCGCGCCCATCGCGCCGGCCTGCTCGCCTGGGTCGGGGTGGCCGCAGCCATGGCTCCCGGCGAGCGCCGCGACGCCTATCGCACGGTGGCGGCGATGGCGCGCGGCGGCGGCTTCGACGACCCCCCGTTCGGCGCCACGCTGGCGGACGTCGACCCGCCGGCGGGAACCCCGCCGCAGCGGCTGGAAGGGTCCCGCCGCCCGTGACCGCCTCGGCCGCGCACGCGCTGACGCCATTCGTCGACGCCATCGAGCACGATCCGGTGTTCGCCTACTCGCTCCTGGCGGCGGCCCTGCTGGCCGTGGTCTCCCTCGCCACCAGCCTGCTTCGCCGGGACCTGGCCGTGCTGCTGCGCCCGCGGCTGCTGCTGCGCGTGGTCGCCGCGGTGCTGCTGGCCTTCGGGCTGTGGCTGGCGGGCACCCTCCTGCAACGCAGCCTCGGCACCGTGCCGATCGTCGAGGTGGTGGGCGGCCTGGCACGCTTCCCGCTCTACCTGACGGCGCTGGCGTACGGGCCCGGGGTGGGGCTGGTGGCCGGCGCCCTCTTCGCCGGCCTGCAGGCCGGCGGTGGGGCGGCAGGCTGGGATGCCGTGCTGGTCACGCTGGAGCTGGTCGTGCTGGGGTGGCTCGCCATCTACCCGTCCCCGCGTCGCGGCCGCTGGGCGGGCCCCTTCGATGCCGTGCTCGCCTACGCCCTGGCCTGGGGAACGGGCGGGCTGGCGTTGCTCGACTCCCGGCACGGCACGGTCACGCCGAGCGCGCTCTGGGCGCAGCACCAGCACGTCGTCCTGGGCGTCGCCGTGACCGTCGTGCTGCTGGTCCTGGTCTCGCCCGGCGCCTACGACCGCCTCTTCCCGGGGAGCCGCATCGCCCCGCCCGAGCCCGGAGCCCCCGCGCCGGCCGACGCCGCCGAGCACGAGCGCGCGCGCGACGGCAGACGCGACCCCATGACGCTCACCCACCCCGAGCTGCCGCGCGCCCTCGAGCGGGGACGCCACCAACGCGAGCTGGAGCCGTTCCCGAACCGCCTCTCCGACGACGGCGACGCCGACTGACCGCGCCTCAACCGCGCTCGCCGGGCAGCCGCGCCAGCGGAACGCTCACGCCGAAGACGTTGCCCGCACCGTCCGGAGCCGGGCCGCCCCACGCCTGGCCGCCCCAGCGCTCGGCGATGGAGCGCACGATGTAGAGTCCCAGCCCCGTGCCCTTCGCCTTCACGCCGTCCGCCCTGGCATGCGGCTCGAACAGCTGGGGGACGCGGGAGGGGTCCAGCGGCTGGCCCTCGTCGGACACCTCCAGGCGCACGAGCCGCTCCGCCGGCGACGCCTGGAGGTGCACGCGCCCGCCGTCGGGGCCGTGCACCGCGGCGTTCTCGAGCAGGTTGATGAGCACCTGCAGCAGCTTGTCCTCATCGGCCCACACCGCCGTCCCCGGAACGTCGACGCTGAGCCGCACCGCGTGCGCGCGCAGCGACGGCTGCACCACCGCCACCGCCCGCTCCACCACCTCGGCCAGCACCAGGCTGCGCTCCCGCGGCGGCCGCACCTCCACGGTCAGGTCTTCCAGCAGCCGTACCAGGCGGGCGGACTCGTCACGAGCGCGCCTCACGAAGCGACGCCGCAGGGCCTCGGGGAGGTCGTCATCGAGCGCCTCGAGGGTGGCCCGGATGGCCGTGACGGGCGTCCGGAGCTCGTGGGACAGCACCGCCAGCAGCTCACGGGCATCCTCCTGCGCGCGCCGGAGCGCGGTCAGGTCCAGCAACAGCAGCGCCCCCTCCACCGGCACCGCCTGCAGCCGGCGGCCTCGCGTCTCCAGCTCGACGGTCCGGCCGGACGCCACCGCGTCCTCCAGGCGATGGTCCCGTAGCACCCGGATGAGCGGCTCGCCCACGGCGCGCTCGGGCGCCACCTCCAGGAAGCGTGCGGCCGCCCGGTTCACCAGCGTCACGCGGCCCTCCTCCATGAGCACCACGCCCTCATCGAGGGCATCGAGCCAGGCGCCGATGCCGGCGACGGGCCCGCGGGTCACGGCGCGCGGGCCGAGGATGCGGCGCCCGGCGGCTCCGCGAGGCGGTAGCCGCGGCCCCGCACGGTCTCGATCAGCTCGGCGCCGAGGCGGCTCCGGAGCTGCGCCACGTGCTGGTCGACGGTGCGCTCGGAGCCGACGAAGTCCTCTCCCCAGACGCGGTCGAGCAGCTCCGAGCGGCTGAACACGCGCCCGGGGTGCTCGGCGAAGAAGGCAAGCAGCTCGTACTCGCGCCGGGTGAGGTCCACCTCGCTGCCGCGAAGCGCCACCCGTGCGCGCTCCGTGTCCACCCGCAGCGGGCCCACGGCCAGCGTGCCGCGCGGCGGGGCGCGCCGGAGCAGGGCGCGCACGCGCGCCACCAGCTCGGCGGCGCTGAAGGGCTTCACCAGGTAGTCGTCGGCGCCGCCCTCGAGCCCCTCGACGCGGTCCACCTCGCGAGCTCGAGCCGTCAGGAGCAGCACCGGCACGGTATGTCCGCGTTGCGCACGCAAGCGCGCCAGCCAGTGCAAGCCGGACTCGCCGGGGAGCATCCAGTCCAGGACCACCGCATCCGCCCCCTCCACCCGTCCCCAGCCGCTCTCGGCGTCGGCCGCCTCGACGACGTGGAAGCCGGCGGAAGACAGGTGGTACGCCACCAGCTCGCGCACGGTGTCGTCGTCCTCGACCACCAGCACCGTCGCCGTCCTGCCGGTCACGCCCGCCCGCCTCGCCGCGCTCGGTAGCGGGTCGGGAAGGAGCCGCCTCGGTCCACGCCTCAATCATACGGAGCGGCCGTCATCGGCTCGTCATCCCGGGCCCCGGCCGGCCGCCACGGCGCCCCGCCGGACACCGCGAAAACGGCGCGCCGCCGGACACCGCGCGGATCGCGCGCCGCGGGACACCGCACCACCGGCGCGCCGTCCATCGCCTCGCAGACGGCGTGGCTGACGCAGCTCTGACGAGAAGGCCCGATGCTGTGGGTTATGATGCGCCCGTCTACCATGACCCAGTTGGATCAGGACCTGCAGGACATCAATGCCTCCCTGGTGCGCATGCTCAGCCAGGTCCGGGAGGCCTGCGAGCTGGCGCGTCGCGCGCTCGTCGAGTCCGACATGGCGGCCGCCGAGCGCTGCGTCGAGAACGACGCCCGCATCGACGCCATGCAGGCCACGCTGGAGCTGCGCATCCTCACCGTGATCGCGCGCCGGCAGCCGGCCGCCGGCGACCTCCGGTTCCTGGGCGCGGCCTACCAGTCTCTGGCGGACATCGAGCGCGCCGGCGATTACGCCGAGCACGTCGCGCGATCGGCCGTGACGCTGGCCGAGAGACCGCCGCTGAAGAAGTACCTGGACATGGCGCGCATCCTCGAGGTGCTGGGCGGCATGATCGACACCACCATGAAGTCGGTCGCCGAGTCCGACATCGACGCGGCGCGACGCGCTCACGCCATGGACAGGGAGATCGACGATCTCTACGAACAGATCCAGCGCGAGCTGCTCACCTACATGATCGAGGATCCGGAGACCATCGGCCGCGCCACGCAGCTGCTGGCGGTCGCGCGCTACCTGGAGAGGCTCGGCGACCACCTCGAGAACGTCGATGAGCACGTGATGTTCTGGCTCACCGGCGAGCGGCCCGCCTGACCGGAAGGTTCACGCCGGCGACGCGTCGCCTCGTGTACGGTGGGAGCCGTGGCGGGACGCGCAGACGGCCGCGAGGGAGACCACCTGGGCGGATGGGAACGCGCGGCGGGAGACGCGCCGGGCGCGGGCGGGGCCGGTCGGCCCAACCGCGATGGCGGTCCCGGGCCGCGCCAGCGCCGGCCAGGACGCGCCGCGCGCCGCGTCTTGCTCGGCGGCGGCTTCCTGCTGGCGCTGAGCGTGCTGCTGGCCCTCAACTGGTCGTCCGCCTTCGGCGCGGTCGGCCACCCCAGCCGCGGGCTCGCGCCCACCCTGCGCGAGGCGCTGGCTGCGCTGCGGGGACCGGTGCGCATCGGCCTGCAGGTCGGCCACCTCCGCGAGACCGCCATGCCGCGCGAGCTCGCCAAGCTCCGCACCGCCACCGGCGCCGAGGTGAACGGCGTGGAGGAGGTCGACGTCAACCTGGCCATCGTGCGGGCGCTGGCCCGACGGCTGGAGAGCGACGGCTTCCGGGTGGACATCCTGGGCGCCACCGTGCCCCCGGGGTACCGCGCCACGCTGCTGCTGGCGGTGCACGCCGACGCCAGCAGCGACCCCCGCCGCGAGGGCTACAAGAGCGCTCACTACCTGCCGCTCCGCAACGCCCGCGACCCGTTGCTCAAGCTCGACATCGATCGCGCCGTTCTCAGCGAGACGGCGCTCGGGGACGACGACGCCAACGTGTCGATCGACATGCTGAAGTACTACGCCTTCAACTCCCTGCACTTCCGTCACTCGGTGGCGCGGGCGACGCCGGCGCTCATCGTCGAGATGGGCTACCTCACCAACCGCCACGACCGCGCGCTGCTGGAGCGGCCCGGACCGCTCGCCGCCGCGCTCGCCGACGGCATCGTGAGCTACCTCCACGACGTGCAGCGCATCCCGCCGGGGCCGCCCCGGCCGGCGGGCGCGCCGGTGCAGGCGGGCGCGCCCGCGCACGCTCGAGGTGCGGCCGGCACCCGGAGCGCCGCGCCGTGAGCCGCCGCCTGTTCGTGGCCCTGGTCCCGCCCCCGGAGGTCCGCACGGAAGCGAAGCGGGCGGGCGAGCACCTGCGCCGCGCCCTGCCCCAGCTGCAGGCGCGCTTCGCCGATCCCGACGCCGCCCACCTGACGCTGGCGTTCCTCGGGCAGGTCGAGGAGGCGAGCGTGCCCCGGGTGACGCGCGCCGTGGCGGGCGTGGCCCGGACCTCACGGCGTTTCGTGGCCCGCACCAGCGGCCTCGGTGCCTTCCCCAACGCCAGGCGCCCCAGCGTGCTGTGGATCGGCCTCAGCGACGACGCGGACGGCGCCCTGGAGCGGTTGCAGCAAGGGCTGGCGGAGGCGTTGGGCGGAGCGGCAGGGAGCCCCGATCGCCAGCGCTTCGTGCCGCACCTGACGCTGGCCCGTGTCAAGACCTTGCGCGGCGTCGACCGCGCCCAGGTGGACGACGCTCTGGCGGGCTTCGAGCCGGCCGCGGCGACCTGGCCCGTGACCGCGATGGTGCTGTTCGAGAGCGAGCTGCAGCAGGGGGGCGCTCGCCACACGCCCCTGCTGACGGCGCCGCTGGGCCAGCCGGGTCCGCGCGGCGCGGACGCCGACCGCGAGCGCTAGACGCCTGCCGGACGGGGCGGGCACCGTGGTAGCATCCGCCCCAGCATGTCGCTGCTGCAGGAGACGTCGGGGACGCTGGTCAACCTCGCCACCGTGCTGTTGGGGTCGTCGCTCGGGCTGCTCCTGCGCGGCCGGCTGCCCCTGCGGATCACCACCGTGGTCATGCAGGCGATCGGCCTGCTGACGCTGTTCATCGGGTTCGACAACGCCCTCGACCTGACCCGCGTGAGCACGCCCCCCGGGATCATCCTGGGGCTGCTGGCGCTGGCTCTGGGCGGCGCGCTGGGGGAGTGGTGGCGCCTCGACGACGGCCTCGACGCGATCGGGGAGGCGCTCAAGCGGCGCTTCCGGGGCCAGGGCCGCTTCACCGAGGGCTTCGTGGCCGCCACCCTGCTGTTCTGCGTGGGGCCTCTCACGCTCATCGGCAGCATCCAGAACGGCCTCAGCGGCGACCCCAGCTTCCTGCTGCTCAAGGCGGCGCTGGACGGCTTCTCGTCCCTGGCGCTGGCCACCACCTTCGGCTTCGGCGTCGTCTTCTCGGTGGTGGTGATCGCCGTCTACCAGGGCGGGCTGTCGCTGGCGGCGGGCCTGTTCGCCTCGCTCGTCCCCGACCCTGGTCACGACCCGCGCGTGCTCCTCGTCAACGGCGTCGGCGGGCTGCTCATCGTGGCGCTGGGCCTGGGCCTGCTGGACATCAAGCGCATCCGCATCGCCGCGCTCCTGCCGTCCCTGGTGCTGGTGGTCGCCTTCTACTACCTCGGGCGGCTGTTCGTCTGACCGGCCCCGGCGGGAGCGTCCGGCGTCCGCGGACCACGCGTGCTAGCATCGGCCGCATGAGCGCGCACCACGGCGACCGTCACCAGGCTCGTGGCCCCATGATCGACATGGCGCACCTGCAGCGCCTCGCGCGCCTCGACCTCGACCCCGCCGAGGCCGACGAGCTCGCCGAGGACGTCGCCGAGATCCTGGCGTACTTCGATCAGCTCGCCGAGGTCGACACCGAAGGGGTCGAGGAGATGGTGCGGCCCTTGGTCCCGGAGCGCACCTGGCGCGACGACGCCCGTACCCCGTCGCTCGCCCGCGAGCGCGCGCTGGAGCTGGCGAACGCAAGCCAGGACGGCTTCGTGCGGGTGCCTCGCACGGTCGACGAGGACTGACCGCCGCGCCCGCCGTGGCGGAGCGGCCTCTCCGGTCCCGCGCTCAGCTCAGCAGCTCCCGCCCCACGTAAGGCGCGAGGGCGGCCGGGACGCGGACGCTGCCGTCCTCGTTCTGGTACGTCTCCAGGATCGCGGCGATGGTGCGCGGGAACGCCAGCGCGCTGCCGTTGAGGGTGTGCACCAAGCCGGGCTTGCCCTTGCCTGCGGCGCCTCCGGCCCGCATGCGCGTGTGCAGGCGGGTGGCCTGGAACGCCTCCATGTTGCTGATGCTCGACACCTCCAGCCAGCGCCGCTGACCGGGGCTCCACGCCTCCAGGTCGTACTTCTTGGCCTGGGTGAAGCCCATGTCGCCGGTGCACATCAGCAACCGGCGGTAGCCGAGCCCGAGAGCCTCCAGCATCGCCTCGGAGGTGGCCGTCATCGCCTCCAGCGCGTCGTAGCTCGCCTCCGGCGTGGTGAAGGCCACCATCTCGACCTTGTCGAACTGGTGCACGCGGTTGAGGCCGCGCACGTCCTTGCCGTAGCTCCCGGCCTCGCGCCGGAAGCACGCGGAGTAGGCCGTGTAGAGGAACGGGAGGGCGTCCGTGTCCAGGATCTCGTCGCGGTGCAGATTGGTGATCGCCACCTCCGAGGTGGGGATCAGGTAGTACCCGTCCTGCACCTGATACATCTGCCCTTCCTTGTCCGGGAGCTGGCCGGTGGCCGTCGCCGACGCGGCGTTGACCATCAGCGGCACGACCAGCTCCGTGTAGCCGGCATCGGCCAGGCGATCGAGGAAGAACCCCTCGAGCCCCCGCACCAGCCGCGCACCCTGGCCGCGGAAGAGCGGGAAGCCGGCGCCGGTGATCTTCACCCCCGCCTCCAGGTCCACCCAGCCGCGCGCCGCCGCGATCTCCCAGTGGGGACGCGGCTCGAAGCCGAAGCTCGGCGCGGTCCCCCACTCCTTGACCACCACGTTGTCGTGCTCGCTCTCGCCGTACGGCACGCTCGCGTGCGGCAGGTTGGGGACCTCCAGCAGGCACTCGCCGATGCGCGCCTCCAGGCTCCGCCCGCGCTCCTCGAGGCGCTTCACCTCCGCGGCGACCTCGCCCATCTCGCGCATCAGCGGCTCGGCGTCCTCGCCCTTGCGCTTGAGCTCCCCGATATGCTTGCTGCTCGCGTTCCGGAGCGCCTGCTTCTCCTCCAGGTCGCGGCGCAGGAGCCGGTACTCCTCGTCGGCGAGGAGGAGCTGCTCGAGGCTCTCGAGGGCGTCCGGGAGCTGTTTGGCGCGGATCGCCCGACGCACGGCGTCGGGGTTCTCGCGGATGAACCTCAAGTCCAGCATGCGTACCAGTCTACGTGAGGGGCGGGCGCCGCAGGACCGGCGCCGGCCACGCGGTGCTAGACTGACCGCCAGCACGCGCTCCGAGAACCGCCTGGACGCCCGCATCGCGAGGGCGTGCGGTCAGCGCTTCCGCCTCTCGGCCAGGACGTCCGGAGCCCTCGGAGGTGGCCGTGATCCCCCAGCGAACGCAGTCCCAAGAGGTCCTCGCGCTCCAGGAGCGGTACCTCTTCCCCGCCGTCCACCCCTATTACGCCGACCACCCCCTGATCGTCGACCGCGCCAAGGGGCACACCGTCTGGGACGTGGAAGGGAACGCCTATCTCGACTTCTTCGGCGGCGTGCTCACGGTGTCGGTCGGGCACTGCAACGACGAGGTGACGCGCCGCGTCGGCGAGCAGCTCCACCGCGTCCAGCACACCTCGACCCTGTACGTCAACGAGGTCATGGCCCGCCTGGCCGAGAAGGTCGCCGCCATCACGCCCGGGCGGCTGCAGAAGTGCTTCTTCACCTCGAGCGGCAGCGAGGCGAACGAGACGGCGGTCACCGCCGCCCGCATGGCCACCGGGAATCGCACCGTGGTCACGCTCCGCCACGCCTACTCGGGGCGCACCATGGAGGCGATGAGCCTCACCGCGCACGGCCCCTGGCGGCTGGGCGGGACCTTCGACGGCGACGTCAGACACGTGCGCAGCCCCTACGCTTACCGCGCGCCCGTCGGCCTGGACGAGGAGCGCCTCGTCGACCTGTGCGTCCAGGACCTGGAAGAGACGCTGGCGACGGTGACCGACGGGCGGATCGCCGCCTTCATGGCCGAGCCCATCCAGGGCGTGGGCGGCTTCGTGGTGCTCCCGCGCGACTACCTGCGCCGCATCGAGCCGCTGGTCCGCGAAGCGGGAGGCCTCCTCATCATCGACGAGGTGCAGACGGGGTGGGGCCGCACCGGCGGGACGATGTGCGCCGTCGAGCACTGGGGCGTGACACCGGACATCATGACGTTCGCCAAGGGGATGGCCAACGGGGCGCCCATCGGCTGCACCGTCGCCACGCCGGAGGTGGCAGACGCCATGACCGGCACCACCTTCTCGACCTTCGGCGGCAACCCGGTGAGCATGGCCGCGGCGCTGGCCACGATCGAGATCATCGAGCGTGAGAACCTGCCGGACAACGCCCACCGCCAGGGCCTGCGCCTGCGCATGCGGCTCGAGGAGGCCTGCGAGGCGCACGGCTTCGTGGGCGAGGTGCGCGGCATGGGGCTCATGCAGGGGCTGGAGATCGTGGTGCCGGACGGCAGCAAGGCGCCGGATGCCGCCCGCGCCGACGCCCTGCTCGCCGCCGCGCGGGAGCGCGGTCTGCTCATCGGCAAAGGCGGCCTCCACAACAACGTCATCCGTATCGCGCCGCATCTCGACGTGGACGCCAAGGAGATCGACGACGGCTGCGGGCGGCTGGCGCAGGCGCTGGCCGCGATCGCCTGAGGCGCTCGTCCAGGCGGGCAACGGTCGGCATCACCCGCCGCGTCGGCGCGCGGCGACCCCCACGGCCGCGGCCGGCAGCCCGGACCAGCGCTGGAACAGCGTCACCACCGGGGCGGCCCGCGCCGTCACCAGGTCGATGTGGGTGAGCCCCGGCACCACGTAGCTGGCGATCGGCGACCCCAGCCGCGCGTCGCTGTAAGCCGCGAAGCCGTCGAGGTTGCGGATCATCCCCTTGCCGGCCCCGACCGCCAGCGTGGGAACCCGCACGTCGGCGGTCGGCTCGAAGCCCGCGGCGTGCTCCAGGCCCACGTCCAGCCGCGAGATGTCGATCAGCAACCGGGCCGGGAAGTACCACTCGCTGCGGTCGGTGTACGCCCCGGTGACGCTGCGGATGTAGGTCGACAGGTCGGTCGGCTGCGGCGGGTCGCCGGGCGACCAGGTGACCGCGCGGACGCCCGGTGCGACCCCCACCACGCTGCGGCTGCGGGCGCCGTAGCTTCCCTCCAGCAGGAACGGCACGATGAAGCCGGAGAAGCGTGCGCCGACCGCCTCGCCGAGCTGCGGGGTGAAGGTCGGTAGCACCGAGTAGGTGTCGTCGGCATCGACGCCCGCCAGCGCGAAGTCGGTGATGGGATAGTCGACCAGGCGCCGCGGCGCCAGGGCGTCCGGACGCATCCGCGCCAGCGTGGCGATCACGTCCGACCGCACGATGTGCTGCGGCACCACGCCCGGGCCCAGGTAGGGCACGGCCTTGCCCGAGAGCAGATCCGGCAGGGACGGCACCAGCGGGTAGCCGAACAGGCTGCGGCCCTCGACGGCGTCGGCGAGCGCGAAGGTGCCGGTGCGGCCGGGAGCGCCGTCGAGCAGGACCAGGCCCGCGATGGTGTCGGCGCCGGGGCGGCCGTCGGGGAGGATGTAGGCCGCGTAGAGCGCGACCAGACTGGCGCCCAGCGAGTGCCCGCCGAGATAGACGGTGGCGGCCGTGCGGTGGGCGCGCTCGATGACCGCCGCCAGGTCCTCGAGATGAACCTGCAGTCCCCAGTAGGCCATGAAGCGGATGTCCGCGGGCTTCGGCGGATGGTAGCGCGGCGGCACGCCCGCCGTGCCCAGGTAGTAGCGCAGCGCCACGTCGGGGTCGTCGCTGGCCCGTGCCAGCGCGAAGCCCTCGTGGTCCTCGAGCGCGTTGGATCGGCGGTCCCAGAGCCACACCTGGAGACCGGGGGTCGCCGCGACCAGCTGTCGCCCCAGGACCTCCAGGCTGCCGGCACCGCCGAACAGGCCGGGTACCAGCACCAGGACCGCGCGGGCCGGCTCGTCCGCGCGGAGGCGCAGGACGTAGCTGGCGTCGAGATTCGTCGGGGTATGCGGCTCGCGCGCGCCGGGCACCGGGAAGTAATCGCTCAGGACGGCATCCGGCGCCATCCGGTAGCGGGGGGTGGGAAGCTCCAGGTGCCCCTGCAGCCGCGGGATCGGCAGGCAGCCGGCGAGGAGCCACATCAACGTCAACGAGACGACGGGAACGAGGAGGACGCGAGGGCGTCGGTGCATCATCCCTCCTGCGACGGGGGTGCCTCCAGCTGCCTCCAGGGTACGCCTTCCCGGCGTTCGTCGCGACCGGGCCCCGCTCCCGCCCTGTTCGCCTGCGCGGTGCGCCCCCGCCGCTCCCGCTGGGGCCGGCGGCTCAGTCGCTCACCAGCAGCTCGTGGCCGGCGCCGTCGTCGGGCCACGAGACGCTGGCGGCGTGCCGCTCGCCGTCCCACGCGGCCGACACATCGGCCCCATCGAGGACCACACGGTCCGGCGGACGGTCGAGGCGCAGCTCGACCGTGAAGGTCCGGGGCGCGGGCAGGAAGCCGCCGGCGCGCGCCTGCAGCTCGAGCCGTAAGGCGCCCTCGTCACGATCGAGCGCCATCTCCGTGACCGCGGTGCCCGCCCCGTCGGCGTCAGGTGAGAGGCCGTCGTCCTCCACCAGCCGGTACCGGCTGGCGGTCGCGGGCGTCACCACCAGGCGCAGCTCGGAGACGGGCGTGGCGGTGCTGCGGCGGACGTCTCCCAGCGGCAGCAGCGCCCCCTGGCGCAGCAGCAGGGGCGGCCGGCCGGGCGGGGTCGGCAGCAACGCCGGGCGGGCCTCGTCGCGCCGTTCCGGGACGACCTCGCGCCCGCTCCAGAAGTCGCGCCAGGCGCCCGGCGGCAGCGTGACGGCGCGCCAGCGCTGCCGGGGTCGGGTGGCGGGCGCCACCAGCAGCCACGGGCCCAGCAGGAAGGCGTCCTCCTCGTCCAGGGTGGCCTCCACGTCGGGGAAGGCGTAGCCGAGGGCACGCATCAGCGGCGCGCCGGTAGCGGCGGCTTCGTGCGCCAGCGTAACCAGGTAGGGAAGCAACCGGTAGCGCAGCTCGAGCGCCTGCCTCGCCAGCGTCTCGACCTCGGCCCCGAAGGCCCAGGGCTCCTGGGCACGGGTGCCCTGCGCGGTGTGGTCCCGCATGAACGGGTAGAAGGCGCCCAGCTCCATCCAACGGGCGAACAGCTCGGCGCCCGCGTTCTCGAAGAAGCCGCCGATGTCCACGCCGGCATGCGGCGAGCCCGAGAGCCCCATCGAGAGCAGCTGCGGCACGCTCATGGCCAGGTGCTCCCACCAGCTGTCGTTGTCCCCCATCCAGGTGGCGCAGGTGCGTTGGCTGCCGACCCCGGCGGAGCGCGTCAGCACCCAGGGGCGGCGCTCCGGTCGCAGGCGCGCCAGCGCCTCGAAGGTGGCCCGACCCTCCAGGGTGCCGTAGAGGTTGCGGACCTCCAGATGGCTGGCGCGCTCATCCTCGGCGCCGTGGCGGAGCGCGAGCGGGAACGGCCGGTCCCGGGCCTGGCCGCTGGAGAACGGGGCGTCGAAGGCGGTGGGCTCGTTCATGTCGTTCCACACCCCGTCCACGCCCGCCTCCACGAGGCTCTCGCGGTGCATCTCCCCCCACCAGGCGCGCACCTCCGCCCGGGCGAAGTCCGGGAACAGGGCCCGGTCCGGCCACACGTAGCCGCGGAACGGCGAGCCGTCGGCGTTGCGCAACACGTGAGCGCCGGTCAGCGCCTCGTCCGCGGCACGGTAGCCCGAGCCGGGGTCGTCCTTGATACCGGGGTCGATGATGGCCACGACGCGCGCGCCGCGCTCGTGGACGGCCGTGCAGAAGCCTCGCGGGTCCGGGAACCGCACCGGATCCCAGGTGAAGCTCCGGAAGCCGCGCATGTAGTCGATGTCCAGGTGGACCGCGTCGAGAGGGAGGTCCCGGTCGCGGAAGCCGTCCACCACCGCCAGCACCTGCTCGGCGCGATCGTAGCCCCAGCGCGACTGGTGGAAGCCCAGCGCCCAGTGCGGGGGCAGGAGCGGACGCCCGGTGAGGCGCGTGAGCTGCTCCACCACCGCCGCCGGCGTCGGCCCGGCGAACAGGAACAGGTCGATCTCCCCGCCGAGCGCGTCGATCCCGAGCCGGTCGGGGTTCGTGTAGCCGGCATCGAGCCGGCTGAGGTGGCTGACGTGCAGGAAGGCGCCGAAGGCGCGCCCGGCCTGCACGGCGAGGAAGACCGGCTGGGCCTGGTAGAGGTTGTCGCTGCCGCGGTGATGGTGGACCCCGAAGCTGTCCGACGTCCAGTTGGTGAGGCGGCGGCCGCGCCGGTCGAGACCGCCGGTGCGCTGCCCGAAGCCCCACAGCCGATCGGCGGGGTCGAGCGCGAGCTGCAGCCTCGCGAGCACGCCGTCCCGTCCCGGCGGAAGGGCATCGCCCTGCCGCAGGCGGATCCCCAGCGTCTCCGGGCGCGCCCGGCCCCAGACGGGGGGCCCGACCTGCTCGAGCCACACCCCCGCCCGACGCCCCTCCACCCGCAGGCGGCCCTCGCCGCTCAAGGCCACGCGCATGCCCCCGAGATCGAGGACGGTGCCGCCGGCGTCCTGCCTGACGCTCGCGCCGTGGTCCGGGGGCAACGGCTGCAGCACGTCCCAGGAACGCGACGGCGCGAAGCCGCCCTCGGCGATGCGGACGCGCGCGATCCCCTCGGCCACCGACTCCGCCCGCGTGCGGGCGGCCTCGAAGACGGCCTCCACCGCCCGCTCCTCCGTGATCAGCTCGCGCAGGGCTCCGGGCCCACGCGGCGGCTCGGCGAACACCTCGGTATCATCCATGGAGCCTCCCTTCCCCGAGCTTACGGGAGGCGACGGGCACGGCCGGGCGCCCCGCGCGCCCGGTGTAACCATTTCCTTAGCTCACCCGTGCCCGCCAGGAGTACACTCCGGGCGTGCGGGGGCCGGTTGCGCCCGCCTGAGAGGACGACGTGTTCAGACGCCTCTTCGCGAGCTCGGAGACCGAGGGCGGGCCGGACATCCTGGCCGCTGTCGAACGGTTGCTCCATCACGTGCGCTCGGACGAGCGCAGCGCGGAGGTCCTCCGCGCGCTGGTGAAGACGCTCCCGGGCGACGTCCGCGGTTACGTGGTGCGGGGCACCGACCGCGGCAAGTACGCCTTCGAGGCGGTCCAGGGCTACAGCCAGTCGATGCTCGCGCTCACGCCGGAGCACGGCCCGTGGCGGGAGCCCGGGCCCCGTGTGGTGGGCAACCTGGTAGCGGAGCTGTTCCAGCCCAACACCGCCGAGCTGAGGGCCGCCCTCGGCGAGCTCGGCCTGCGCAACGCCGTCAGCACCGTGGTGGTTCCGGTGGAGGGGCGCTTCTACCGCCACGGCTCGCTCGTGCTGCACCGCCACGCGGGAAGCGTGTTCGCCGACGACGAGCTCCGGGGTATCGCCCACTGGGGCGGCATCCTGGGCGAGGCGCAGAGCCAGGCCGTGGAGCTCAGGCGCACCAAGCTGAGCCTGGTGGAGTTCACCCGCGCCTTCGTGCAGGCGATGGAGGCCCAGGACTTCGCCCAGCTCGGCCACGCCGAGCGCGTCACCGCCTATGCCCAGGCGGTGGGTCGGGCGCTCGAGCTCAGCAACCAGGAGATGGTCGACCTCTACTTCGCCGCCATGCTCCACGACATCGGCAAGCTGGGCGCCGGCCTGGACCTCTCCATCGAGGACATGGAGCACCCCCAGCGCGGCGCCAATCTCGTCGCGTCGGCCGCCCTGCTGCGGCCGGCGGCCGACGGCATCCGCAGCCACCACGAGAACTGGGACGGAACCGGGTTCCCGGCGGGGCTGCGCAAGGAGCAGATCCCTCTCCTCGCTCGAGTGGTCGCCGTCGCCGACGTCTTCGACGTCCTCTCCAGCGAGCGCGGCCAGGCCATGCCCATGCGCGAGGTGGAGAAGGCCCTGGAGGCACGGTCCGGGCGCGAGCTCGACCCCTCCCTGGTGCAGCTCTTCGTCAACATCCTGCGGCAGGGCAAGAACACCACCGAGCTCTCCCGGCTCGAGGAGAGCGACCTGCCGTTCTGACCGGGAGCGGCATCGCTCCGCCCGACGCCGCCTCCGCGGCACGCGGTCGCGCGGGCAACGGAGGCGGGGCGGGTCGTAATCCCGGCCCGAGCGGGCCCAGGGGGAAGGTGGCAGGATCGCGGACATGACCGGCAACCCGGACGCAACGCAGCGCCTGCGCGATCTCGCGCGGTTGCGGCGCGTTCGGGACCGGATCGACCGCGACTACGCGCAACCGTTGGACGTGGCGGCGCTCGCGCGGGACGCGCACATGTCCGCCGGGCACCTCAGCCGCCAGTTCCGCCTCGCCTACGGCGAGTCGCCCTACAGCTACCTGATGACGCGGCGCATCGAGCGGGCGATGGCGCTGCTGCGCCGCGGCGACCTCGGCGTCACCGACGTGTGCTTCGAGGTCGGCTGCGCGTCGCTGGGGAGCTTCAGCACGCGCTTCAAGGAGCTCGTCGGGATGTCGCCGAGCGCCTACCGGGACCGCGAGGCACGCGCGACCGCGGGGATGCCGCCGTGCGTGGCGAAGCAGGTGACCCGGCCGACCCGGGTCAGCCGCGGCGGCAGCTCGCAAGGCGAGTCGCGCCGGGCCGCCGCGCGCCAGCCGGACAGCGGGCCGATCAGGAATCGAGAAGCGCCGGCTCCCGAGCCGCCCCTAGAATGACCGGCATGACCATCACCATCCACTCGAGCATGCTCCCGCACAACGACCCGGAAGCCACCCTGGCCTTCTACCGCGACAGCCTCGGCTTCGAGGTCCGCGCCGACGTCGAGTACGGCGGGATGCACTGGATCACCGTCGGCCCCGAGGGCCAGCCCGGGACGTCCATCGTGCTGTACCCGCCGGCCGCCACGCCGGGCATCACCGACGAGGAACGCCGCACGATCGCCGAGATGATGGCCAAGGGGACGTTCGCCAGCATCAACCTGGCCACCCCCGACCTCGACGGCGTCTTCGAGCGGCTGCAGGCCGGCGATGCCGAGATCGTCCAGGAACCGACCCAGCAGCCGTACGGCGTCCGCGACTGCGCCTTCCGCGACCCTGCCGGCAATCTCATCCGCATCCAGCAGGTGCGCTGACGCACCCCATCCCCGGCCCGCACGGCGGGCCACGCGAAGGAGAACGCCATGGCCGACAACGAGCCTGCCGCGTCGCGCAGGCAGCGTTCCGCCCCGAGCGCCGCCGGCGAGGGGGCGGAAGGATCCACGGACCAGGAACGCGCCCGGGAGCTGCCGCGCTCGCGCGGCAGCGACACGGAGCGTGAGGTGCGGGCCGAGATCGCCGCGATGCAGGACGCCGATCGCGCCATGGCGGAGCGCGTCCATGCCATCGCCAAGGCGAGCGCGCCGGAGCTCGACGACGGCGAGATGTGGCCGAACGCCTACGCGTTGAAGGGGCCGACGCCCGCGGCGGAGGAGCGGATCGCCGAGCGCGTGGGGAAGGCGGCCCGTTGAGCGGGGGCCGCAGGACGGACGCGCCCCCGCGGCCCGCCGCCGGGAGCCACGACGTCATCCGCGTGCACGGGGCGCGCGTCAACAACCTCAAGGACGTGACGCTCGAGATCCCGAAGCGCCGGCTGACGGTCTTCACGGGTGTCTCCGGGTCGGGCAAGAGCTCGCTGGTGTTCGACACCATCGCCGCGGAGTCGCAGCGCCTCATCAACGAGACCTACAGCGCCTTCATCCAGGGCTTCATGCCGACGCTGGCCCGACCCGACGTGGACCTCCTGGAAGGCCTCACGACGGCGATCGTCGTCGACCAGCAGCGCCTGGGGGCCGACCCCCGCTCCACCGTCGGCACCGCCACCGACGCCAACGCCATGCTGCGCGTGCTCTTCAGTCGTCTCGGGCGACCGCACATCGGCTCGCCCAGGGCCTTCTCCTTCAACGTCCCCTCCGTCCGGGGAGCCGGCGCGATCACCGTCGAGCGTGGCGCGGGCAAGACGATCAGCCGGAGCTACACCGTCACCGGCGGCATGTGCCCTCGCTGCGAGGGCCGGGGCACGGTCTCGGACATCGACCTCTCCCAGCTGTACGACGACAGCAAGTCTCTGGCGGAGGGAGCCCTCACCATCCCCGGCTACAGGGCGGGCGGCTGGAACTACCGGCTCTACGCCGCGTCGGGCTTCTTCGACCCGGACAAGCCCGTCCGCGACTACAGCCGCAAGGAGCTCCACGACCTCCTCCACCACGAGCCGACCAGGATGAAGATCGCCGGCATCAACATGACCTACGAGGGGCTGATACCGCGCGTCCAGAGGTCGATGCTCTCCAAGGACAAGGAGGGCATGCAGCCGCACGTGCGAGCGTTCGTGGAGCGGGCGGTCGCCTTCGAGCCGTGCCCGGAGTGCGCCGGCACCCGGCTCAATGCGGTGGCGCGGTCGTCGAAGGTCGAAGGGCTGAGCATCGCCGACGCCTGTGCGCTGCAGGTCAGCGACCTCGCCGCCTGGCTCCGCGATCTGGACGCGCCATCGGTGGCGCCGCTCCTGACGGCGCTCCGGCAGACCCTCGAGGCGTTCGTGGAGATCGGGCTGGGCTACCTCTCCCTCGACCGGCCCGCGGGCACGCTGTCGGGCGGCGAGGCGCAGCGCGTCAAGATGATCCGCCACCTCGGCTCGGCGCTCACCGACGTCACCTACGTGTTCGACGAGCCCACCACCGGCCTTCACCCCCACGACATCCAGCGCATGAACGACCTGCTGCTGCAGCTGCGCGACAAGGGCAACACCGTGCTGGTCGTTGAGCACGAGCCGGAGACGATCCGCATCGCCGACCACGTCGTCGATCTCGGCCCCGGCGCCGGCGCAGCGGGTGGGAGCGTGTGCTTCGAAGGCGCCGTCGACGGCCTGCTCGCCAGCGGCACCGTCACCGGCCGCCATCTCGGCGACCGGGCCGGGCTCAAGCAGACGGTGCGGAGGCCCACCGGCCGGCTGGAGATCCGCGGCGCCACGTCGCACAACCTTCAAGCGGTCGATGTCGACATCCCGCTGGGGGTGCTCGTCGTCGTCACCGGCGTCGCCGGGTCCGGCAAGAGCTCGCTCGTGCACGACTCGGTCCCGGCAGACGCCGGGGTGGTGTCGATCGATCAGGGCCAGATCCGCGGCTCCAGTCGGAGCAACCCGGCGACCTACAGCGGGTTGCTCGACCCGATCCGCAAGGCGTTCGCCCGGGCCCACGGGGTCAAGCCGGCGCTGTTCAGCTTCAACTCGGAGGGCGCCTGCCCCGTCTGCAACGGCGCCGGCGTCATCACCACCGAGCTCGGCTTCATGGAGACCGTGACCGCCACCTGCGAGGAGTGCGAGGGCAAGCGCTTCCAGCCGTCGGTCCTGGAGTATCGCATCGGCGGCCTGAACGTCAGCGAGGTGCTCGCGATGCCGGCGAGCGAGGCGGAGACGTTCTTCGGGTCCGGTCCGGCGAAGAACCCGGCGGCCCACCGCATCCTCTCCCGGCTGGTCGACGTGGGGCTGGGCTATCTCGGCATCGGCCAGCCGCTCGCCACGCTGTCCGGAGGCGAGCGGCAGCGCCTCAAGCTGGCCACCCGCATGGGCGAGAAGGGCGGCATCTACATCCTGGACGAGCCGACCAGCGGCCTCCATCTCGCCGACGTCCGGCAGCTGCTCGGCCTGCTGGACCGGCTCGTCGACGCCGGCAAGTCGGTGATCGTGATCGAGCACCACCAGGCGGTCATGGCACATGCCGACTGGATCGTCGACCTCGGGCCCGGCGCCGGCCACGACGGCGGCCGCGTGGTGTTCGAGGGACCACCCGCCGACCTCGTCGCCGCCCGCTCCACCCTCACCGGCGAGCACCTCGCGGCCTACGTCGACAGCTGACCGGCCCCGCTAGAGGAAGCGGTAGACGATGCGCTCCCGGTAGACCTCGCCGGGGCGGAGCCACACCTGCGGAAGATGCGACAGGTTGACGGCGTTGGGGATGGCTTGCGCCTCCAGCGCGACGCCAGCGAAGCGGTCGTAA
Source organism: Trueperaceae bacterium (assembly GCA_035266525.1). Classification (GTDB taxonomy): domain Bacteria; phylum Deinococcota; class Deinococci; order Deinococcales; family Trueperaceae; genus JASBRS01. The sequence continues at coordinate 77,435 of DATFNF010000020.1, read as the reverse complement.
GGCGTGCCGCCCTTCCCCACCAGGGACCCGTCCAGGCTGCCGGCCGTGAAGATCTGCAGGGCGCGCTGCGTCGTCCACAGCTCCAGGCGCCTGCCGGACGCCGGCTCCTCGAGCCGCGCCACCGGCCTCAGCGTGCCCGCGGCGCCGGTCAGCAGCAGGTTCACGTCGTAACCGCCCGGCAGGGCCCCGTCGCGCACGGCGTCGCCCAGCGTCCGGCCCGCGCGCAGGTCGAACGGCGTGCCCGCCACCGGCTGCACCGCGCCGGTGGGCACGAGCCCGGCGTCCGTAGCTGTGAAATGGTCGCCGAACACGGTGAGGCGGTGATCGAGAACGCTGCCGGAGGCATGCCCTGCCAGGTTGAAGTAGGGGTGATGGGTGAGGCTGACCGGCGTCACGGCGTCGCAGGTGGCGCGCAGCTCCAAGCTCAGCTCCCGCCCCGGCCCCAGCGCGTACCGTGCGGCCACCCACACGCGGCCGGGGAAGCCGCCCTCGCCGTCCTCCGACAGGTAGCTCAGGACCAGTCCCGGCGCCTCCGCGTCCGCGACGGCCTGGGCCGCCCAGCAGCGGTGGTGGAAACCGGCCGGGCCGCCATGCAGGTGATTCGCCCCGTCGTTCGCGGGCAGCTGCACGCGCCGTCCGTCGAGCTCGAAGGCGGCGCCGCCGATGCGGTTCGCCACGCGACCGATGACCGCCCCCAGGTAGGGCTGGCTCCCGGCGTAGCCGCCGCCGTTGCTGCCCGCCAGCGCGTCCAGGCCCAGGATCACGTCGACCATGGTGCCGGCGTCGGGGACCTCCAGCGCCACCAACGTGGCGCCGAAGTCGCTGACGCGCGCCCGCAAGCCGGCGGCGTTGACCAGCGTGTACAGGGACGCCTCGCGACCGTCGACGGTGCCCCACGGCTCTCGATGACAGCCCGGCTCCTGCGGCGCAGCATCCATCGGCACCTCCGCGGGCGCGCCGTGCGCGCCCACACCATGCTACCCCCGTGAGGGACGGGGCTCGGAGGACGCGTGGTACCCTGCCGTCATGGCGGTCGAGGTGTGCAGCTACCGGCTCACGCACAAGGGCAAGCCGGTCGGCAACCACGAGATCAAGGTGCAGCGCGGCGGCCGCGTGACCTTGCTCGAGAGCAAGGCGCTCTTCCAGGGCGGCCTGGGGACGGTCACCGTGGTCCAGCGCAGCCGCTGCGGGAGCGAGGCGCCGGTGAGCTTGCGATTCCGCGAGGAGACCAGCGAACGCTCCGGCCAGCGCACCTTCGAGGTCGCCTTCGACGCCGATCAGGGCGTGGTGACGGCGTCGCGCGGACGGGACGAAGCGACCGCCCCCTACCTGTTGCCCTATCGCGACCCACTGTCGCTGCTCCTGGAGCTGCGCGGACTCGCCGGCCGGCCCGAGCTGGGCGCCGGGGACCGCGGTGAGGGCCTCGCGGAACACGGCCAGGACGCCGCCGCCGAGCACGTCGTGGTCCCCATGCTGGGCAAGGACGTCACCGTGCAGGCCGCGGGCGAGGTCCGGCTGGACACGGCGCTCGGCACCAGGACCGCGCGCGCCTACCTCCTCCACCCCGGCGGCAGCGCCGTCTACGTCGACCGCGAGCCGCCCCACCTGCTCTTGAAGATGACGCAGCGTCTGAGCGACGGCTACGTCGATGCGCTGCTGGTCAAGGTCGCCGAGGAGGGGGAGCTCGAGGACTGGGGCGTCCCCGGCGGCGGCCCCAAGCGGCAGGGCAGCTCGAAGCGCCGGCGCTCGCGGCGTCGACGGCCGCGCCGCGGCAAGCGCAAGACCGGATGATCGCGCCCGCGCCCGCGCGACCGCCCAGCTACCGCGACGCCATCGCCTGGCTCTACGCCCGCCACCGCGCGGGCGCGCCGAGGGATCCGGAGCGCATGCGGAGCCTCATGGGCGCTCTCGCACTCCACCCCACGCCACACGGCGTGCACGTCGTCGGCACCAACGGCAAGGGCACGGTGAGCGCCATGCTCGCCGCGGGCCTGAGCGCCGGCGGCGCACGCAGCGGCCGCTTCGTCTCCCCGCACGTGGAGGACTTCCGCGAGCGCATCGCGGTAGGCGGCGCGCCGATCTCGCGCGAGGCCGTGCGGGACTTCGTGGCCCACGCCGCCACCCTGACGCTCGCGCCGGCCCCCGCCTTCTTCGAGCTGACGCTGGCCCTGGCGCTGCGGGCGTTCGCGCGCCACGGCGTGACGTGGGGCGTCTTCGAGGCGGGGGTGGGCGGCGCACGGGACGCCACCCGGGCGCTCGAACCCATGGCGCTGGTGGTCCTCACCAACGTGGCGCTGGACCACCTCGAGACGCTCGGTCCGGACGTGGCCAGCATCGCCCGCGACAAGGCGGGGGCGCTACGGCCAGGCGTGCCGGTCGTGACCGGGGCCGACGGGGAGGCGCTGGCGGTGGTGCGCGCCGAGGCGGCGCGGCTGGGGTGTCCGCTCTACGTGGACGACGGCCGCACGCCGCTGTTCGAGCTCCCGGCGACGGCCGCGGGGCTGCGGTGCGAGCTCCCGGCCGACGGCGCGCGGCGGCGGAACGCCCGCCTGGCGGCCGCCGGCCTGAGGCTTCTGGGCCTCCGTGAGCCGGCGGTAGCGGCGGGGCTGGCGGCGCCTCCGCTGCCCGCCCGTGGCGAGCGCTTCACCGTCGCCGCGGGCCGGCAGGTGGTGCTGGACGGCGCCCACGACCCGGCGGCCGCGGCGCTGCTGGCACGCTCGCTGCCCCCAGGCTATGTGCTGGTCTTCGGAGCCCTGCCCCGGAAGCAGGGGGCGGCCACCCTGGCCGCGCTCGAGCCGGCCGCGAGCGCGGTCCTCGTGACGGAGGCGGTCGCCGGGGAGCCGCCGCTCCCCGACCTGCGGGGCCGCCGTTACATCCCGGAGCCGCTGGCGGCCCTGCGGGCGGCGTTACGCGAGGCCGCGCCCGACGCGACCGTGGTGGTCGCGGGCTCGCTCTACCTGGCGGGCCGGGTGCGTCCCGGCCTGAGGCGCATGGCGCGCCGGGCGGCCGCGGCGACGAAGGACGCTCCGGCGACGCTGGCCTGAGGCCCGCCCGACCCTGTCCGGGCGGCAGGCTCAGCCCAGCGGGCCGCGGTTCTGTTGCAGCAGGCGGTCGAACTCCTCTTCCTCGCGCTTGTCCATGCCGCCCTGACGCTGCGTGACCATCAGCCGCAGCTCGTGAGGGCTGGTCGCCATGAAGGTGGCGTCCTCCAGCGTGACCCGGCCCTCGAGGTAGAGCTCGACCAGGTGCTGATCGAAGGTCTGCATGCCGCGGAGGTTGTCCTCCATCAGCGCCTCCTTGATCAGCGGCGTCTTCTCCTCGTCCTTGATGTAGTCGCGGATGAGCGGGGTGTTGACCAGCACCTCGATGGTGAGCACGCGGCCGGGCCCGTCCGCCCGCGGCAGCAGGCGCTGGCTGAGGATCCCCAGCAGCGACTCCGCCAGCATGATGCGGATCTGGCCGCGTTCGTGCGGCGGGAAGAAGTCGATGATGCGGTTGACGCTGCGGATGGCGTCGAGCGTGTGCAACGTGCTGAGCACCAGGTGACCGGTCTGTGCGGCGGTGATCGCCGCCTCGACCGTCTCCTTGTCGCGCATCTCGCCGACCATGATCACGTCGGGGTCCTGGCGCATGGCGTACTTGAGCGCCCCGACGAAGTCCGCGGTGTCGAGGCCGATCTCGCGCTGGATCACCAGGCTCTTGTGGTTCTTGTGGAGGATCTCGATGGGGTCCTCGATGGTGATGATGTTGCGCGCGAAGCGGCGGTTGATGTAATCGACCATCGCCGCCAGCGTGGTGGTCTTGCCGGAGCCGGTCGGGCCGGTCACCAGCACCATCCCGCGCGGCTGGGCGGCCAGCTCGGTCACCACGGTGGAGGGCAGCCCCAGCGACTCGAAGCTGGGGATGGCGTCGCCGATGACGCGCATGACCACGCCGACGGACCCGCGCTGCCTGAGCACGTTGCAGCGGAAGCGTGCCACGTTGGGGATGGTGAAGGCGAAGTCGACCTCGTGGCGATGCCGGAACATCTCGCGCTGGCTCTCGCTCATCATGGCGAGGGCGATCTGCTCGGTTTGCTCGGGCGTCAGCGCGGGGACGCCCTCGAACGGCATCAGCTCGCCGTCGATGCGCATGTAGGGCGGCGCTCCGGCCTGCAGGTGAACGTCGGAGGCGCCCTTGGCGACCATGCTGCGGAGCAGGTCCGCGATGCGCATGCCGCGCCCGGAGCTGGCCTCCTGGGTGGCGTCGGTCATGCTGTGGCGGGCTCCGACAGGGTTGGCTTCATGAGCCGAGCATAGGCGCGCGCGCGTGGCGGCAGCTGTGAGATTCCCCCCTAGAGGATCTTCGACAGGAAGGCACGGGTGCGTTCCTCACGGGGATTCTCGAAGAAGTGCTCGGGCGTGCCCACCTCCACGATCTGCCCGGCATCCATGAAGATCACCCGGTCCGCCACCTCCCGCGCGAAACCCATCTCGTGCGTCACCACGGCCATGCTCATGCCCTCCTTGGCCAGCGTGACCATCACCTCCAGCACCTCCCCGATCACCTCCGGGTCGAGCGCGCTGGTCGGCTCGTCGAAGAGCATCACCTTCGGCTCCATCGTCAACGCCCGGGCGATCGCCACACGCTGCTGTTGGCCCCCGGACAGCTGGCCCGGGTGCTTCCGCGCCTGCTCCGGGATCCCCACCTTCTCCAGGAAGTACATGGCGCGCTCCTCGGCGCGGCTCTTGCGCCACTTGCGCACCCGCAGCGGCGCCAGCGTGACGTTGTCCAGCACCGTCAGGTGCGGGAACAGGTTGAACTGCTGGAACACCATCCCCGTCTCGCGGCGCACCTGATCGATGTGGCGCACGTCATCGGTCAGCTCGATGCCGTCCACCACGATGCGCCCCTGCTGATGCTCCTCGAGCCGGTTGATGCAGCGGATGAGCGTCGACTTCCCCGACCCCGACGGCCCGATGATCACCACCACCTCGCCGCGGTTCATCGACAGGCTGATGTCCTTGAGCACGTGGAACTCACCGAACCACTTGTTCAGCCCCTCGACCTCGATGATCCGCGCGCCACCCGGGGGAGCGTCCGCCCGCACCGGGCGCTTGAGCAGCGTCTCCTCGCTCATGTCTCTCCTCCGAAGGCCATCACGCCGCCCGGCACGGGCAGCGGGGCCGACTGGTTGGCGACCATAGTGCCACGTCGACGAAGTCGAACGGGCCGCGGCAGGCAGGCGGCAGCTAGGCTTCCGCCTCGTCCGCTGCTTCGCGCGCCTCGAGCTTGGCCTTGATGCGCTTGAGCACCGTGACCTCCTCGAGCGCGCGCTGGTCGAGCACGCTGCGGATCTGGCGGATCTCGCCGTTGATGTTCGGGATCACGAGCTGCTCGAGGGCGTTGACGCGCCGGTTGGTCTTCTTGATCTCCTCGCCGATGCGCCGGAGCCGCGTCTCGGTGGCTGCCACGTTGACGATGGCCTCGGTGAGCTTGCGGAACTCGCGGGCGGCGGAGAGCGTCTGCGAGCCCGCACCGACCGGGGAGAACGGCAGCCTGGGGTCGAACTCCGGGGGCTGGACCTGGGGCACCTTCACGCCGAAGATGTTCTCGACCGTGACCGGTACGTCCAGCGAACGTACCGACGCGAGCGCCAGGCTCGACACCGCCTCGGGCCCGTCCCAGGCGTTGGCGAGGAAGAGCGCGAAGTAGGCCTCGCGGCTGGCCCGCGCGAGCCGGCGCCGTGCCTCCAGCGACACCTTGACCAGGTCGAAGAACTCCGCCACCAGCGCGTCGCGTTTGCGTTTCAGGAGGTCGGCGCCACGCACCGCCAGCTTGCGCTGGTCGCGGCGCTGAAGAAGGTTGGAACGGGTAGGAGCGATCTGCTCGGCCATGCAGGTATCCTCTCGGACTGTACGCGCGCGGACCCGATACTCGGTCCTACACGCGGTCCTTCCGCGCCGAGCCCCACAGCTCGTCCATCTTGGCGCCGTAGTACTTGTCGATCTGGTCCGTGGCGAGGCGTGTGAGCTCGCTCTTGGGCAGCTTCGACAGCGTCGCCCAGGCGATGGCGAGCGACTCCTCGATGCCGCGTTCGACCTGGCCCTGGTGGATGAAGTTGCGCTCGAACTCGTCGGCGAAGGCGAGGTAGAGCTTGTCGTTCTCCGACAGGGCGTCCTCGCCGGTGATGGCCACCAGCCGACGCAGGTCGAGGCCGTTGGCGTACGCGGCCTGCAGCTGGTCGGACACGTTCTTGTGGTCCTTGCGCGTCTTACCCTCGCCGATGCCGTTGTTCATCAGGCGGCTGAGGCTGGGCCCGGGGTTGATGGGCGGGTACACGCCCTTGTTGTGCAGGTCGCGGGCCAGGTAGATCTGCCCTTCGGTGATGTAGCCGGTGAGGTCGGGGATGGGGTGCGTGACGTCGTCGTCCGGCATGCTCAGGATGGGCAGCTGCGTCACCGAGCCGGCCCGCCCCTCGACCACGCCCGCGCGCTCGTAGATCGACGCCAGGTCGGTGTACATGTAACCGGGATAGCCGCGGCGCCCCGGGATCTCCTCGCGGGCGCCGCCGATCTCGCGCAGCGCCTCGCAGTAGTTGGTCATGTCGGTGAGGATCACCAGCACGTGGTAGTCGTGCTCGAAGGCGAGGTACTCGGCTGCGGTGAGCGCCATCTTGGGGGTCAGCAGCCGTTCGACGGCCGGGTCGTCGGCCTTGTTGAGGAACAGCACGCTCCGCGCCAGGGCACCGGTGCGCTCGAACTCCTGGGTGAAGTAGGTCAGCTCGCGCTGCGTCACCCCCATGGCCGCGAACACGACCGCGAACTCGCTCTCCTCGCCGATGACCGTCGCCTGGCGGGCGATCTGCGCCGCCAGTTGGTTGGCGGGCAGGCCCGAGCCGGAGAAGATCGGCAGCTTCTGGCCGCGCACCAGGCTGATGAGGGTGTCGATGGTCGAGATCCCGGTCTGGATGAACTCCTCGGGCTTGCGCCGGGCCACCGGGTTGATGGGCGCCCCGCCGATCGGCAGGCGCTTGTCCGCCACCACCGCGGGCAGGCCGTCCAGGGGCTCGCCGGCGCCGTTGAAGCGTCGGCCGACCATGGCGCGCGACACGCCCAAGCGGGCGACGTGCTCCACGAGGCTGACCGTGGTGCTGGAGAGGTCGATGCCGGAGGTCTCCTCGAACACCTGCAGCACCGTGAACTTGTCCGAGACCTCGATGACCTGGCCGCCGCGCTCCCGCCCGGTGCCGTCCTTGATGCGGACGATGGCGTTGTAGCTGAGGTCGGGCGCGTTCTCGAGGTACAAGAGCGGCCCCGAGATGTAGCTGACCTCGGTGTACTCCTTCTTCAACAGGTGGTTGCTCATGCTCCCTCTCCGGCCTCAGGCGGTCACGGCGAAGCCCTTGGAAAGCTCCTCCATGACCCCGTCCTTGTAGGCGTCGAACTCGTCCTCGGCAACGTAGCGCGACCGGTTGATCTTCTCGATCACGGGCGCCTGCAGCACGTCGTCCACGGTCGCGCCCTCGTCCAGCGCCTTGCGCGCGTCCTGGTAGAAGCGCAACATCATCTGCAGCATGCCGTACGCCTTGTGGAGCGAGCACGAGGCGTCGACGGGGTCGAAGCCGTTCTGCTGCAGGAAGTTCTGCCGCAGGATACGGCCGGACTCGATGACCAGACGCTCCTGGTCCTGCAGGGCGTCCGGCCCGACGAGCTGCACGACCTCCTGCAGGTCGCTCTCGCGTTGCAGCAGGTCCACCGCCTGGCTGCGGAGGTCGGTGTAGTCCTCAGCCACGTTGTCGCGGTACCAGTCGTCCAGGATGTCGGTGAACAGCGAGTAGGAGCGGTTCCAGTTGATGGCCGGGAAGTGCCGGCGGCGGGCCAGCGACGCGTCGAGCGCCCAGAAGCACCCGGTGATGCGCAGCGTGGCCTGGGTGACGGGCTCGGAGAAATCGCCGCCGGCGGGGCTCACGGCTCCGATGATGGACACCGCGCCCTGATCGCCGGAGAGCGTGTCGACGCGGCCGCCGCGCTCGTAGAAGGCGGCCAGACGCGAGGCCAGGTAGGGCGGGTAGCCCTCCTCGGCGGGCATCTCCTCGAGGCGCGAGGAGATCTCGCGCAGCGCCTCGGCCCAGCGACTGGTGGAGTCCGCCATGATCGACACCGAGTAGCCCATGTCGCGGAAGTACTCCGCCAGCGTGATGCCGGTGTAGATGCTGGCCTCGCGAGCGGCGACCGGCATGTTCGAGGTGTTGGCGATGAGCACCGTGCGGTGCATCAGCGGGTTGCCGGTCTGCGGGTCCTCCAGCTCGGGGAACTCCACCAGCACGTCGGTCATCTCGTTGCCACGCTCGCCGCAGCCGACGTAGACGACGATGTCGGCATTGCCGAACTTGGCGACGGATTGCTGCGTCACCGTCTTGCCGGACCCGAAGGGGCCGGGGATGGCCGCCGTGCCGCCCATGGTCAGCGGGAACAACACGTCCAAGATGCGCATGCCCGTGAGGAACGGCGTCACGGGGTCGAGCTTGCGCACGACGGGACGCGCCTGCCGCACCGGCCAGGTGTGCGCCAGCCGCAGCTCAGTGCCGTCTTCCAGGGTAGCGATGGTGTCCTGAACCGTGTACGCTCCCTCGCCCACGATGCTCTTGATGGTCCCGCCCTTACCCGGCGGCACCAGGATCTTGTGGCTGAAGGCGAACTCCGGCACGGTGCCCAGGACCTGCCCCTGCGCGACCTCGTCGCCCTTCTTCACGCTGGGCGTGAAGGGCCACTTGGTGTCCTGCGACAGGGCGTTCACCACGATGCCGCGGTCGATGTAGGTGCCCGAGCTCTCCATCAGCTTGTCGAGCGGTCGCTGGATGCCGTCGAAGATGCCGTTCAGCATCCCGGGCCCCAGCTCCACGGCGAGCGGCAGGCCGGTCGAGACCACCGGCTCGCCCACGGTCAGGCCGCTGGTGTCCTCGTACACCTGCACGAAGGCGTTCTCGCCGTCCAGGCGGATGATCTCGCCGACGAGCTTCTCCTCGCCAACCCGCACGATGTCGTACATGCGGGCGCCCATCATCCGCTCGGCGATCACCGCCGGGCCCGAGATGCGTTGGATCCTTCCTTCGATGGCCACGTAAGCCCTCCTGCGTCACTCCAGCTTGATATCGAACCCGATGGCGTTGCGCACCAGGGACTTCATGTAGCTGACGGCGTCGTCCTCTTCGCCGAAGGCCTGCCCCAGGCTCGGCAGCGGCAGCACGACCGGCAGCTCGCGGCCGCGCATGGCGCGCTCGCTGGCGGCGATGGGATCCGGGATGAGGCCCTCGTCCACCACCAACAGACCGTAGTCGTCGGCGGCGATGAGCTCCTCGAGCACGTCCTTGGCCTCGTCCGCCGCGACCTCTCGCACCTCGACGCCCGCGAGCCGGAACCCGACAGCGGTCTCGCTGTCGGTCAACACGACCATCTTAGGCATGACCGAGCTCCCTCTGAAGCGCGTCGCGGGGCACCTGGTAGTAGCTGCCCCGCGCCAGCAAGCGCAGCCGCGCGATCTCCGCCTCCTTGAGGCGCAGGTAGCGGACCACCACGCCCGGCCCCAGCGGGTCGGACGCGGCGCTGCGGGCGCTGGCGTCGAGGACCTCGCGGACCTTCTGCTCCGCCTCCGCCAGGCTCTCGACCTCGCCGACGTCGGCGAAGCTGGTGCCGGAGAGCGCCTGCAGACCACCGGAGCCCTCGGCCGAGCGGATGCTGTCGAACACGTTCCGGGTGATCTCGCGGCCGCCGGGGACGAACGCGTCCTCGGAGCTCTCCTCGGCGCCGCGCAGCTTGAAAGCGGTGCGCAGGTTGGTGGCGTCGATCTCCCGGGTGAGGTGCCGCATGAAGCTCATGGGCGCGTTGACACGCCGCAGCCGCTGCAGCAACACGCGGTAATAGGCCCGGTCGATGGACAGCTCCAGCGCGTAGAGGTCGCCGTCGGACTGGTAGCGCCCCGCGGCCTGCGAGAACGCGGACTTCAGCGGCGTCTTGGTGACCGCCAGCGCCTGCGCCGCCGAGCCCATGTCGGGGGCGGCGGCGACCTCCTCCAGGACCGCCGGGCGCAGCGGGCCGGCCGGGTAGAGCGAGCCGACGATCTCCTCGAGGCTCTTGCCGGCGTGCTTGGCGCGGGCGATGGTCTTGAGGTTCTCGCGGTCGTACCGCAGCAGCAGCAGCTCCATCAGCATGCCGGCGTTGCCGTCGGACGCGGCGAGCAGGCTGCGGGTGGTCTTGAAGAAGTCCCGTGCCAGGGCGTCGTCGACGGCCCGCAGACCCTCGTAGCGGGACTGCGACTCCTCCAGCTCGTGCATGTAGCGCGACTGACCCAGCACCGACAGGAAGGCGCGGAAGTCGCTGGATGCCAGCGCCTCCGAGTAGAACTCGTCGCCGAGCAGGTTCGTCTTCATCCCGCGAACCCGGGCGTTGATGTAGCCGTAGTCCGTGGACATGGCTAGCGCTCCTTCGAGGCGCCGAACAGGGCCTCGGACACCTCCGACGCGAGCTCCGACTGCAGGACCTCCAGGCGTTGGAACAGCGAGTTGAGAACGGTGTTGCTCCCCTTGAGACGGAGGCGCACGCCGCCGCGAACGTCGCCGGAGGTCTCGACCTCGACGGCCAGCTTGGCGTCCTTGACGGCCTTCCGCGCCGCATCCTCGTCGTCCGGGTTCACCACCACGGCCTCCACCCGGTCCGCGTCGAGTCCCTCGAGCGCCTCGGCCAGCAGCTTCGCGAGCACGGGAGGATAGGCGTCGCTGTCGTCCAGGAGCTGCTCCAGACGCTTTCGCGCTTCCCCGAAGACCGCCTCCACGCCCTGGTGCTGGGCGCGCAGCTGCAGCGACGACGCCTCGAGCTGGGCGCTCGACCGCGCCCGCACCAGGGCGGCGTTCCGCTGAGCCTCGGCCTGGCGCTGCCGCCCGGCCACCAGCCCCTCGGCGTCCTCGCGCGCCCTGGCGACCACCTCCGAAGCACGCTCGCGCGCCTCGGAGAGGATCGACTCGATCTCCGTGCTCGCTTCCTTCTCGAGCATGGCAGCTAGGTCGGCCACAGGGTCAACCCATCTTGCCGTAGAGGAAGAACGCGATCACGAAGCCGAAGATGATGATGGTCTCGGGGATGACCAGGAACACCAGCACCTGGCCGAACATCTCCGGCTTCTCGGTGATGGTCCCGAGGCCGGCCGACCCGATGTAGCCCTGGGCGATGCCCACGCCGATGCCCGCCAGGCCGATGGCCAGGCCGGCGCCGACGCCCATCAGGCCGGCACCGATGTTCCCGCCCCCGCCGGCGGCACCCTGAGCGAAGGCGACGCTGGCGACGACGCCGACCACGGCGAGCAATCCGAGGACCTTGGCGAGCTTGTTCATCACTTTCCTCCTAGGAGACGGAAGGGCCGATACGGACGACCGCTCTCATCGTAGAAACCGAACTTGGTGAAGAACTCGACGTAGTGAAGTCGGAGAGGTTGCAGCGTGTCGCTGATGATGGTGAGCGTGAGCGCAAGCAGGTGCACGCTGGCGCCGATGACGATGCCGATGATGGGTCCCACGATGGGGAGCACGCCGCCCAGCGCCCAGCCGAGATCGGTCGCCATGTTGGCGATGATCGCCGAGGCCAGGCCGACAGCGAAGATTCGGAGGTAGCTGAGGATGTGCCCGCCGTTGGAGATGAGCTCGAGCACCATCAGGCCGTTGCGGGCGAGGAAGGCGAACACCGCGAACGCCGCCAGCAGCACCAGGGTGACCGCGACCACGGCGGAGCTCACGCCGTGCAGCTGGTACGCCGTGGCGAAGGTCACCACGCCCACCAGGCCGGTGAACATCCCCAGCGCCTCGTAGAGGTGAGCGGACTCGCCGTGCCGGATCGAGTAGAAGGCGCGGATCAGCCAGCCCCCCAGCACCTGGAGCACGCCGAACAAGGTGGACGCGAGCAGCAACGGCGCGAACACCTCGATGCGCAGCAGCGCGATGTGGATCAGGCCCGTGCCGTGGGCGCCGATCCCCGAGGCGCCGCCGGCCGAGAGCGTGTAGAAGACGGGATGGCCGGGCGGGAAGCGCTCGAAGAGGTTGCCGAAGAACTCCCCGTAGAGGAACCCGAAGCCGATCGTCCAGGCCGACAGCCAGAAGATCACCGTGCTCAGGGGTCGCAGGATGCGGGCAGGGATGACGATCTGGAGCGGCCCGGTGTCGACGTTCTTGCCGGCCGCCCCGCGCTGCCTCAGCCACCAGCCGATGGAGGCGAACAGCAGGCCGTAGCCGATGTCGCCGACCTGCATGCCGAACCACATCGGGAAGAACACGGCCAGCGTCCAGCTGGGGTCGAAGCTGCCGTAGCGGGGCGGCTGGAACAGCGCCAGCAGCCCCTGGAACGGCCGCACCCAACCGGGGTTGTCGAGCTTGACCGGGACGCCATGATCGGCGCGCTCGTCGGCCGGGCGGGACGCCACCAGGACGGCGTCCGAGAACTGCTTGCGCAGCGCTTCCACCACACGCGCCGCGTCGTCCGCCGGCAGCCAGCCCTTCAGGGCGAAGCCGTAGCGTCCCTCGAGCATGTCCTCGAGATGCGCGAAGCGTGCCTGGTGGTTGTGCGCGACCGTGGCGATCGACGCGAGCCGCCGGCCGTGCTGGCCGGCGAGCTTGGAGAGCTCGTCGTGGATGGCCGCGATACGCCGGGGCAGGGTCTGCGAGCGCTCCTCCATCACGTGCGCCGCCTTGGCGACGCCGAGGTCCTGATAGCGCTCCGGAAGCGCGATCTCGGAGTGACCCAGGCCGGTGAAGGTGGAGCGCAGACGCTCCAGGTCTCGTCCGAGGCAGGCACCGACCACCAGGCGCTCGCTGGCGTGCCGCTGCCAGGCGAGGGCGAAGCCGCCGTCGAGCTCGTCCTCGAGGGCGCGCTCGAGCTCGGCGTAGTCGTCGTCCGCCACCATGAAGGCGGCGCCGGTCAGGTAGCTGGCCTCCTCGAGCTGGGCCATCATGGGAGCGAGCTGGCGGAACACCACCAGGTAGGTCTCGGTGAGCTCGAGCTCGTCGCGCGCGTCGGCGCGCTCGGCGAGAAGCCGGTCGACGGAGTCCCCGATGGGAGCGAGCTCGCGCTGCAGGCCGTCGGGATCGCTCCCGACGTCCACACGCGGGCCGCCGACGGCACCCTCCAACGTCAAGGCGTCGAGGAGGGCGTCCGCGCGCGAGACCAGGTAGTCCCACGCTTCCTTCTGACGGAGCTCTTCCCCCTCCAGCTCGATGCGGCGCAGGACCTCGTCCTCGCCCTGCTCGAGCGGTTCGACCTGCACCACGCCCAGGCTCTGGAGGCTCACGAGCACATCCTTGGCCGCCGAGCGCCGCCCGACGACCAGGAGCTGCTCCATGCGGGCGATCATGGCAAGACCCGCTCCATCACCAGCGTGACGGCGCCGTCCTTGCCGGCGCGGGCCTCCGCTTCCAGCCTGCCGGCGGCCTCGCGCGCGGCCTTGACGATGTCCTCGCGCGCCGCCTCGGCTTCCTTGGCGCCCCGGTCGGCTTCCTGCTGGGCAAGGGTCTCGGCCTTGCTCCGGGCCTCGTCATGGATGCGCTCGGCCTCGGCCTCGGCCTCCTCCAGGATGGTCCTGGCCTGACTGCGCGCTTCCTCGACCTTGGCCACCAGGCTCTTCTCCTGGTTCACGAGGTCTTGCAGGAGTCGTTCACCCTGAGCTTCCAACCAGCCCTCCTTCCGCCGCGCGTCGACGCGGGTTACGACAGGTTGTCGTGAAGTCGCCTGGATGCTGCGTGAGGTACAAGAAACCGCGTCTGACGCGGCAAGAACCCCTTGGGCGTTTCCGACCAACCATATCAACCGCCGGGATTTCGTGTCAATCGAGACAGATGTCCCCCGCAGCCCCCTGAGATCGCCGCTGTCGGGCGGCGCCCCGGGTAGACTCCGACGTGGGCCGGGACCCCTCCTACGGAGCACCGAACGGAGTCAAGTCCGTCGGCGCATACTATACCCCGCCATCCGTGGCCCGGGCACTCGCCGCCTGGGCGCTCCGCCGGGCGACCGACAGCGTGCTCGACCCGGCCGCCGGCGACGGGGTGTTCCTGTCCGAGGCGTCGGCGCGCCTGCGCGCCCTGGGGTGCCGGGCGCCCGCCGTGACGGGCGTGGAGCTCCGCGCGGACGCCGCCCGCGAGGCGCGGGCCCGGCTCGCCTCGGCCGGCGCCGACGCCGGCCGCGTCGCGGTCGGCGACTTCCTGGCGTTGGACCCTGCACGCCTGCCGCCGGTCGACGCGGTCGTGGGCAACCCGCCCTACGTACGCTTCCAACGCCTGGACCGCTCGCAGCGGGAGCGGGCGGCCGCCATCGCCGCCGCGGCGGGGCTGCGTGCCGACCCGCTCGCGTCGAGCTGGGCGGCCTTCGTGCTCCACGCCGAGCGCTTCCTCGCGCCCGGCGGCCGCCTGGCGCTGGTCCTGCCCAGCGAGATCGGCCACGCGCGCTACGCCCGCAGCGTCCTCGACCTGCTCCGGCAGCGCTTCGCCCGAGCGACCTTCGTGCTCTTCGAGTCCGCGCTGTTCCCGCGCCTCGACCAGGGAGCCCTGCTCCTCCTCGCCGACGGGCACGGCCGCGCGTTCGAGGGCTTCTCGGTCGCGCACCTCGCTTCCGCGGCGGCGCTGGCAGGCGGCCTGTCGAGCCTGCCGCACCGGCGGCTCGACGCCGGCGCGCTCGTGTGCGGCGCCGCGCGCCTGCATCATGCCTGGCTGCCGGAGCCGGCGGCCGAGCTGTTCGGCGCGCTGCGCGGGAGCGGGAGGTGCAGCGCGCTGGGCGTGTGGGCCGGCGTGAGCACCGGTTACGTGACGGGCGCCAACGCCTTCTTCCAGCTGACACCGGGGCGCGCCCGGGCGCTGGAGCTGGCGCCCCGCCACCTGCGCCCTGCCCTGTTCCGCAGTCGTGCCCTGCGCGGGCTGACCGTCACCGAGGAGGACTGGCGGCGCGGCGGCGAGCGCGGGCACAGCGGCTACCTGCTGCTCCCCGAGGACGGCGACGACCCGGCCGTGGCCGCCTACCTCCGGACCGCCGACGACGGGGTCCGCGGCCGAGCCAAGATCCGCCGCCGCCGGCCCTGGTACCGCGTCGGTCGGGCTACGCCCCCCGACCTCGTCCTCACCGCCATGTGCGCCGTCGCCCCGCGCCTCGCCGTCAACGAGGCCGGAGCCGTGGTATCCAACACGCTGCATGCGGTGCGGCTCGCCCCGTCGGCCGCGCCCGGCGCGGCGCGGCTGCTGGCATTGGCCGCGCTGAGCTCGCTGGCCGAGCTCAGCGCCGAGATGGAGGGGCACGCTCTGGGCGGGGGGATGTTGAAGCTCGAGCCGTCGGAGGCCCTCCGGCTGCTGTTACCGCTGCTGTCCCCTCCGGAGCCGCAGGGCCGGCCGGCGTCCGGCCACGACCTCGACCGGACCTTCGCGGCCGCCGACGCGGCCCTGCGCGCGAACGACCGCGAGGCCGCGCGCGCCGCCGCCGACCGCGCCTTGCTGCTGGACGCCGCCGGGCTCGCGCCTGCCGACGTCGAGGCCCTGCGCGCCGGCGCCGCGCGCCTGCGGTCGCTGCGGCGCGGGCCGCCGGGGGGCACCCCGCCGGCGGCGGACTGACGCCGGCGGCGGTTCGGCGTCAGCGCCGCCGCTTGCCTCTGGTGCGGCGCGCCGGGACGCGCGTGCGCCGCTCCGCCTCGCGCTCGGACAGCACGGCGTGTATCTGCTGCAGCTCGGCGTAGAGCTCGGGCACCTGCTGACCGCCCGCGCCCGGGTCCTCCAGCAGCCGCCCCAGCTCCTCGCGCCGGGCCAGCAGCCGCGAGCGGGTGCTCTCCTTGCGCGCCTCGAGATGGAGCTCGCGCAGGCGCGACAGCGCCTGGCTCACGGCATCATCGGCATCGAAGCGGACCTCGGGGTCCTCACCCGAGAGCGCCAGCACGCGCTCGAACACGTGCGCCCCCTCCTCGCGCTCGCGGTAGGCCAGCAGCACCGCCTCGGGGTCGTCCCCATGCTCGTCGCACAGCGCTGCCAGCTCGACGAGCGCCGAGCCCTGACGGTCCTCGGGGAGCTGCGCCAGGGCCGCGTCCAGACGCCGGCGCAGACGCCCGGGCCGGCTCAGCAGCAGCGCCACGAGCTCGAGCTCCACGGCGCGCACCTGATCGACCTCGACCCGGCGCCTGCGCATCCCGCGCACCTGCGTCTCGGAGAGCGGGCGCTGGCGGCGATGATTGGCCTCGATCCAGGCGTCGAGGCGCGCGCCGTCCATGCCCAGGTGATCGATGACGAGGCGGCGCATCTCCGCGGCCACGGGATCGAAGACGTCGCGCGGCACCAGCACGGGCGCCAGCTCCTCGAGGATCTGCCGCTGTCCCTCGATGCCGGAGCGATCGAAACGCTCGACGACGCGCCGGAACCGGAACTCGACCTCGGAGAGGCCGTGCTCCAGCGCCTCGCGGAAGGCGTCGACGTGCCCGCCCAGCACCGCATCGGCCGGATCCTTGCCGTGCGGTACGCGCACCGCACTGACCAGCAGGCGCCTGCCCACCGCCTGGTCCAGCCCCGCCAGCACCGCCCGCTGGCCGGCGTCGTCGGCGTCGAACGCCAGCAGGACGCGCCGGGCGTCCAGCCGAGCCAGCTGCTCCGCCTGCTGCTCCGTCAGCGCGGCGCCGAGGGCCGCCACGGCGTGCTCGAAGCCGGTCTGGTGGAGAGCGATGACGTCCATGTACCCCTCCACCACGATCACGTCGCCCGACCTGCGGATGGCCGGCCGGGCACGGTCGAGGCCGTAGAGCAGCTCGCCCTTGTGGAACAGCTCGGTCTCGGGCGTGTTCAGGTACTTCGGCTCCCCACCGCCGTCCAGCACCCGGCCGGAGAAGCCCACCACCCGTCCCATGGCGTCCTTGATCGGGAACATGACGCGGTTGCGGAAGCGGTCGTAACGCCGGCCGCGCTCGTTCTCGACGACCAGGCCCACGGCCAGCAGGTCGTCGTCGCGCACGCCTTTGGTCAGGGCATGCTTGAGCAGGCCGTCCCAACCGTCGGGCGCGAAACCCAGCTCGAAGGCATCGATGCTGGCACGGCTCAGGCCGCGCCCCTCGAGGTAGGCCAGAGCCTCCCCTTCGAGGTGGCCGCGGAAGTACCCCAGGGCCAGGCCGTTGACGTCGAAGAGGTCGCGCCGCCGCCCGCTGGCCGCCGTGGGCGTGCCCACGTCCACGCCGGCCCGTTCGCCCAGCATGCGCAGCGCATCCGCGAACCCCAGCCCCTGGGTCTGCATGACGAAGTCGAAGATGTCGCCTTTCGCCTGGCAGCCGAAGCAGTAGTAGAACCCGCGATCGAGATGCACGTGGAACGACGGCGTCTTCTCGCTGTGGAAGGGGCACAGCCCCTTCATCTGGCCGCGCCCGGCCGGCTTCAGCGCCACCATGTCGCCGATCACGTCCGCGATGTTCAGACGTTCCCGGATGAGCTCCTTGGGATCAGGGGGCATGCTCAGGACCTTCCGCTCCACCGTGACACGAGCGCCGGCCACCGGCGTGGCTTCACGATAGCACGCGCCCCCGACCGGCGAGGACCGCGTCTGGGTGCGGGTTCAGGCCGTATCCGAGGGGGCCTCGCGGCCGCTCGCCGGGTACAACGGGAGATGGCCCAGGGCCACCACGTCGGGCCGGTCGCCGCCCTCCGTGAACACCGCCAGCGTGGCGACCACGTGGGCGCCGACCTCGTTCAGCAGGTCGCGCAGGCCCTGCAGCGTGCCGCCGGTGCTGACCACGTCGTCCACGATGGCCACGCGCTTCGAGCGCAGGCGTTCGATGTCGGCCCCGTCGATCACCAGCTCCTGCGGCCGGCCGGTGGTGATGCTGACGACCGTCTTCTTGACGGCACCCACCATGTAGGGCTTCTCCGTCTTGCGGGCCACCACATAGGGGATCTTGGTGCGCACGCTGATGGCATGCGCCAGGGGCACCGCCTTCACCTCCGGCGTCACCAGGGTCTCCACCTCGGCGGGGATGCGCTTGGCCAGCTCGGCCGCCGCGGCCTCCGTGAGATCGGCGTCGCCGAGCAGGTTCAGGAGCGCCACCGACACCTCCCCCACGTTGACGATCTGGAGGTCCCGCTCCTGATCTCCGATGCGTACATGGTGCGTCTGCATCCTCTTCAACCTCCGACTCGGGGCCGGCGCCTGCCGGCGGCACCCCCAAAGGGTAACCCCTAGTCGAAGACGATGGTCTTGTTCCCGTGCACCAGGATGCGGTCCTCGAGGTGGAGCTTGACGGCTCTCGCCAGCACCCGCCGTTCGATCTCCCGCCCCATCCGCACCAGCTCCGGCACGTTGTGCCGATGCGTCACGCGCACCACGTCCTGCTCGATGATCGGTCCCTGATCCAGCGCGTCGGTGACGTAGTGCGCGGTGGCGCCGATCAGCTTCACGCCGCGTTCGTAGGCGCGGTGGTAGGGGCGCCCGCCGCTGAAAGCCGGCAGGAACGAGTGATGGATGTTGATGATGCGCTCGGGGTAGCGGGCCACGAACTCCGGGCTCAGGATCTGCATGTAACGCGCCAGCACCACCACATCCGCGGCCCCCTCCAGGAGCCCCAGCACCCGCGTCTCCTGCGCCGCCCCGGAACCTTGGCCGGGCGCGATCGGCAGGTGGTGGAACGGCACGTCGAAGCCCTCCACCACCGGGCGCAAGACGTCGTGATTGGAGATCACCATGACGATGGCGTCCTCGAACTCGCCGGCCCTGCGCCGCCACAGGAGCTCCTGCAGGCAATGCTCGACCTTGGACGCCAGGATGGCGATGCGCTTGCCTTGCCGTGCGTCGGTCATGCGCCAGCGCATGTCGAGGCGGGAGGCCACGTCACGCGCGAACGCCACCCGGAGCGCGTCGAGCGCAGCGTCGCCGGCCAGCTCGAACGCCATGCGCATGAAGAACGTGCCCCCGTGGGGATCGCTGCTGTGCTGGTCGGCGTCGGTGATGTTGGCGCCGCGTTCGTACAGGAACCGCGATACCGCGGCGACGATGCCGGGCCGGTCCGGGCAGGAGATCAGGAGTCGGGCCCTGCCGCCCGTGGACGACGGCGCTCCGCCGGGCGCGGGCGGTCCGCCCGTGTCCGGCCGCCGCTGAGGATCCGACCGCTCCGCCATGGCGGCCAGGCTAGCACCGGCGCCACGGCCGCGGCGTTCGGTCCGTCGAGGAGCCGGCAGGCGTTAGGTTCCGCATGTTGGCGCCGCTCGGCCGCATGCTAGTGTGATGCCGTGGAGGACGCGCGACTGCGACCGTCTTCGCTCGCCGAGTACGTGGGGCAACGGCGGCTGAAGCGCAAGCTGGAGGTCTACCTGGAGGCGGCCCGCAATCGCGAAGAGCCCCTCGACCACGTGCTGCTGTACGGGCCCCCCGGCCTCGGCAAGACCACCCTCGCCCACATCATCGCTGCCGAGTTGGGGGTGGGCATCCGCGTCACCAGCGGTCCTGCCATCGAGAAGCCCGGCGACCTGGCCGCCATCCTCACCAACGCGCTCGAAGACGGCGACGTGCTGTTCATCGACGAGATCCACCGGCTGGGCCGCGTGGCCGAGGAGCATCTCTACCCCGCCATGGAGGACTTCAAGATCGACATCGTGCTGGGCCAGGGGCCCGCCGCGCGGTCGATCCGTCTCGACCTGCCACGCTTCACGCTGGTCGGCGCCACCACGCGCCCCGGGCTCATCACCGGCCCGCTGCGCAGCCGCTTCGGCATCATCGAGCACCTCGACTTCTACGTCGAGAGCGAGCTGGCGGAGGCCGTGGCCAGGGACGCGGAGATGCTGGGCTTCGACCTCGACCCCGCGGCGGCGCTGGAGATCGGCCGTCGGGCACGGGGAACCATGCGCATCGCCAAGCGCCTGCTGAGGCGCGTGCGCGACTTCGCCGAGGTCGCCGGCGAACCGCGGATCACGCTCGAGCGCACCGGCGCGGCGCTGGGAGCGCTGGGCATCGACGATGCGGGCCTCGACCGGCGCGACCGGACCATCCTGGCGGCGCTCGTCGAGAAGTTCGCCGGCGGGCCGGTGGGGCTCGATACCCTCGCCACCGCCGTCGGGGAGGACCGGGCCACGCTGGAGGAGGTGTACGAGCCGTTCCTCATCCAACGCGGCCTCCTGAAACGTACCCCGCGCGGGCGCATGGCCACGGAGGCCGCCTACACGCACCTGGGGCTCGAGACGGCCCCGGCACCGGCCGGACTCTTCGGCGAGGGCGGCTGAGGACGGGATGATCGAGGGGGGTCTCCGTAACGTCCCGCTGTCGGACGTGTTCCAGATCATCGCCACGGGTCAGAAGTCGGGGATCCTCACGGTCATGCGCGGCAAGGCGCGCGCCCGCATCTACTTCGAGCAAGGCCGCATCCAGTACGCCCACATCTCGCCCGGCGTCCACCTCGGCGAGATCCTGGTGCGCATGGACCTGCTGACCACCCACGAGGTGCAGGAGATCCTGAGGCGCCAGCACGTCGAGAACGCCGGCACCCCGCTCGGCCTGATGGCGGTGGAGATGCGGCTCATCGACGAGGACGACCTCAAGCACGCGCTCGAGCGGCAGGTGCTGGAGGTCGTCAGCGAGCTGATGAGCTGGTCCGACGGCCAGTTCAACTTCGCCGAGCGCTCCGGCTGGGCATCGCAGGCCCCGACCAACCACTCGGTGGACGCGATGGCCCTGCTCATGTCCGTGGCGCAGCGGCAGCACGAGTTCGAGGGCGGGCTGGTGGACACCGACACCATCTACCGGCGCAGCGGCGACCCCACCAAGGTGGACATGCCGGCCGGCGCCTGGGAGGTCCTCGGCTACGTGGACGGCAAGCGCACCGCGCGCTCGGTGGCGGCCGAGCTCGACCTCACCGAGACGCACGTCTTCCACCTCATGCACGAGCTGAGCGAGCGTGGCGTGATCGAGGCACAACCGTTCCGCGTGGAGGACCCGCTGGTCCTGGCGGTGTCGCCCAGCAGCGCGTTGCAGCGGCTGCTGCGGCTGTCGCTGCAACGCGCGCGGCTCCGCGCCGAGGTGGCGCTCGACTACGACGACGCCCTCAAGGTGCTGCCCGGCATCCACCCTTCGGCCCTGGTCGTCGACGACCAGGAGGGCGCCGGCTGGGCCCTGGTCAAGGAGCTGCGGAAGCAGCCCGGCCAGAGCCACCTCCCGGTGCTCATGCTGGTCGACGAGGAGCCCAAGGGCGGGATCTTCGGTCGCGCCCGGCGTCCCCGCGCCGAGGTGCTCCTCAAGCCCTTCCACGAGATCGAGTTCCAGCAGATCATCACCCGCATGGTGGGGCGACCGCTGGCGTGACGCGGTCGCCGCCGCCGGCGTGACCACATCATGCCGACGGCGGTTCGTTGTCGTCGTACCACACGATGTTCCGGTTGCGATGCCGACAGGCACGTGCTATCGTTCGTGCGAAGCAGACGACCATCCCGGGGGGAGCGGAGGCATACCGGAACATGGCCGCAGTCCCGCGGTAGCGGTAGGCTCCGTCGCTTGTTCTGGGTACCATCGCTCCGCCGGCCTCGTGCCCCCGGGGTGATACCTAGGGAAAGAGGTGAACCATGAAACGTATGTGGTTGGCAATCGTGGTCGCATTCGGGGGGCTCCTCGGGGGAGCGGCGTTCGCGCAAGGCGTGACGCTGCACATCTCCTGCGGCGCCGTCGGCACCGAGCTCCAGCTCTGCAAGGAGGAGAGCCAGGCCTGGGCCCAGAAGACGGGCAACACCGTGGTGGTCGTCTCGACCCCCAACTCGACGAGCGACCGGCTGGCCCTCTACCAGCAGCAGCTCAGCGCCCAGTCCAGCAGCATCGACATCTACCAGATCGACGTCACCTACCCCGGCATCCTGGGAAGCTACTTCATCGACCTGTCCAAGTACTTCAGCCAGAGCGACCTCAGCCCCTTCATCCCGGCGCTGATCAGCAATGACCAGTACGAGGGCAAGCAGGTGGCGATCCCGTGGTTCAACGACGCGGGCGTGCTGTACTACCGCACCGACCTGCTGCAGAAGTACGGCTACAGCAACCCGCCGACCACCTGGACAGAGCTCACCCAGATGGCGCAGAAGATCCAGGCGGGCGAGCGCGCCAACGGCAACCCCAAGTTCTGGGGCTACGTGTGGCAGGGCGACTCCTACGAGGGCCTCACCTGTGACGCGCTCGAGTGGATCTACTCCTTCGGCGGCGGCACCATCGTCGACCCGCAGGGCAACATCACCATCGACAACCCGCAGGCCGCCGAGGCCATCAACATGGCGGCCGGCTGGGTCGGCACCATCTCGCCTCCCGGCGTCCTGAGCTACCAGGAAGAGGACGCCCGCGGCGTGTGGCAGGCCGGCAACGCGGCGTTCATGCGCAACTGGCCCTATGCCTACAGCGAGGGCCAGAGCGCCAACAGCCCCATCAAGGGCAAGTTCGCCATTGCCGTTCTGCCCAAGGCGGACACCCCGCAGGGCCAGCACGCGGCCACGCTCGGCGGCTGGCAGCTCGCCGTCTCGCGCTTCTCGCAGCACCCCGCGGAAGCCGCCGATCTCGTCAAGTACCTGACCAGCGATTCCGTCGAGATCGACCGGGCGGTGAAGGGTAGCTTCCTGCCCTCGCGGCTGGCCGTCTACGACAACGCCCAGGTGATCCAGGCCCACGACTTCATCCACGCGCTGAAGCCCGTGTTCTCGAGCGCCGTGGCGCGTCCGTCGACGGCGACCAAGGACAAGTACAACCAGGTCTCCAGCGCGTTCTGGACGGCCGTCCACAACGTCCTTGCCGGGCAGGCGCAGGCCAACCAGGCGCTGGCCGGCCTCAAGCAGCAGCTCACTCGCATCAAGGGCGCCGGCTGGTAAACCCGGCACCCGGTCGCGGTCCCTCCCGTCACGGGAGGGGCCGCCCTTCTGTAGCGACCGGGCGCCGTCTCTCGTGGATTCCCGACCAGAGGTGACCGATGCAACAGACCGCGATCGAGGCCAAGCGCCGGCGCGGGGGGCGGGGCATGTCGCTGGAGCGCCGGCGGGCGCGAACGGCCTGGCTGTTCCTGGCCCCCTCGCTCATCGTCATCCTGCTCGTCGCCGGCTACCCGCTGTTCCGTACCATCCAGCTCAGCTTCACGCAGACCAGCCTGCTGCAGTTCCCCCTGAAGTCGCACGTGGTCGGGTTCCTCAACTACAAGTTCCTCCTGCAGGACAGCCAGTGGTGGCACTCGGTGCTGAACACCGTGGTGTTCACGGTGGTCTCGGTAGGCATCGAGACGGTCCTCGGCCTCGGCATCGCCATGCTCGTGAACGCCAAGTTCCCCGGGCGCGGCGCGATGCGCACCGCCATGCTGATCCCCTGGGCGATCCCCACGGTCGTCTCGGCGCAGATGTGGCGCTGGATGTACAACGACGTCTACGGCGTCATCAACGACATCTTCATGAAGCTCCACCTGACGGACAAGGCCTACGCCTGGCTGGCGAACCCCAAGCTGATGATGCCGGCGGTCATCTCGGTCGACGTCTGGAAGACGACGCCCTTCATGGCGCTGCTCCTGCTCGCCGGCCTGCAGTCGATCCCCGGTGAGCTCTACGAGGCCGGCAGGGTGGACGGCGCGAACCCCTGGCAGAACTTCGTCCGGGTCACCTTGCCGCTGCTGAGGCCGGCGCTGCTCGTGGCCCTCATCTTCCGCACGCTCGATGCCCTCCGGGTCTTCGATGCCATCTACGTCATGACCGGCACCAACCCCAACACCATGTCCATGGCCGTGTACGCCCGCCAGCAGCTCGTCGACTTCGGCGCGCTCGGCTACGGCTCCGCCATGTCCGTTGGCATCTTCGTCATCATCGGCCTGTTCGTCGTGGCGTACGTAGTCAGCCTCGGCGTGGAGGTGGACTGATGCGGCGGCGGCGCGGTGTCGGCTACTACCTCAGCCAGGTCGCCTTCGCGATCCTGGTGGTGCTGGTGTTCATCTATCTGGTCTTCCCCTTCTTCTGGGCCATCTCCTCGTCGCTCAAGACCCCGAACGAGCTGTTCGCGACGCCTCTGGTGTACTGGCCGCCGATACCTCAGTGGCACAACTACGTGGAGGTCTTCACGGCTCAGCCGTTCGCGCACAACCTGCTGAACTCCCTGGTCGTCGCGGGCCTCACCACGCTGCTGGCCCTGCTCATCGGCGGCACCGCCGCGTACGCGCTGGGGCGCATCCGCTTCGGCGGCAAGCGCACCATCTTCTACGGCATCCTCGGCGTCTCGATGTTCCCGCAGATCGCCATCCTGGGCGGCATGTTCGTCCTCATCAGGACCTTGCACTTCTACAACACGTGGTGGGGCCTGATCCTGTCGTACATGGTCTTCACCCTGCCGTTCACGGTGTGGGTGCTCACCAGCTTCGTGCGGGAGATCCCGCGCGAGCTCGAGGAGGCCGCGTTCGTCGACGGCGCCACGCCGGTGCAGTCGCTCCTGCGGGTGCTGCTGCCGGTGATGGCGCCGGGCCTGGTCACGGCCGGGCTGCTGGCGTTCATCCAGGCGTGGAACGAGTTCCTCTTCGCCCTGACCTTCACCGTCGACAATCACGCTCGCACCGTTCCCGTCGCCATCGCGCTGTTCAGCGGCGCCAGCCAATACGTGCTGCCGTGGGCACAGATCATGGCGGCCTCGGTGATCGTCACGGTGCCGCTGATCATCCTGGTGCTCATCTTCCAGCAGCGCATCGTGGCCGGGCTGACCGCAGGCGCCGTGAAGGGCTGACGCGGGGCCCGGGCGCGGCACACGCCCGCACGCTCGGCTGAGCCATCGCGGGGCGCGCCCTCACGGCGCGCCCCGCGTCGCTGTCCTGCCGGCGCCGGCGCGACGTCAGCTGTCGGACCGCTCCGCCTGCACCGCCGCCCGCACCGCGTCGAGCGCTTCCGGGTTGGCGACCACCGCCGCGTTGGGCACGTCCAGGCCGTTCACCAGCCGCGCGACGGCCATCTCCATCGACTTGCCGCTTCGCGTGCGTGGAAGCTGGGCCACCTGCAAGACGCGCTTCGGCACGTGGCGCGGGGACGCTCCCTGACGGATGGCATCCTTGATGCGTGCGATCAGCGCCGCGTCGAGGGTGCGCCCCTCGGCGAGCACCACCACCAGCCAGATCTCCTCGTCGCCGGCCTCGCCGCCCCCCGCCCTGCGCCCCACCGCAGCCGCCTCCACCACCTCCGGCACGCGCTCCAGGGGACGGTAGACCTCGGCGGTGCCGATGCGCACGCCGCCGGGGTTGAGGGTGGCGTCGCTCCGTCCGTAGATGACGATGCCGCCCTCGGGCGTGCGGGCGACGCGGTCTCCGTGGCGCCACACGCCTGGATAGACCGAGAAGTATGCCTCGTGGTAGCGCCGCCCCTCGGGATCGTCGAGGAACGCCAGCGGCATCGACGGCAGCGGTTGCCGGCACACCAGCTCGCCGGGCGAGCCCTCGATCTCGGCGCCGGCCTCGTCGAAGACGGCCAGGTCCACGCCCAGGCCGGGCCGCTGGATCTGGCCGGCGTACACCGGCAGGGTCGGGACCCCCAGCATGAAGCAGCTCACGATGTCGGTACCCCCGGAGATGCTCGCGAGGTGGACGTCCTGATGGATGGCCTCGTACACGTAGCGGAACCCCGACGGCGACAGGGGCGAGCCGGTCGAGGCGACCGTCCTGAGGCGGGTCAGGTCGACGCCCGCGGCGGGCTCGAAGCCGTGGGCCTGCAGGGTGTGGATGAACCGGGCGCTGGTCCCGAACAGCGTCACCCCCAGCGCGCCCGCCAGCCGCCACAGCGCACCCATGTCGGGATACGCCGGCGAGCCGTCGTAGAGCACCACGCTCGCGCCCTGCGCCAGTGCCGACACCAACCAGTTCCACATCATCCAGCCGCAGGTCGTGTAGTAGAGCACCACGTCCCCCGCCCGGATATCGCTGTGCAGCCGGTGCTCCTTGTGGTGCGCGATCAGCGCGCCGCCGGCGCGGTGGACGATCGCCTTGGGACGGCCGGTCGTCCCCGAGGAGTACAGCACGTACAGCGGCTGGTCGAAGGGCAGCGGCTCGCAGCGGGGATCGGCCGGTCCGTCATCGGGGCCCAGCCAGGCGTCCCAAGGCGTCCCGGGTGCGCCCGGCGGCACGCCCTCGCCGGGGTACGGCAGCGCCACGACGCCGGGCTGCGCCAGCCCCGGCAACGCCGCCGACAGCGCGCGCACGGCGTCGCCGGTGTCGAACACGCGGCCGCCGTACCGGTACCGGGGAGACGCGAACAGCAGCTTGGGTCGGAGCTGCACGAAGCGGGCCGCCGCCGCCTCGGCGCCGAAGTCCGGAGAGCACGAGGAGAACACGGCCCCCACGCCGGCGCAGGCCAGCAGCACCGCCAACGTCTCGGGCACGTTGGCGGCGTACGCCGCGACGGCGTCGCCGCGGCCCACGCCCGCGGACAGTAGGCCGTCCTGGACGCGCCGGACCAGTCGGCGCAGGGCCGGCAGATCGAGCCTGACCTGGGCACCCGCTTCGGTCACGCCGATCACCTGTGGCGGACGGCCGCTGTCGACGCGCGAGGGATACAGCAGCTCGCGGGCGTAGGACAGCGTCGCCCCCTCGAACCAGCGTGTGCCGGGCATCGGATCGTCGGACCGGACGCGCCTGGCGGGCGTGTCGAAGCGGATGCCGGAGGCGTCGGCATAGAGCCGCCAGAACCCGTCCAGGTCCGACACGCTCCAGGCGTGCAAGGCGTCGTAATCGGGGAGCTCGCGGCCGGCGCGCTCCTGGGCCAGCGCTCGGAACTCGGTCATGGCGGCCTCGGCGACGCGCGCCTCGGACGGCCTCCACAGGGGTTGCTCCATGGTCGTCACCTCACGGCTGTGGCGCACGCCGCGCCGCCAGCGGGAAGCACGGGACGTCGCCGAGGAGCCGGACCGGTCGGCGCAGCCCGAGCGCCAGGCTCCGATGGCGTCAGTCTACCGCCGCCGCCACGGCGTTCGACCGCTGCCTGCGGCGCTTCCGGGACTCCGCGCCGGCTCGGGTACACTGCGGTGTGCGACGCGCACTGCGTCTCGGACGGCGGGCTGCGACGGCTGGCGAGAGCGGCGCCGTCGACATCGCCCAGCTGCGCCGGCTCCTCGGCTTCACCCGGCCCTACCGCGTGCGCCTGGTCGTCGGCATCGTGGCGGTGGGCGTCTCCAGCGCCTTCGGCCTGGCCTTCCCGCTGCTCATCCGCGACCTCTTCAACACCGCGTTCGGCCAGCACGCGGCGAGCGCGGGCCTCAGCCGCATCGCCCTCATGCTGTTCGGGCTGTTCGCGGCCCAGGCGGTCTTCAACTTCCTGCGCACCTACAACCTCGGCCTGGTGGGCGAGGCGCTCGTGGCCGACCTCCGCAAGGCGCTGTTCGACCATGTCCTCGGGCTGTCGGTGCGCTTCTTCGAGACCCGCAAGACCGGTGAGATCACCTCCCGCCTGACCTCCGACATCGGTACCGTCCAGAACGCCGTGTCGCAGGCGCTGGCACAGTTCGTCAACCAGCTCATCACCCTGGTCGGCGGGATCATCGTGCTGCTGGTCCTGAACCTGCATCTGACGCTGGTGATGCTGGCCATCGTGCCGGCCGTGGTGCTGGCGGCGGCGTACTTCGGGCGCCAGCTCAGGCGCATCAGCACGCGCTTCCAGGACGCCGTCGGCGACGCCAACGCCAGCGCCGAGGAGGCGATCTCGGGGGTCCGCGTCGTCAAGTCCTTCACCGCCGAGGACGTCGAGCGCCGCCGCTACGCGCAAGGCATCGACGCGTCCTACCGCCTCGCCCTGCTACGCGTCCGCGTACGGGCGCTGTTCGTACCCACGGTCATCCTCGCCATGTCCACCGGCATCGGCGTCGTGCTGTGGTACGGCGGCCGGCTGGTGCTCTCGGGCGCGCTGCAGGGCGGCGACCTCATCGCCTTCCTGCTCATCACGGTGTTCGTCGCCGGCTCCATCGGCTCCTTCACCGGGCTGTACTCGCAGCTGCAGGAGGCGCTCGGCGCCTCGCGCCGCATCTTCGAGCTGCTCGACGCCGTGAGCGACTTGCCCGAGCCCGAGGAGCCGGTGCAGCTGGCTCCCTCGGCCGGGAAGGTGCGCGGCGAGGTCCGCTTCGAGCGCGTGTCGTTCCGCTACGGCGACCGCGGCGATGCGCTGGTGCTGGACGGCGTCGACCTGACGGCCGAGCCCGGCCGCGTGCTGGCGCTGGTGGGGCCCAGCGGCGCCGGCAAGAGCACGCTGGTGTCGTTGATCCCGCGCTTCTTCGACCCCACCGCAGGGCGCATCCTGCTGGACGGCATCGACCTGCGCAGGCTGCCCACCCGCGAGCTGCGCGCCGTGATCGGCAGCGTGCCGCAGGAAACCCAGCTGTTCTCGGGCAGCATCGCCCAGAACATCCGCTACGGCAGACCCGGCGCCGACGACGCCGCCGTGGTCGAGGCCGCGCGCGCGGCCAACGCCGACGGCTTCATCCGCGCCTTCCCCGACGGTTACGCCACGCTCGTGGGCGAGCGCGGCGTGAAGCTCTCCGGCGGCCAGCGGCAGCGCGTGGCCATCGCCCGCGCGCTGCTGAAGGACCCGCGCATCCTCATCCTCGACGAGGCCACCAGCTCGCTCGACAGCGAGTCGGAGGCGCTGGTGCAGGACGCCCTGCAGCACCTGATGCGGGGGCGCACCACCTTCGTCATCGCGCACCGCTTGAGCACCGTGATCGGGGCGGACGCCGTGCTCGTGCTCGACGGCGGCCGGATCGTTCAACGGGGCTCCCATCGGGACCTGCTCGCCGAGGGAGGCCTGTACCGCGAGCTGTTCGAGCGGCAGTTCCGGAGCCTCGAGGCGGCGACGAGTCCGGCCTGAGCGCCGGCCGGCGCCGGAGCGACCGGCACGGCTCCGCTCCGGCGGGCGCGATCGAGCCGGGTCGGTATCTGCCGGCGCACGTTTCACCGGGCCACACCGGCCGCGGGGCGATACCTTAAACTATTAGGACATGCCGCTCGAAGTGCACTCCCCCTACGAGCCCCGCGGCGACCAGCCGCGGGCCATCGACGGCATCGTCGAGGGGCTCGGAGACGGGTTGCGCTTCCAGACGCTGCTGGGCGTGACCGGCTCCGGCAAGAGCGTGGGGCGCGCCGAGCCGGTGACCGTCGATATGGGCGCGGAGGGCACCTACCACGGGCCGATCGGCAACCTCGTGGACGGCGCTCTGGGCCACACGGCAGAGGTTGCCGAGACTGTCGAGGGCGCCCCGCCCGGGCCGTGGAAGGTCCTGGCTTGGAATCCGGACGACGGAACGGTGGGCTGGCGTGAGGTCCGCGCGCTCAGCCGCCACCGCGCGCCCGAGATCATGTACGAGCTGGCGACGCGCTGCGGGCGAAGGGTCTCTGTAACGGGGGACCACAGCGTGTGGGTGCTGAGGGAAGGTTCGCTCCAACTCCTACAGGGCTCGCAGGTTCGGCCGGGTGACGCGCTCCCGCTCCCCGAGAAGGTCCCGGAGCCCGACCGGCCGATCACGCAGCTCGACCTCCTCGACTACCTTTCGACGAGCACGGGCACGTTTGCGGATGTGCGCAAGGTCATGGACCGCATGGAGGCGGAGGAGCTGGCGGACTGGATCGGCCGGCACAACCCCCGCCCGTACGGGAAGCTCTACGCCATGCGCCAGGGGCTGAAGGGCGACAGCGTAGGCGTGTCCGCCGCGGCAGAGCTGGTGGAGCGGGGGCACCTGGCCATCGAGGACATCGAGACCCACGGGCGTCGCTACTCCCGTGGCGCCTCTCTGGACCTGGACGAGGCTTCGCTGGGCCTGCTGGGCCTCTACATCGCGGAGGGCCATGCAGCGGATCGGTACGCCATGCTGTCGGTGCGCGAACCTCAACTTCAGCGCATGGTGGCCGGCTGGCTCGACGATCTCGACATCCACTTCTTCAGGACGCGCGACGGCGACTTCGTCATCGGGACACGCATGTGGCGTGACGTGTTCGCAGCGATGCTGGGAACGCATGCCCCGAACAAGCGGCTCCCGGCGTTCTGGGCTTCGCTCGGTAACCGTCATCTTGCCGCCTTGCTCCGAGCCTACTTCGAGGGCGACGGCGGCATGGAGGCCGGGAGCGTCACGGCGGTGACCGCCAGCTCCACGCTTGCTTCGGAGATCACCGAGGCGCTCCTGCGTTTCGAGATCTGGGCCCGGAACCGGCGCGTGCGCAAGCGCCGACCGGACGGCACGATGGGCACGTACTACAGAATCACCATCTCAGGGGCTGAGAACCTCGCTCACTTCGCGATCGCCATCGGCTTCCTGAGTGAACGCAAGCGTGCGGCCATGCTCGCCTGGCGCAAGAACGTGGACACCAACGTCGACCTGGTCTACGGGGTCGGAGAACGCCTTCGCGCGGCGCGCGAAGCTCGCGGTCTGCTCCAGCGGGAGGTCGCCCATAGAGCCGGTGTCACGCGATCGATGGTGTCGCTGGTCGAGCACAACAGGCGCAGCCCGTCGAAGCTGGTGTTCGGTCGCCTGTGCAGGGCGCTCGAGATCGATGACGCCACGTTCAAGGGCCTGGCGCACGTCCGCTGGTCGCAGGTCGCGTCCGTTGACGTGATCCCTCCGGATGGCGCGTACGTCTACGACCTCAGCGTCGACGGCTTCGAGACCTTCATGACGGGTCGGGGCGGCCTCTTCGTCCACAACACCTACTCCATGGCCAAGATCATCGAGCGCGCGCAGCGCCCGGCCCTCATCATGGCTCCCAACAAGATCCTGACCGCCCAGCTCGCCTCCGAGTTCCGGGACCTGTTCCCCACCGCCGCGGTGGAGTTCTTCATCAGCTACTACGACTACTACCAGCCCGAGGCCTACGTGCCGGCGCGCGACCTGTTCATCGAGAAGGACGCCAACATCAACATGGAGCTGGAGCGGCTGCGCCACTCCACCACCCGCAGCCTGCTCACGCGCAAGGACGTGATCGTGGTGGCCTCGGTGTCGGCCATCTACGGCCTGGGGTCGCCCGAGGAGTACCAGCGCATGCACCTCATCCTGGAGGTCGGCGGCAGCGTGGGGCGCGACGCCATCCTGGAGACGCTGGTCACGCAGCAGTACGAACGGAACGATATCGAGCTGGCGCCCGGCCGCTTCCGCGCCCGCGGCGACGTCATCGAGGTGTGGGCCGCCTACGAGGAGCAGCCGCTGCGTATCGAGCTGTGGGGCGACGAGGTCGACCGTCTCACCATGGTCGACCCCATCACCGGCGACGAGACCAGCGAGCTCGAGACCGCCATGATCTTCCCTGCCCGCCACTACGTGACACCCTACGAGAAGCTCGAGCCGGCCATCGCGCAGATGGAGACGGACCTGCAGGAGCGGCTGGCGCTGTTCGAGAAGGCCGGCAAGCTGGTGGAGATGCAGCGCCTGCGCGAGCGCACCCTGTACGACCTGGAGATGCTGCGCACGCTCGGGTACTGCAGCGGCATCGAGAACTACTCGCGCTACCTCGAGGGCCGCAAGCCGGGCGAGCCGCCCAACACCCTGCTCGACTACTTCCCCGACGACTTCATCACCTTCCTGGACGAGTCGCACGTGATGCTGCCGCAGATCCGCGGCATGTTCAACGGGGACCGCGCCCGCAAGCAGACGCTGGTGGACTACGGCTTCCGGCTGCCCGCCGCCCTGGACAACCGCCCGCTCAAGGAGGAGGAGTTCTTCGGGCGCGTCGGTCAGGCGGTGTTCGTGTCGGCCACGCCGGCGGACCAGGAAACACGCCTGAGCGACAAGACCGTCGAGCAGGTCATCCGCCCCACCGGGCTGGTCGACCCCATGCTCAGCGTCAAGCCGAGCCGCGGCCAGATCGACGACCTGATGTTCGCCGTCCGTGAGCGCGCCAAGCGCAAGGAGCGCGTGCTGGTCACGACGCTCACCAAGAAGATGGCGGAGGACCTGACGGAGTACCTCGCCGAGCAGGGGATCCGCGTGCGCTACATGCACTCGGACATCGACGCGGTGGAGCGTCAGGTCATCATCCGCGACCTGCGCCTCGGACACTTCGACGTACTGGTCGGCATCAACCTGCTCCGAGAGGGGCTCGACCTGCCCGAGGTGAGCCTGGTGGCGATCCTCGATGCCGACAAGACCGGCTTCCTCCGCAGCGAACGCTCGCTCATCCAGACCATCGGGCGCGCGGCCCGCAACGTCAACGGCGAGGTGTTCCTCTACGCCGACGAGGTGAGCGAGGCGATGAGGGCGGCCATCGACGAGACCAACCGGCGCCGCGACAAGCAGCTCGCCTTCAACCGCGAGCACGGCATCACCCCCGAGACCATCCGCAAACGCATCCACGAGGTCATCCGCGGCGAGGAGGCGGAGCCGCAGAAGGCCGAGAGGCTCGACCCCTGGGAACGTGAGCTGCTCTTCGACGACCTCAAGCAGGAACTCGCGCAGCTCGAGACGGAGATGTGGAAGGCGTCGGAGGACCTCGACTTCGAGCGCGCCGCGGCCATCCGCGACCGCATCCACGAGATCGAGGCGCGTCTCGAGGGGAAGAAGGTCGACGTGCCGACGATCCCGGGGCGCGGGCAGCGGGCACGGGCGTGACCCACGGCCGCGGTGCTCTGGTGGCGGCCGCTTCGGCCGACGTGCGCGCGCTATGGTAACCTCGTAGCTACTGTGACATTCCAGGTCGGTGACAACGTGGTCTACCCGTCGCAGGGTGCAGGCGTCGTGCAGGAACTCGCCACGCGCGAGGTGCTGGGCGAAACCCAGCAGTACCTCAAGATCGTCTTCGTCCGGGGCGACATGGAAGTGCTGGTCCCGCTGCGCAAGGGGCAGGAGGTGGGGCTCCGCCACACCGTCGGTGCCGACGAGATCACACAGGTCTTCGACGCGCTGGCCAAGGCCGACCTCTCGCTTCCGACGCAGTGGCCGCCGCGCTACCGTGCGGAACAGGACATCCTCGCCGGCGGCAGCGCCTACGACCTCGCCCGCCTCATCGGGGTGCTGGCCAAGCGCGATCTCGAGAAGGGCCTGGCCGCTACCGAGCGCGAGGTCCTCGAGCACGCCAAGAGCATGCTCTCCAGCGAGCTGGCGGTGGTCCAGCAGGTCACGCTGGACGAGGCCGCCGGGCAGCTCGAAGCGTTCATCTCCGAGCGCATCACGTGAGCTCCGGCGACCCTGTGGTCGCCGCTTCCCGCTCCGGCCCCGCCGGCGGCGGACCAGCCGGGGAGGAACCCCGGCCCGGGGCCGCCCAGGCGTCGCGCTCCGGCGGCATCGGCTCGCTCACCGCGCCGTCGCAGGTGACCGCGCTGCTCAGGCGGCACGGTGTCACGCCCGACAAGGGCTTCTCCCAGAACTTCCTGGTCGACGCCGCAGCCCTGCGGGCCATCCTCGACGCCGCCGAGATCGACCCGCGGGACACCGTCTTCGAGGCGGGCCCGGGGTTGGGGGTGCTGACCCGCGAGCTCGCCTCCCGAGCCGGCCGGGTGGTCAGCGTCGAGCTCGACCGACGCCTGGCCGGGGTGCTCGCGGAGACCCTGGCGGGGCTCGACAACGTCGAGCTCGTCCAGGGCGACGCCGGCCGCTTCGACCTCACCACGCTCGAGCCGGGAGCGCTGATGGTCGCCAACCTCCCCTACAGCGTGGCGACCGCCCTGGTGACGCGGGGGCTGGAGTCCGGACGCTTCAAGCGCATGGTGTTCCTGGTGCAGCGCGAGGTGGCCGACCGCCTCACCGCCTCGCCGGGCACGTCGGCGTACGGCGCGCTGACCGTGCTGGTGGAGCACTTCGGGGTGGCGCGCAGCCTGCGCCGGGTGCCTCCGGGCGCTTTCCTGCCCCCGCCCAAGGTCACCTCGGCGGTGGTCCGCATCGACGTGCGCCAGGGTGTGGCCCCCGACCCCGAGCTGTTCGCGTTCATCCGGGCCGGCTTCGCCCACCGACGCAAGACGCTGGTCAAGAACCTGGTGATGACGGGCTTCGCCCGCGACCGCGTCCTGACGGCGCTCGGCCGCCTCTCCCTGGACCCGCGGGTACGAGCCGAAGCGCTCGACCTGAACGCCTTCCGGCAGCTCCGGCACGAGCTGACCGACCGCACCGACCGGAGCTAGCGCGATTGGGTATACTGCCCTAAGCGACAAAGCGACCCCGCCGGCCACGGCCGGGTCTGGAGTGTGATGGGACGATTCGTTGTGGTCGGCGATGCCACCGTCGACCAGATGTACTTCGTACAGGAGTTCCCCGAGCCGGGCGGCGAGGTAAACGCCCTGCGGGCGGTCATGGAACCGGGCGGTGCCGGCGGCACCATCGCGACGGTGCTCGGTCGCCTCGGCAACGAGGTGCACATCGCCACCCGGGTCGGGACCGGCCCCTTCTCCGAGCTGGCGCTCAAGCACGTGCGCGAGGCGGGCGTGAAGGACGCCATGGTGCAGATCGACGAGCATTTGCAGACCAGCAGCGTGACGCTGATCATCACGCCGGACGCGCAGCGCACCATGATCAGCGCCGCCGGGGCCAGCCGCCACCTGGACTCGGCCGAGCTCGAGGAGGACGCCATCGCCTCGGCCGACGCGCTGGTGATGAGCGCCTACAGCCTGGTCGGAGGGCGCCAGCGCGAGTACGCGGTACAGGCTCTAGGGTACGCCCGCGACGCCAAGGTGACGACCTTCGTGGACCTCGGCAGCGGTGCGGTCAACGCCTTGAGGGACCGCCTGATCTCCCTCGTCCGGGACGTCGACTACCTGCTCATGAACGAGCAGGAGCTCTACACCCTGACCGGCGAGTCGTCGATCTCCGATGCCGTGTCGGGCCTCAACCGTCACGGCATCGAGCGCCTCATCGTCAAGGTCGGGGCGATGGGCAGCATCGTCATCACGCCGGAGCTGACGGAGCTGGTGGAGGCGTACGACGTCGACGGCGTAGTGGACTCCACCGGCGCCGGCGACTACTACACCGCCGCCTTCGCCCACGGCATCATGAAGGGCTACGACCTGCTGGCCGCCGCCAGGCTCGGCAATGTCGCGGGGGCCCTCAACACCACCAAGGTCGGCGCGCAGAGCGTGCTGCTGGACGCCGACACGTTGGAGCGGCACGCCTCGGCCTTCGCCGGTGCCAGCGGCTGAGCGCGCACGCCTGCGGGCGCTCGCCCGCCGCGGAGCACGCCCGCGCCGGCCGCTGTGGTGGGCCGCGCTGCTGCTGGCCCTGAGCGCCTGGGGCGGGGCGCTGGCGGCGGCGCCCGCCGACCACGTCCATGCCGATTACGCCCAGCGCTTCGACGTCGCCTGGCAGCTGGTGGAGCAGCGCTACTGGGACGTGGGCGGGCTCGATGTGGACTGGCGGGCGATGCGCAGCGAGTACCGGCCGAAGGCGCTGGCCGCCCCCGACGATCAGGCCTTCTACGCCGTGCTGCAGGCAATGTACGCCCGGATCAACGACGGCCACACCGCGTTCGTGCCGCCGAGCAAGGTGGCCGAGCTGCACGCCGAGTATGGCGACCTGCCCTGCCTGGGCGTGTTCGGCATGGCCCAGGCCGCGAGCGGGAAGCCGGCGGCCGCGCCGCAGGCCCCTCCCAACGGCGTCCATGGCCAGCTTGGCCACGTGGGTTACCGCATGCTCGCGGACGGTATCGGCTACGTCCGGCTGCCGGACCTGGCCACGGACGGCACCAGCTCCGGCGTGCGCAACGCGGTGAGCACGCTCCAGGCGGCGCGCGCGCGGGCGCTGGTGCTCGACCTGCGCGGTAACCCGGGCGGCCGCCTGCTGACCATGATGCGCGTCGCCGGGATCTTCACCTCCGGCTTCCTGTGGCGCGTGGTCACGCGCTGGGCTTTGCCTCTGCCCTACCCGGCGATCGGGCCGGTGGCTACACGCCTGCCCCTGGCCGTCCTCGTCGACGGCGACGTGAACAGCGCCGCGGAGGGGCTCGCCGGCGCGCTCCAGAAGGACGGGCGCGCCACGGTGGTGGGCGCACGTACCGCCGGCAACGTGGAGGCCGTGCTGCCCTTCTGCCTCGCCGACGGCTCGCAGGCCTGGATCGCCACCGGCGTGCTGGCGCCCATCGGCGGCCCCACGTGGGAAGGTCGCGGCGTCGTCCCGGACGTTCCTGCCGCGCCGGAGGACGCGCTCGCCGCAGCCGAGGCGCTGCTGCGCCGGCGCTGACATGACGGCAGCCCCCTACGGCGGCACGCACGACGGCAGCGACCACGGTAGCGAGCACGTCTCCGAACGGATCTCCGAGCACGTGTGGCGGCTGCGCCTGCCGAGCCGCACGCTGCCCCCCTTCGATCACATCAACGTGTA
Source organism: Trueperaceae bacterium (assembly GCA_035266525.1). GTDB lineage: Bacteria > Deinococcota > Deinococci > Deinococcales > Trueperaceae > JASBRS01. The sequence continues at coordinate 41,190 of DATFNF010000020.1, read as the reverse complement.
CCTGGTGGCGTCCAACGGGGTGGCGGTGGTCGTCGACCCCGGCTCGCCGGACGAGGACGCCGTGCGGGCCACCGATGCGGCGCTGGCCGCGGCGGGCGTGCGCCTGCTCAAGGCAGTGCTGCTCACCCACACCCACCGCGACCATGTCGAGGGCGTGGCGGCCCTGGTCGCTGCGCACGACGACTGCCCCGTGTACGTGCACCCTCTGGAGGCCGAGCGCCTGACGAGCGCGGTGCGCACGGTCGCGCTGGCGGGCGACCGCCGCATCGCCGTGGGCGACGCCACGGTGCGCAGCGTCCACACGCCGGGCCACAGCCCGGGCCACCTCGCCTTCCTGGTGGAGGAGGACGCCGTGGCGCTGGCCGGCGACCTGGTGGCCGGGCGCGGCTCCAGCTGGGTGGGCGCGCCCGAGGGCGACGTGGCCGACTACCTGGAGAGCCTGGAGCGTCTGCGGGCGCTGGCGCCCGCCGGCCTCGCTCCGGGCCACGGGCCGCTCGTCGACGACCCCGACGCCAAGCTGGTCGAGGCGGGCGAGCACCGCCGGGAGCGCGAACGCCAGGTCGTGCGGGCGCTCGCGGCCGGCGCGACCGACCTGGGCACGCTGCGGCAACGCATCTACCCCTCGTTGCCGCGGCCCGCGCACGACCTCGCCGAGCGCAGCCTGCTCGCTCACCTCCACAAGCTGATGCGCGAGATGCGCGTGCTCCACCTCGGCGAGGACCCCTCCGGGCCCTACGCGCTGCGCCGCTGAGGGCCGCAGCCCATCTCGAGCCGCCGGCACGGCGAGCCGCGAGCGTGCGGACGGCTTCTCAGGCGGCCTACGCGGCGAAGCGGAGAAGGGCCTCGCGGAGCGCTGCGGGCTCGGGGTCGAGCGGGATCACGCTGCGCTCGGCGGACGCCAGTCCCTCCAGAACGGGGCTGGTGGGTGCCGGTCTGCCGGTGGCGCGACGGACGGCGTCGGGGAACTTGGCCGGGTGCGCCGTCGCCAGCACCATCGCCCGGCGGCCGTCACCGGTGCGGGCTCGGTAGCGCTCGAGCCCCTCCAGCGCCACCGCGGTGTGCGGGCACGGCAGGTAGCCGTCCTCCGCGTCGCTGGCGCGCATCCTCGCGAGCGTGGCGTCGTCGTCCACGCTCACGCCCCACACGCGTTCCGGGAGGTCCTCCCCGAGCAGCGCCAGCAGCCGCTCGAAGTTCGAGGGTGCGCCCACGTCCATGGCGTTTGAGAGCGTGGCGCGCGTGACCCGGAAGGCGTAGGCTTCGGCCCGTCCCGCCAGGTAGTCGGGGAAGTAGTCGTTGACGTTGTGGGCCGCCAGGAAACGGCCGACCTCGAGGCCCATGCGGCTCGCCAGGACGCCGCCCGTGAGGTTGCCGAGGTTGCCGCTGGGCACGACGATCACCGGCGCCGCACCGTCGCCCTCCCGCTGCGCGAGCTGCAGCGCGCCCCAGAGGTAATAGAGCGCCTGCGGCAGCAACCGCCCGACGTTGATGGAGTTGGCGCTGGAGAGCCGGACCCCGGCGAGCTCCGGGTCGCCGAAGGCGCCCTTGACCAGGCGCTGACAGTCGTCGAACGAGCCGCGGACCCGGTAGGCCTGCACGCCAGGCCGGGCGGCGGCGAGCTGCCGCTCCTGCATCTCGCTGACCATGCCCTCGGGATAGAGCAGCGCGACGCGCACCCGCTCGAAGCCCTTGAAGGCGTCGGCGACCGCGCTGCCGGTGTCCCCCGAGGTGGCTACCAGAACGGTCAGGCGCTCGTCCCGGCGGGCGGCGGCGCCCGCCATCAGCCGCGCCATGGTGCGGGCGCCCACGTCCTTGAAGGCCAGCGTCGGTCCATGGAACAGCTCCAGGACGGAGCGCTCGCGGGGAAGCCGGGTGAGCGGCACGGGGAAGTCGAGCGCCGCCTGCAGCAGCGGCTCGACGGCTTCCCTCGTCGTCCCGAGATAAGGCGGCAGCACCCGCGCGGCCAGGTCCGCCAGCGACCGCGCCTCCCGCCACCCCGGCGGGAGCGGCGGCACGGGCCGTGGCAGGTAGAGCCCTCCGTCCGGGGCGAGACCGCGCAGCAGGGCGGTCTCGAAGTCGACGCCGCCCTGTCCGGCGGCCGCGCGCGTGCTGTGGAAGCTCACGGGCACGGCGGTACGCCCCGCCCGACCGGGCGGCGGAGCTGGCGCTGCGAGGACGTCCCGATCTGCGTCATGGCCGCGATCCTACCACCATGCGTTACAATCCTCACTCGGCCCCGGGCGCGCTGTGCGTCCGCGCGGGCAACGGAGCGAACATGCTGGGCATCGGAATCGTCGGACTCCCCAACGTCGGCAAGAGCACGCTCTTCAACGCCATCACCCGGGCGAGCGTGGAGGCCGCCAACTACCCGTTCGCCACCATCGACAAGAACGTCGGCGTGGTGGCGGTGCCGGACGCGCGGCTGGAAGCGCTGCAGGCGCTCTACGTCAAGGGGGAGCGGGTCCCGCCACTCGTGCCCACCAGCGTGGAGTTCGTCGACATCGCGGGGCTGGTGCGCGGCGCCAGCCGCGGTGAGGGCCTCGGCAACCAGTTCCTGGCCAACATCCGCGAGGTGGCGGCCGTCGCCCACGTGGTGCGCTGTTTCGACGACCCGAACGTGGTCCACGTGTCGGGCCAGGTCGCACCGAGGGACGACATCGAGACCGTCCGGACCGAGCTGGCCCTGGCCGACATCGCCACCTTGGAGAGACGGCTCGACAGGCTGCGCCGGAGCGCCAAGGGCAACGCCGAGGACGCCGCCCTGCTGCCCGCCTTGGAGAGCGTGCTGGCCGGCCTGTCGGACGGCGTTCCGGCGAGAGCGGCAGGCGTGGAGCTGCCGCCCGACCTGAACCTTCTCACCGCCAAACCGGTGATCTACGTCTGCAACGTCTCCGAGGACGCACTCCCCGATGGCAACGACTACGTGGACGAGGTCCGCGCGGTGGCCGCCGAGGAGGGCGCCGACGTGGTGGTGATCTCGGCGCGGATCGAGGAGGAGCTCACCGACCTCAGCGACGAGGATGCGCGGGCCTTCCTGGCCGACATGGGGCTGGAGCGCCCGGGCCTGGAGCGCCTGATCGCGGTGGGCTACCACACCTTGGGGCTTCTCACCTTCCTGACCGCGGGCGAGAAGGAGGTCCGTGCCTGGACGGTCAGGCGCGGCGCGCGTGCGCCAGAGGCCGCAGGCGTCATCCACAGCGACTTCGAGCGGGGCTTCATCCGGGCCGAGGTCATCGCCTGGGACAGGCTCGTCGAGGCCGGCTCCATCGCGGCGGCCCGCAGCCGCGGTTGGCTGCGCACCGAAGGCAAGGACTACGTCGTCGAGGACGGCGACGTGATGCACTTCCTGTTCAACGTGTGACCGCTCGCCGCGCCGCTCAGGCGCGGAGCTCCTGCAGCAGGAGGTCGACGAGCTCGACGAAGCCGTGCGGGCCCACACCGGAGAGGCGGCGCGCGCCCGGCGCCTCGGGCCAGTGGCCATCGCTGCGCGCCACCAGGAACGCCCGGTCCGCGGCGGCCAGCATGGGCACGTCGTTCTCACTGTCGCCCACGGCTATCACGGGAAGGTCGGGGGCCTCGAGGTCGCGGCGCAGGCGTGCCGCCAGCCACCGCAGCGCGGCACCCTTGTCTGCCCCGGCGCCGGTGACGGTGTGGTGGCGGCCGCCCGGGACGAGCTGCAGCCCGTGCGGCGCGAGGGCGGCCGCGAGGCGCGCGGCGGCCGCCGGCGTGAGACCGACCAGGGTCTCGCTGTACTCGCGGTCGCGGGCCCGGACGGCGGCCGCCGGCTCCAAGCCCGTGGCGGCGGCCACCTCCCCGGGGGTCATCTCCCGGAACCCGCGGCAGGGCGCCTCCGCCCGCTCACGCGCCTCGCGCACGGCGGCGCGGCACCGTTCAGCCGATACGCCCAGGACGTGCACCCCGAGGCCGGACCTGACCTCCAGATCGGGGCACGGAAGCGGCACCAGCACGGCCGAGCCGTTCTCCACCACGAACGGGCCCGTGACGCCCAGGGCGGCCCGCCACGCCTCCTGCTCGCTGCGCGTCTTGGACGAGCACAGCACCACCTCGGCGCCGGCGCCGCGCAGCCGCGCCAGCGCGCCAGGGGCGGGCCCCGGCCGGTAGGCGTCGTCGAGCAGGGTGCCGTCGAGGTCGCTGAACACCACGAACGGGGGCGGGCGATGCGACGTCGTGCTCACTCCATGAGGGCGCCGACGAACGGCTGGTCGGCGACCGCCTCCGCGAACGGCTCCAATGCCAGCCGCTCCAGCGGCGGGTAGAGCAGCGGCGCGGGCGGCGCGGTCTCCTTGCCGAGCAGGCGCCGGCGCCGCAGTTCGAGGCGGATCTCCTCGGCCAGCTCGGCCGGGCAGATGGGCGAGGCGTGGATCACGCCGAGCGAGGCCAGCAGCATCGCCCCGATGTGGGCCTCCCCCTTGCCGATGTCGTGCAGATGCGGGTTGCGCGACTCGATCTGGAAGACCTCGACGTACTTGTCGAGCACGTCCGGCGTCGGGTTCTCCAGGATGCTTCCGAAACGCTCCAGCAGGTCCAGGAAGTGCCGCGTCTCGACGGCGTACCCCGAGGCGTACCCCAGCTTCATCGCCAGCTCCATGGTCATGGCGTGCTCTCCGGCGTTGCCGGTGCGGATGACCTCGGTCTCGAAACCGGTGTAGTAGCCGATGAGTGCGTTCAGGAAGCGATTGGTGACCACGGTGGCGCGGCCGAGCTTGGCGAAGAAGAGCGCGTCGCGGACGATCTTGGGCTTGCTGTGCCAGTTGATGCGCACCATGGCGTAGTCCGAGCGCCGGAACAGCAGGCCCGCGGCGAACTCGCGCACGTACTCGTGGACCGCTCCCGGGATGTAGTTGTCCGCGTCGATGAAGCCGATGTAGCGCTTGCCGGCGAGCGCCGCCAGCAGCGTGGCGACCATCATCCCCTCCGCCTTGCCGTCCTTGACGCGGCCGTCGTCTCCCAGCAGCTCGGCGAGCCCGCCGCGCGCCAGGCCCTCGCCGATGGCGCGGTCCTTCTGGTGCACCATGACGATGCGCTTCCCCGTGAAGCGCCGGTACCTCAGCACGGCATTCAGCTCGAGCGTGAAGCGGTCGATCGGCTCGCGCTCGCTGTTGGAGACCACGATCACCAGGCAGGCGTGCGGGATGCCGGCCAGGACCCCCTCCAGGAGCTTGATCCGCTCGCCGCGGACGGGCACCACCACGGCCATCGAGCTGCACACCGCCTCGATGGCCTCGTAGGCCACCGGGGCGATGATCTGGTCCAGCGCGCCGGCAGGCGCACGCACCAGACCGGCGTCGAGCTCGTAGACGCGCTGAACGCCATAGAAGAGCGTCGCGCCGAGCCGTTCGGCCTCCCGCGGTACCTCGATGCGCACCCGTGTCCTCCCGCAAACGGCGTGGGAGTCCATTGTAGCGGAGAGGCCGTGCCCGGCCGTTACGTAACGTGCGCGTTTTCCGTCCCGGCCGACCGGCGGTATCCTCCATTTGTGGGCGGGCCTCACAAAGGCCGGGGGTTCGTGGGGAGACGGGAAGGCAGGCGGACGTCATGAGCCAATCCTTCAGCGGCACGGACCTGGTGGACGTTCGCGGTCATCAGGCGGGCGAGGTGGTGCTCTTCCCTGGCGGCCCGGAGTACCTCTTCCGCGTCCGTAGCGGCCTGGTGCGGATCCACATGGTCGACGACGAGGGGAACGGCCTGACCTTGCGCTACGTGAAGCCGGGCGGCTTCTTCGGCGAGGAGGCGCTCACCGGGGAGGTGCGACGCTACTTCGCGGAGGCCGTCACCGACACCGAGATCGATGTGCTCGAAGCCGACGCCCTGACCCGCGATCAGGACCGTGAGGTGCTGGTCCACCTGGTGGAGGTGGTCGAGGGCCTGTACCGCGCCCTCAACCGCCTGGCCGGCAAGCGGTTGCGCTCCCGGATCGCGGCGGAGCTGCTCGAGCTCGGCACCAGCGACCTGGCGACCGTCGACGACGAGGGAGTGCGCGTGGTGCATATCACCCACGACGAGCTCGCCGCCGCCGTCGGCTCGGTGCGCGAGACGGTCACCAAGGTGGTAGGCGAGCTGGTCCGCATGCACGCGATCGACGCCGGCTACGGCAAGATCCGGCTCACCGGGATGGACGCCTTGCGGGAGGTTGCAGGGGAGTGATGAGCGAGCCGGCCAAGCGAGCGATCAGCGAGCCGGCCGGCCCCTGACGCCCCCGCGAGCGCAGGGGCAACGGGGCGGCCGGTCGCGAACCGGCCGCCCCGCCAGCATCAGAACACCGGCCCGACCCGGAAGCCGAACACGCCCGTGGGGTGCTTCTGGCTGAACGCGTAGTCCATGCGGATCGCCGGCAACACCACGCTCCCGAAGCCGAGGTTGATCTGCACGCCGACGCCCGCGCCGGCGAACACCGGCGTGTCGTAGTTGGTATAGCCGGGCACGCTCGAGGCCCAACCCACGTCCACGAAGGCCACGCCGATCACCGTCTGCGTCGCGACCGTGCTGAGGTTGAAGTTGTAGCGGTACTCGAAGGAGCTGGTGACGTACGTCTTGGAGAGGTTGAAGTCGTTGGTGGTGTAGCCGCGGATGAGCGTCCTGGTCAGGCTCGTCTGCCCCACCGCGAACTGCTTGGAGGCGGGGTAGTCGTTGCCGACCTGGGTGCCCACGTCGACGCGCACGGCGAAGACGTGGTTCGGGTCCTTGATCTCCGCCGGGTCGAGCTGCGACAGCTTGACGTAGGTGCGGAAGCCGCCGGTGACCTGCTGATAGGTGTAGGTCTGCCGCTGGCCCGTGGTGGCGTTCGTGTAGTCGCTGCCGATCCCCACGCCGAAGTTGCCGTAGGCGTGGATGCCCTTGCTCGGGAAGTCCGGGTTGTCCCGGGTGTCGTAGGCGGCCCCGGCGCTGAAGAACGTCGACACGCCGCTGGTGGGCAGGTACTGCACCGCGTCGGAGGAAGGCAGCGAGCAGCTCGCGCCGTTGGTGACCGTCCCGCTGCTGATGGTGCAGGTGGCGGTGGGCGGCTCGAGCTTGTAGACCGAGTAGCTGACGCTGCCGGAGAGCGACATCGAGGTGTGCGGGTAGATCTGGCGCGCCACGCTGACGCCGAGCCCGGTGCTGCGCACCGTGTACTCGCCGAGCTTGACGCGGTTGGCCTCGGTGGCGGCGAGCCCGGGATAGGTGACGGTGGTGCTGCCGTCGGAGGTGCTGAGAGGCTGGTTGTTCGTGACGTCGCTGAAGATCTGGACCGAGTACGACGTCGGCACCTTCTCGAAGTCGTCCGTGGGGATGTATAGCCAGGGGATGTCGTAGCGCAGGCTCCCCCCGAGCATCACGCCCAGGTCGGTGCTCTTCCCGGTGAGGTTGACGCTGACGTGATGCGCCCTGCCCAGGAAGTTCTTCTCCTGGAAGCTCAGGGCCGCCGAAAAGCCGGTGTCGGTGGCGTACTGCGCCGACGGCTGGAAGGTCCCCGTGTTGGCGTGCTTGACCGTCACCACCACGATCACCTCGTCCGGCTTGGTGCCCTGCTGGACGGAGCGGTCGACCGGGGTGATGGCGCCCGTCCGGTACACCTGGCGCAAGCCGTCGTCGACGCTGTTGACGTTGATCACGCTGCCCACGGGCGGCAGGTAGCGGGTGATCACGAAGCGCTTGGTGTTGTCGGGCTTGCCCTGGTACTGGATCTTGTAGCCCTCGATCTTGAGCTCGGTGACGCGCTGGATGTAGGTGCCCTTGTCGTAGCTGAAATCGGGCTGCGTCTGGATGAGATAGCCCTTGTCGTGGTAGGCCTTGACGATGGCCCCGAAGTCCTCCCGCGCCACCGCAGAGGTGAACGTGTCCCCGACCTTGAGGGACAGGACCTTGCGCAACTCGGCGTCCGAGAGCACGGTGTTGCCCTCGAACTTGATGGCCTTGATGGGGCCGGCGGTGTCGGGCGCGCCGAGCTGGAACACCACCCGGACGCCGCCGGTGGGCGAAGCCAGGGTCTGAAGCTGGATGTCGCTGCTGCGGCCCTGCGCCAGGCGTTGGACGTCCTTGAGCAGCTTGTCGTAGTTGAACAGGTCGCCGGGCTTCAGGCTCAGGTCGGACGGGTTCACGCCCAGCGCGGTGGTGTCGATGGAGTCGATGCGGAGCTCCCGGATGCTCACGGTCAGGGTGCCGTCCTTGAGCTCGCTGTTCTGGGTGTCGATCCCGGAGCCGCGGTACCCCTCGTTCGCGTACATGGTGCCCACCTGCTGCGCGGCGCTCTGGTAATCCGAGAGCTTGAAGGTGCCTGCCTTCAACAACGCGTTGAAGGCGGCCTTCAGCTGGGCGTCGGTGAAGACGGTGTTGCCATCGAACGTCACCGTGTCCACCTTGGCCTTCTCGTTGATGGTGTAGGTGAGGCGCACGGGGACCTGCTCGCCCTTCTTGGCCAGGTCCGGCGCCTGCTCCACCCGCAGGTTCACGTCGACGTCGAACGGGAAGCCGTTCTGCCGGTAGACCTCCTGGATGGTCTGCTTCGCGGACTGCGCCCGACTGGTGTTGTAGACGCGCCCCGTCTCGACCAGGTTGTTGTTCTTCAGCGCCGCCTGGAGCGTAGCCGAGTCCACGGTGTCGTTCCCGTCGAAGACGATGGCGCCGATGAGGGGGTTCTCCTTCACCTTGATGACCAGCACGGGGCCTGCCGGGCTCGGCTCCAGGCTCAGGGACACCTGCTGGAAGGTCCCAAGGCTGTAGATGCGGTTGCGCTCCGCCTCCAGATCGATGCTCGCCACCGGCGTGCCCTTGCGCGCGGTGATGATGGTCTTCACGATATCGGCGTAGTTGGTCGTCCCCTCTACCCGAACGTCGGCCAGCCGACCCGTGAGGGCGGGCTGCTGCTGAGCGCTTGCGAGAGCGCCCAGGACGACGAGCAAGGCGACCACCAGGTGGCGGTATTTCGGCATGCGTGCAGTGTACCTGAGTTCTCGTGAGAGGACTTAGAGCGTCTTGGTCGGGGCTATCGCCTCTCCGGCATCGCCGCCGGTAGAATCATGGCATGGACGCAGAACCGTATACCGGCGGCGTGGACGGGCTTCCCGACGCGGTCTCCGCCATCCGCTCGCGCCTGACGGGCTCGCCCGACGTCGCGCTGGTGCTCGGCTCCGGCCTCGGCCCGCTCGCCGACGACATCGCGGACGCCGCCGTCGTGCCCTATGCCGACATCCCGGGTATGCCGGTGAGCACGGCCCCCGGGCATGCCGGTCGGCTGGTGCTGGGCATGCTCGCCGGGCGCCGCGTGGTCGCGATGCAGGGCCGGGTGCACCTCTACGAGGGCTTCTCGGCGGCCCGGTGCGCCTTCCCGGTACGCCTGATGCACGCCCTGGGCGCGCGCAGCCTGCTCGTCAGCAACGCCTGCGGCGGTCTCGACCCCGCCTTCCGAGCTGGCGAGCTGATGCTCCACGCCGACCTCATCAACGCCACCGGCCAGAACCCCCTCACCGGCCCCAACGACGAAGGGGCGGGCCCGCGCTTCCCGGTGATGTTCGACTGCTACGACCCCGCCTACCGCGCGTCCGCGATAGCGGCCGCCCGGGCGCAGGACGTGGTCCTGCGCGAGGGCGTCTACCTCGCCATCGCCGGGCCCAGCTACGCCACCCGCGCGGAGCTCCGCGCGTTCCGGCTGCTGGGGGCGGACGCCATCGGCATGTCGACGGTGCACGAGGTGATCGCCGCGCGTCACCTCGGCATGCGCGTGGTGGGCCTCTCCACCGTCACCGACATGGCGCTGCCCGACGGCGAAGAGCACGCCACCGGCGAGCAGGTCCTGCGCGTCGCCCAGGAGAGCGGCGCGCGCTTCCGGCGCCTGGTGACGGCGCTGCTGCCGGAGCTCTGAGCAACGTGGCTCCCACCGCCGGCCTGCCTCGCGTGCTGGAACGCATCGAAGCCGCCTGCGCGCGCAGCCGCCGCGCCCCGGACGAGGTGAGGCTGGTAGCCGTCACCAAGGGGCACGACGCCGCCGAGATCGAGCGGCGCGTGCTGGCGCACGGCCACCGCATCCTCGGGGAGAACCGCGTGCAGGAGTGGCTCGCCAAGCGAGCGGCGCTCCCGGCGGACGTCGAATGGCACCTCGTCGGTCACCTGCAGCGCAACAAGGTCAAGTACCTGGCGGGCGTCCGCCTCATCCATTCGCTCGACTCGGCACGCCTCGCCGACGCCCTCGAAGCCGAGGCGGAGACGCGCGATGCGCGTTGGCGCGTGCTGCTGGAGGTGAACGTGGCGGGCGAAGCGGCCAAGTTCGGTATCGCGCCGGCGGAGGCCGCCGACCTGGTGGCACACGTCCGGTCGCTGCCGCACGTGGAGCTCGAGGGCCTGATGACGATGGCGCCCTACAGCGACGATCCCGAGGCGAGCCGACCGGTGTTCCGCGAGCTGAGGCGGCTGGGTGATAGGCTTGGGGTGCCGGGGCTGTCCATGGGCATGAGCGCCGACTTCGAGGTCGCGGTGGAAGAAGGAGCGACATGGGTGCGCGTGGGGACCGCGCTCTTCGAGTGACGCACCCCAAGGGACGGTAGGGTAATGAGACTCAGCCCGCTCGACATCCAGCACATGGAGTTCCAACGCTCCGCCGGCGGCTACCACCGGCGCCAGGTACGGGAGTTCCTCGAGCGCATGGCCCTCGAGCGCGAGGAGCTCCTGCGGGAGCAGCAGGCCCTGCGCGACGAGCTGGAACGCAGGGACGAGGAGATCGCGGAGCTGCAGGCCGCCGAGGCCGAGCTGCAACGCGCCATCATCGCCGCCGAGCGCATCGGCAACGAGATCAAGGAGAACGCCAAGAAGGAGGCGCAGCTCGTCCTCAAGGAGGCCGACCAGCTGAAGGAGGATCGTCTCCAGGGGGCCGAGACGCGGCTGCGCGAGGCGCGCGCCGAGCTGGCGCGGGTGGAGCGCGAGTACGTGCTGTTCCGGGAGCAGTTCCGGGGCATGCTCGAAGCCTATGCCCGCTCGCTGGAGAGCCATCCACGGCCGCAACGGGAGATGAATCGCCCCGGGGCCGAGCGCCCCGCGCCCGAGCGTGACGGGGAGCCGGAGAAGCCCGAGACGGACAGCGCCCCGCCCGCACGCTAGCGCGCCCGGCGCCTGCCGGTCCGGCGCGTGGGACGTCGCCCGCTGGCTGGCGGCGTCAGTCGGCGACAGCGGTGCGCTCGCCGGCGGCGAGGGCCGCGTCCAGAGTGGTCCAGGCCAGGGTGGCGCACTTGACGCGCGCGTGAAGCTTGGAGATCCCCTGCAGCAGCGCCAGGTCGCCCAGCTCCTCGGCGGGCGGCTCGCCCTGGATCATGTCCTTGAACGCGCGTGACAACGCCGCCGCCCGCTCGACGCTGGCGCCCGCGAGGGCATCGGTCATCAAGGAGGCCGATGCCTGGCTGATGGCGCACCCCTCCCCCTCGAAGGCGACGTCGCGGATCACGCCATCCTCGACGCGCAGGTACAGCGTGAGCTCGTCGCCGCAGGAGGGATTCACGCCCTCGTGGGTATGGCTGGCCCGTTCGAGCCGGCCGCGGTGGTGGGGGCGGCGGTAGTGCTCGAGGATCACGTCCTTGTAGAGGCTCTCGAGGAAGGTGTTCACGGCGCGCCTCCGCTCCCCGTGGAGAGGCGCGCGCCCAGCGGCCGGGCGAGCCGGCCGTTCATGCGAACGCGGGCGTTCACGCGAACGCGGCCGTTCACGCGAACGCCTTGAAGAAATCGCGGGTCTTGACCAGCGCCTCGGTCAGGCGATCGATCTCCTCCTCCGTGGTGTAGAGGTAGAAGCTCGCCCTCGCCGTGGCGCCGGCGCCCAGCGTGGCCCCGAGCGGCTGCGCGCAGTGGTGACCCGAACGGATGGCGATCCCCTCGGCATCCAGCGCCGACGCCACGTCGTGGGGGTGGATGCCCTCCAGGTTGAACGTGACGATGCCGCCACGGTCGCCGCCCCGGGGTCCGTAGAGCGTCAGCCCCTCGATGCCCTCCAGTCGCTCCAAGGCGTACCGTGCCAGGGCGGCGTCGTGGGCGGCCACCGCGTCCATGCCGACGGCCTCGAGGTAGTCGATGGCCGCGGCCAGCCCCACCGCTTCGGCGACCGGCGGGGTGCCCGCCTCGAAGCGCGCCGGGATGCCGGCGTAGCTGCTGTCCTCCAGGGCGACCTTGCGGATCATCTCGCCGCCGCCGAGGAACGGAGGCATGCTCTCCAGGATCTCGGGGCGCGCCCACAAGCCGCCCACCCCCGTCGGGCCCAGCATCTTGTGCCCGGACACCGCGTAGAAGTCGCAATCGAACGCCTGCACGTCGACAGGCAGGTGGGGAGCGCCCTGGGCGCCGTCGACGATCATCACCGCGTCGACGGCGTGCGCCAGGTCGGCGATGCGCCTGAGCGGGTTGATGGTGCCGAGCACGTTGCTCATGTGGAAGGTGGACACCACCCGGGTGCGTTCGCCGATCGCCGCCTCCAGCGCGTCCAGGTCCAGCCGGTAGTCCGGCGTGAGCGGGACCGCCCTCACCCGGACGCCGAGTCGGCGGGTCAGGAAGTGCCAGGGGACCAGGTTGGCGTGGTGCTCGGCGACGCTCACCACCACCTCGTCGCCCTCGCCGAGGTTGGCTCCGCCCCAGCTCGCCACGATCAGGTTGAGGGCCTCGGTGGTGTTGCGGGTGAACACCACGCCCTCCGGCCCGGGAGCGTTGAGGAAGCGCGCCAGCCGGGACCGCGCGCCTTCGTACAGCTCGGTGGCCTCCACCGCCAGGGTGTGCGCGCCGCGGTGCACGTTGGCGTGGTGGTGGTAGTAGTAGTCCACCATCGCCTCGACCACCTGGCGCGGCTTCTGCGAGGACGCCGCGCTGTCCAGGTAGACGAGCGGCCGGTCGTTCACCCTGCGCTCGAGGATGGGAAAATCGGGCCGCAGAGCGCGCGGATCGAGCGTATGCATCACGGGTCAGTGTAGCACCGACCCCGCAGCCGCCCGGTGGCCGTGCCGGGCGCGCCCTCGAGCCCGGATCAGCCGTCCCAGGGCACCACGGCGATCTGGTAGTGGTAGCGGCGGCGGCCACCGTCGACGGCGACGTCACGGCGCCGGTAACGGTCGGCGAGCTCCTGGAACGCGAGCAGGAGCTCGCGCGCCTCGGCGTGGGTGAGCTCGAGCTCGGCGCCGATCCGCTCCGCGACGGGCAGGTGCTCGGGCCACGCCCGCACCATCGCGCTCCACTCGCGTCGCGGGCCCACGTGGGCCGCCGAATCGACCATCACCTCACCGTCGTCGCGTCGATAGATGCGGCGCCCCTCCAGACCGCTGGCGCGCACTCCCCGCGCCAGCGCGGCGACCACCCGCTCGTCCTCGGCGAGGACGTCCCGGCGGATGCGCTCCTCGATCTCGGCGTACGGCGTCAGCCAGAAGGGCACGTACAAGGCGTCGGCGACGGAGCGGTAGAGCTTGATCGCGCGGCCCGCGCGGGGCCTCTCCGCCACGACGCGCAGCAGGCCCGCTCCCAGGAAGCGCCGGACGCGGTAGTGCATGGCATCGAGCTTGCAGCCCGCCTCCTCCGCCGCCGCCTTCACCGAGCGCGTTTGCGCCAGGAACGGCAGGAAGTAGCGGCGGCTCGAGGGATCGGAGAGCAGACGAGCCTGGTGCGCGGTGCGGACCTGCCACGGCGCGGCGCGCGGGCTACTTGATTCATCGGTCAGCATGTCCAGTAGGAGTCTAGCATGCCTGCCCGGGGCCGCCCGGCCGGGACCGGCCGCGAACGGCGCGGACGCTACACTGGAGGCGTGGTCCTGCGCTCCCTGTCGCAGCTCAACGTGCGCAACCTGCGCACGCCCCAGGTCCAGCTCGTGGCCGGGGTGGTGGCGTTGGTCGGGCGCAACGCGTCAGGCAAGAGCAACCTCATGGACGCCGCCTACCTCGGCTGCACCGGCGACCTGCCGGCGGGCACCATCGCCGAGACGGTGCGCATCGGCGAGAACGAGGGGTTCGTGGCTGCCGAGGTCGAGCACGCCGAGGGCGTGAGCCGCATCGAGGTGGGCCTGGCGCCCGGGCGGAAGCAGCTCCGGCTGGACGGCCAGGCGGTGCGGGTCGTCGACATCGCGCGGACCTCCACGGCCGTGCTCATCACCCCCGGAGACGCCGATCTGGTGCACGGTACCCCCTCCAAGCGCCGCGGCTACGTGGACGCGCTGCTGTCCAAGCTCTCGCCCCGCTACGCGGCGCTGACGCGCGAGTACCAGCGGGTCCTGGAGCAGCGCAACGCCCTCCTCCGGGCCGGCACGGGCGACGCCGGGCTGGAGGTGTGGACCGAGCGCTTCGTGGCGCTCGGGTGCGAGATCGATGACGTGCGGCGGCGGGCGATCCGGCGCGTGTGCGAGCTGGCCGCCGCCACCTACGCCGAGGTCGCGGGCGACGGCAAGGCGTTGCGCGTGACGCTCCGGCAGAACCGCGAGGCCTGCGACCTCGGCGAAGCCCTGGCGCTGGCCCGCAGCGAGGAGCGCGCACGGGGCGTCACGCCGGTGGGCCCCCATCGCGACGACCTCGGGCTCGAGCTGGACGGCCACAGCGTACAGGCGTACGGCTCACGCGGCGAGGCCCGCACCGTCGCGCTCGCCCTGCGCGTGGCGGAGTACCGCCTGCTCGAGGAGAAGCACGCCGAGCCTCCCGTCTTGCTGGTCGACGACTTCACCGCCGAGCTGGACGCGGGCCGGCGCGCCTTCCTGCTCGATCTCACCTCTCGCACCCCGCAAGCGCTGGTGAGCGGCACCGAGCCTCCCCCCAGGGCCGACCTCACCCTCCACGTCGACGGCGGTGAGGTGCGCCGTGCGTGAGCGCCACGTCGCCGAGCTGCTGGCGGAGGTGTTCCGCCGCTCCGGGATGAAGCGCGCCGTGAGGCGCGCCGAAGCGGTGCTGCTGTGGCCGCAGGTGGTCGGCGCCGACGTGGCCCGCTTCGCCGAGGCCAAGATCGTTCGCGACGGCGTCCTCTACGTCGACGTGAGCGACAGCGAGACCGCCACCCACCTGAGCCTCCAGCGACAACGCTTCCTCGACGTCTACCGGGCGCGCTTCGAGAGCTTCGAGATCAAGGACATCCGCTTCCGTGTGGGCCGGGTGAGCCGGCCGGCGGAGGACGAGGCGCCGGCACCCCAGAGCCGCCCCGACCCCGACGCCCTCGCCGCGCTGGCGCGTTCGCTGGGGGCGATGGATCTGCCCGAAGGGGTGGCGAGCGCGGCCATGCGGGCCGGGCGGGCGCTGCTCGGCTACCGCGCGCGCCGGGAAGCCGAGGGCTGGACCCCCTGCCCGACGTGCGGGGTGCTTTGCCAGGAGGAAGGCTTGTGCGCGGCCTGCGCCCGTTACGCGCAGAACGGCCGCGTGCGCGACGCCGCCCGCCTCCTGGCGGTGCGGCCCGGCGTTCCCAGCCCGGCGCTGTCGGACCAGGAGCGCGACGTGGCCGCGCACCTGGCGGCCGCCTCGCTCGACCGCACGCTGGACGAGCTGTTGCCGCAGGCGCTCGCCGACCCCGGCCTCAAACCCCAGCTCGAGAACGCCGCACGCTGCCGCGCGGCGCTCGCCGCCCGCAAGACCCTCGACGACGTGGACGAGGCGGACATGGAACGCCTCCCTGCGCGGTTGAGGCGCGTGCTCGGCGTGCTCTGAGGCCGCGGACCGCGCCCCGGTGCCGCGGCGTCCGCGATGGGTCCCCGAGAGCCGGCGGCGTGCCGCGCCACCCTGCCGCCCGGCCGGGCGGCGGTAGACTGACCGTTGGACGCTCCGCGGAGCGGGTGCGCGACGCCGTACGGCGAGCCCCGGCCTCCGCCACGCCACACGTTGACGAAGGGCTGCGCCGTCCACCCCGGGGCAGCTGACCAGAACGAGGTGACCCATGACCCGACCCGTGGCGCTCTTCATCCTCGACGGTTTCGGCCTGGCGCCGGACGGCCCGGGGAACGCCGTATCGCTCGCGAACACCCCGACCTTCGACCGCATCTGGCGCGACTACCCTCACACCGAGCTGACCGCCTCGGGGCGCGCCGTGGGCCTCCCCGAAGGGCAGATGGGCAACAGCGAGGTCGGCCATCTCAACCTGGGCGCCGGCCGGGTGGTGATGCAGAGCCTGAGCTTCATCCAGACCAGGATCGACGACGGCAGCTTCTTCGAGAACGAGGTGCTGCTGGACGCGATGACCGCGGCCGAGGGCCACGCCCTCCACCTGATGGGGCTGGTGAGCAACGGCGGCGTGCACTCGGACATGCGACACCTGTTCGCACTGCTGGAGCTCGCGCGGCAGCGAAACGTCTCCCCCGTCTACGTGCACGTGTTCACCGACGGCCGCGACACCCCGCCCGACAGCGGCCGCCGCTTCGTGGGCGAGCTCGAGGAGCGCCTCGCGGGCCTGGGGATCGACGCGCGCATCGCCAGCGTGTCCGGCCGCTACTATGCCATGGACCGGGACAAGCGCTGGGACCGCACCCGCCTGGCCTACGACGCCGTGGTGTGCGGCCGTTCCGAGCACCACGCGAGCAGCGGCAGCGAGGCGGTCGCGCGCGCGTACGAGCGGGGCGAGACCGACGAGTTCATCCTTCCGACCGTGATCACGGCCGACGACGCTCCGGTGGCCGAGATCCGCAACGGCGACGCCGTCCTGTTCTTCAACTTCCGCGCCGACCGCGCCCGGCAGCTCAGCTACGCGCTCCTGGGCGGACCCGACTGGGACGCCTTCGCCCGCTGCCGGCACCCCAACGTGCACTACGCCTCGTTGATGGAGTACGACCGCGACCTGGACGCTCCCTACGCCTTCGAGCTGCCACCGCTGAAGCACTGCCTGGCGGAGGTGTTGAGCGAGGCGGGGCTGCCCCAGTACCACACCGCGGAGACGGAGAAGTACGCGCACGTCACCTACTTCTTCAACGCGCAGCGAGAGGACCCGTACGCCGGCGAGGAGCGGAAGCTGGTGCCTTCCCCCAAGGTGGCCACCTACGATCTCCAGCCCGAGATGAGCGCGCCCGAGCTCACCGACGCCACCGTGGCCCGGCTGGAGAACGCCGACGACGCCTTCGTGCTGCTCAACTACGCCAACCCCGACATGGTCGGGCACAGCGGCGTGCTGCGGGCCGCCATCGCCGCCTGCGAGGCCTCGGACGCGGGCCTCGGTCGGCTGCTGGAGGCGCTGCTCGCCAAAGGCGGCGCGGCCATCATCATCGCCGACCACGGCAACGCCGAGGTGATGGTCGAGGCCGACGGCAGCCCGCACACCGCGCACACCACCAACCCGGTCCCGTGCGTGCTGGTCAGCGACGACCCCGCTTGGAAGCAGGCCCGTCTGCGCAGCGGCGGGGTGCTGGGTGACGTGGCACCGACGCTGCTCGAGCTGCTGGGCGTGCCGCAGCCGGCCGAGATGACGGGCACCAGCCTCGTCGAACGCTGAGTCCCGCGCCGCTAACCGTCGAGCGGCAGCGCCAGCAGCGGCACCTGCATCTCACGCGGGTCCAGCGCACCGTGCATGCCGTTCAGCGTCGGCTCCGCATCGCCCGACCACAGGGTGGCGTCTCCCAGCGCCAGCACCACCGCGTCACCGACGCGCCGCCCGGCATCCGGATGGCGGCGGGCAGGGTCGCCGTAGAGGCCCGCGTCCAGCGCATCCCGTCCGGGCAGCACCACGAAGTCGTCCCCGAGCGCCCGCCGCGCCGCCTCCACTAGCGCGTCCGCTGCCCCGGCCCGGGCGTACAGGTGCACGTGCCGGGGCTCCCCGCCCGCCGGCGCGGCCAGGAGCCGTGGAACGCCGTCCAACGCGCCCAGCGTGCGGCGCCGCTCGGGCGGGCTCGGGACCAGCCCGTGGTCGGCGGTGATCAGTAGCAGCGTGCCGTGGCGAACGGCACCCGGCAGCGCCGCCAGCCACGCCTCGAGCGTGGCCAGGATCTCCGCCAGGGCCGCCGCCCAGGCTCCCCCGCCGGGGCCGCGAAGGTGACCGACGGTGTCGAGGTCGGGATGGTAGGCGTAGGCGAAGCGCAGCTCCGGCTGCGCTTCGAACTGCGCCGCCAGCTGTCGGAGCGTGTCCGTCAGGTCGGCGGCGCCGCGCGGGGCGGCGCCGCGGAACTGCATCCGCGAGAGCGGGCTGTTGCGGATGCGCGCGGGCAGGAACGCCTCGGCGCGGACGTCGCCGCGCGCCAGCGTCTCGAACAGCGACGGCGTCGGCAGGAAGGTCTCCGGCACGATACCCAGTGCCTCCAACGGCTCCGCCGGCCCTCCGGGAGCAGGAACCGTCCGCCAGTAGAGCATGTCCGCCACCCGTGCGATCGCGGCGAGGCGCTGGCTGTAGCCGAGCACGCCGCTCCGCGCCGGTGACGCGCCGTTGGAGAGCAGCGCGGTGGTGGCGACGGCGGTGGTGGCCGGGGCCACCGAGGTCAGCACCCGAGAAGCGCCGCCGTACCGCGCTTCCAGCCTGTGCCAGACGGGGTCCAAGGCGGCGTATGCACGGAGGTCGGGCCATCCCAGGCCGTCGATCACCAGCATGGCCACCCGCCGCACGCCGGAGGTGTCGAGGCTCACGCCGTTCGTCAGCGGTGGCGCCTCCCAGCCTCGTGCGACCCCGAGCAGCCGTCCGATCTCGGCGGGCAGGTTGAGGATGGAGCCGCCGCCGTACGCGGGCATGGTGCAGCGCGTGGCGTGGGAGCCGAGCAACGACGCGAGGGCGTCACCCATGCCGCGAGCATACGGCTCCGGCGCTCGCGCCCATGAGCAAGGGGGCGGCCCGTGGGCCGCCCCCGCATCGGTGCGAGCGCGATGCGCGCACCGCCGCTCCGGCATGGCTCAGAAGTCCATGCCGCCCATGTCGCCGCCGGGCATGCCGCCGCCGGCGCCGGCCCTGTCTTCCTTCTCGGGCTTGTCGGTGATGACCGCTTCCGTGGTCAGCAGCAACGCGCCGATGGACGCAGCGTTCTGCAACGCGCTGCGCGTGACCTTCGCGGGGTCGACGATGCCGGCCGCAAACATGTCGTCGACGTACTCGTCGGTCGCCGCGTTGTAGCCGAACTTGCCGTCGTTCCGGCCCTTGATGGTGTTCACCACCACGGAGCCCTCGGCGCCCGCGTTGGCAGCGATCTGCCGGGCCGGCTCCTCCAGCGCCCGCATCAGGATGCTGGCGCCCGTCTTCTCGTCGTGGCTGAGTCCCTCGGCGACCTTCTTCACCGCGTCGATGGCGTGGATCAACGTCACGCCACCGCCGGCGACGATGCCTTCCTCGACGGCCGAGCGCGCCGTGGAGAGGGCGTCCTCGAAGCGGTGCTTCTTCTCCTTCATCTCGGTCTCGGTGGCAGCGCCCACGCGGATGACGGCCACGCCGCCGGCCAGCTTGGCCAGCCGCTCCTGCAGCTTCTCCTTGGCGTAGTCGCTGTCGGTGTTGTCGAGCTCGGTCTTGATGCCCTTGACGCGAGCGTCGATCTGTTCCTTGCTGCCCTGCCCCTCGATGACGGTGGTCTCGTCCTTGCTGATGCGCACGCGCTTGGCGCTACCGAGCTGGGCGACACGCACGTTCTCGAGCTTGTGGCCGAGCTCTTCACTGATCAGCTCGCCGCCCGTGACCGCGGCGATGTCCTTGAGCATCTCCTTGCGGCGGTCGCCGAAGCCGGGCGCCTTCACGGCGGCGACGTTCAGGGTGCCGCGCAGCTTGTTGACGACCAGCGTGGCGAGCGCTTCACCCTCGATGTCCTCGGCGATGATCAGGAGCGGCTTGCCCGTCTGCGCCACCTGCTCCAGCACCGGCAGCAGATCCTTCAGGGCGGAGATCTTCTTCTCGTGGATGAGGATGTAGGCGTCCTCGAGCACGGCCTCCATGGCGTCGGAATCGGTCACGAAGTAGGCGCTCAGGTAGCCCTTGTCGAACTGCATGCCCTCGACCACGTCGAGCTCGGTGTCGAGCGTCTTCGACTCCTCGACGGTGATGACGCCGTCGCGGCCGACCTTGTCCATCGCGTCGGCGATGAGCTCGCCGACCTCCGGCTCATTGGCGGAGATGCTCGCCACCTCGGCGACCGACTTGCTGTCCTCGACCGGCTTCGCCATCTGCCGGATGCTCGCGACGGCCGCCTCGACGGCCTTGTCGATGCCGCGCTTGAGCGCCAGCGGGCTGGCACCCGCCGCCACGTTGCGCAGACCCTCCTTGACGATGGCCTGGCCCAGCACCGTGGCGGTGGTCGTGCCGTCACCGGTGATGTCGTTGGTCTTGCTGGCGATCTCGATGAGCAGCTTGGCGCCAACGTTCTCGAGGTGATCCGACAGCTCGATGTCCTTGGCGACGGTGACGCCGTCCTTGGTGATGGTGGGGCTGCCGAACTTCTTCTCCAGCACCACGTTGCGGCCCTTGGGACCGAGCGTCACCTTCACGGCGTTGGCGACGGCGTTGACGCCGCGCTCCAGGCTACGACGCGCTTCTTCCTTGAAGATCAGTTCTTTGGCCATGTCTCGTCTCTCTCCCGCGTCACTCGACGATCGCGTGGATGTCGCGCTGACTGAGGATCATCAGCTCCTTGGCGCCGAGGTTGATCTCGGTGCCGCCGTACTTGGCGAACACGATGGTGTCGCCGACCTTCACTTCCATGGGCTCGCGCTCGCCACTGTCCAGCACCTTGCCGGGGCCGACCGCGAGGACCTTGCCGCGCTGGCTCTTCTCCTTGGCGGTGTCGGGAAGGACGATGCCGCTGGCGGTGGTCTGCGGCTCGTCGATCACCTCGACGACGACCTTGTCACCGAGCGGCTTCAGGGTCATCTTCTCCTCGGTTACTGCCATAGTTGCCTCCGTGTCACGCGTTTCTCCATATTGGAATGGGTGCCCATGAGATTAGCACTCACACAGCGTGAGTGCCAACTGGGCTCATGGTATCCATGCCCGCAACTGTTGTCAAGGACTTTGAGCGCGAGGCGCTCAGGTTTTCCCGCGCGCCTCGGATCGACGGGACCACGCCGCAGCGCCACGCGCTCGACCGTCCCACGGACCGCTCACCCCCGCTTGAGCCCCCACACGAACGAGGGGACGAACGCCGCCGCGAACGCGATGTTGTAGGTGAGCACCGCCAGCACCGTGCGCCAGGCGCCGTTCAGCGCATGCGGCGTCAGCAGCGGGTCGACGCTGCTCTGCACGGCGGTCCAGTTGATGGAGACGAAGCCGAGGTACGCCAGCACCTGCACCGTCACGAAGATGAGCCCGACCGCGATGGCCACCAGCTTGCCGACCTTCTTGAGGGCGAAGCCCGCCGCGAAGCCGGCGACCGCGCCGAACCCGAGTTGCTCCACGAACGGGAACACGGTCTGCAGGTCCGGGTTCTGCACGGACCCAAGGTAGCATGCGCGGCAGACGAACGGCGGGCCCTCCACGGCGCCCTGCAGCCGCCCTGCCGGCGGCCGCGGCGCAGCGGCTGCCGCCAGCCGCGAAGGCCCGGGCGGGGCCGGGCTCGCCACCCCGCAGCGGCCCCCTCCAAGACGCGCTGCTCCGTCCCGAGCGCCGATAACGGCGCCGCCCGAGCCCCGCGGAGCCCTGGGTTAAGATGACCCCGTGAGCCTGCGCATCGCACCGCCCATCGAGAAGGCCCTGGGCGCGGGCCGGGCTGTCGTGGCGTTGGAGTCTACGGTGGTCACCCATGGCTTGCCGCGGCCACGCAACCTCGCGCTCGCCCGGCGCCTCGAGGCGACCGTCCGCGCCGGCGGCGCCGTGCCCGCCACCGTCGGCGTGGTGGCCGGCGACATCGTGATCGGACTGTCCGACCGGGAGATCGCGCGCCTCGCGGAGGACGGCGCCGCCGACAAGGCGTCGCTGTGGAACCTTCCTGCGCTGGCGGCCCGCGGCGCCAACGCCGGCACCACCGTCGCCGCCACGCTCTTCGCCGCGGCCCGCGCCGGCATCCGCGTCTTCGCGACCGGTGGCATCGGCGGCGTCCACGACCGGCCCTTCGACGAGTCGGCCGACCTGCTCGCGCTGGCACGCTATCCCGTCCTCACCGTGTGCTCGGGCCCCAAGAGCATCCTCGACGCGGCCGCCACGCTGGAGCGCCTGGAGACCTACGGGGTCAGCGTGGTCGGCTACCGCAGCGACCGGCTCGCCGGCTTCGTGGTGCCTCACACCGACCTGACCCTGGCCGCCCGCGCCGACACCCCGGACGAAGCCGCGGCCGTGCTGGAGGCCCGCCACGCGCTGGGCATGGAGGGGGCGGTGGTGCTGTCCAACCCCGTCTCCGAGGGGGTCCCCGCCGCCCAGTTCCAGACCTGGCTGCGTGAGGCGAGGGAGGGCCTGGCGACCGAGGGGGTTCGCGGGCGCGACACCACGCCGTTCCTGCTGGCACGCCTGGCGGAGCTCTCGGGAGGCGCCACCGTGGAGGCGAACGTGCGCCTGCTGGAGGAGAACGCCCGCGTGGCCGCCGCCGTGGCCGTCCGCCTCGCCGAGCGCTCGCTGGTGGGCGGCGGCGCCGTGCGGGGCGCGCGATGAGCGCCGGGCGCGGCGAGCGTCGCGGCGAGAAGGCCCCGCAGGCCGGGGCCGGCGGCGCGCCGGAAGAGGCATCGCAGCCGCAGCAGGAGGCCCCGGAGGATGGCTCCGCCCTGCCCGGCGGCCGGCCGGCCACGCTCGGAGCCATCCTGTCGGAGGCGCGGCAGCGCAAAGGGCTCGAGCTGTCCGACATCAGCGAGCTGACGCACGTGCGTCAGGAGTACCTGCGGGCGCTCGAGCAGGGCCGCTACGGGGATCTTCCCGAGGACGTCTACAGCCGCAACTACGTCCGCCTCTACGCCCACGCCGTGGGCCTGGAGCCCGCCTCCGTGGTCGACACCTACGCGCGGGAGCGCCGCCGCACCGTAGGCATGTCGACGCTGGAGGAGCGCCTCGAGAAGGAACGCCGCGGCGAGGTCCCCGACTCCGACCGCCGCTCCGGTTTCCCCTTCGGGACGTTGCTGCCCACGTTGCTGCTGGTGGCGGTGCTGGTGGGGCTGGCGCTGTGGGGCTTCAACAGCCTGCTCTTCCGCCCCACGCATGCCCCCGCGACCACCGCCACCGACCTCTCCGGTGGGAGCACCGCCGGCTCCGCGCCGGGCGGCGCGGCCGCGGCCGCTAGCGGCGCGTCCGCCAGCGGCTCGGGCAACAGCGGGTCGGGCAGCACCGGCGGGTCGAGCACCGCGGCGGGAAGCGGCGGGGCGGCCGCCAGCGCCGGTCAGGCCGGCAACGCACCGGCCGGCGTGGTCGGCGACGCCGTCCAGGCGCGGACGGTCCAGGTGAGCGTGACCACCACCCCGCCGGGCGCGAGCGTCAGCATCGACGGCTTCGCCCTGCCCGGGACCACACCGATCCAGGACGCTCCGGTCACCGCGCGCGAAGGGCGCGTGGTCCGCGTCACCCTCCCCGGCTACCAGACGGTCCAGCAGACCGTCGACCTGCGTCAGGACCGCAGCCTCAGCTACACGCTCACCCCTGTGGCGGGCGCCGGGCAGGCCACGGCGGCGACCCCCGAGAAGGCGGTCACGCCGGCGTCGGTCTCGGCCGGCCAGATCGGCATCAACATCACCGCCCGCACCTGGCTCGAGGTCTACCGCAGCACCAGCCGCGACCAGGGCCAGCGCCTCGTGTACGCCACGGTCGACGCCGGTAAGCACTACGTCTTCGACCTGCCGGTCTACCTCCACGTCGGCAACGCCGCCGGCGTCGACATCGTCACCAGCGACAAGGACCTCGGGCCCATGGGGTCGCCGGGCGCGGTCGTGAGCAAGGCGTTCCCGGCTCCGTGAACGCCGGCGCCGGGGCCGGCGCCCCCCGCCCGCCCCTCCGAAGGCTCGCGCTCCTGGCGCTACTCGCGGCGCTCCTGCTCGCGGGCGCCGGACAGGCCCTCGCCGCGCAGCGCTTCGAATGGCGCGACGTGGTCCAGGACGCCACCCTGGCAGCGGACGGAAGCGTCACCGTCGTCGACACACGCACGCTGTGGACCGACGGCGACTTCGGCGAGGCCTTCATCTGCGTCGGCCACAAGGCGGCACAGACCGTCACGCTGCTGCCCCAGACGGGGGCCGTCGACGCCGGCCCGCCGGCCCGCACCTACAGCCAGCCGTGCCACGGCGGTACGGAGCTGGTCGTGCACCAGGACCGCCGCGTGGCGACGCGGCGGGTGCGCTTCGCCTACCGCCTGGACGGCTCCACGGACGCCTACAGCGACGTCGTCCAGTGGTACTGGAACCTCGTCCAGCTCGATCATCCCGTCATCCTCGGCTACCGCCTCACGGTCCACGCACCGGGCGCCATGAGCGCTCCTTACGACGCCTACGTGCAGCGGTATGCCAACCCCGAGAAGCCCACGGTCACGTTCTCGCCGGATCGCAGCACCCTCCAGGTGGCGTTCGGCCGGGTTCCTTCCGGCGACGGCGTGGAGGTGCGTTACCTGATGGATCCTGCCCTCTTCACCCTGCGAGGCTCGCGCCCCGGCCTGCATGATCTGCTCGCCGACCAGACGCGGGTCGCCGGGCTGCAGGATCGTCGGCGCGCTCTCGACCGGGTGCGCTCCCACTGGGCCTGGGGGCTGCTCCCCTTGTCGCTGCTGCTGTGGCTGTCGAGCGGCGTGTGGCGGGACTACCTCCGCTACGGGCGAGAGCCCAGGGTGCCCGCCATGCGCTACCCCTTCGAGCCTCCGAGCGACCTGCCCCCGGCCGCCGTCGCCGCCATGCGCGCGCAGAGCTTCAATGCCTCGGGCATGGGCGCGGCGTTCTTCGCGACCATCATGGACCTGGCCCGGCGCGGGTACGGCAGCTTCGCGCCCAAGGGGCGACGCTTCGAGATGCGACTCGATCCCGCCCGCTCGGACGCGCAGCTGGAGCCGTTCGAGCGCGACGTGCTCGGCTACCTGCGCAGTGCCGCCCGCACCCACCGGAGCGGCGATCCGGACTTCCTGGAGTTCCGCGAGCTGAAGGCCTACACTCGGCAGCACGGCCAGACGTTCGTGCGCGCCTGGGGGCGCAAGGTGCGCCGCTGGCTGGAGGATCGCCGCGGCGGGCCCCTGGTGAGCGCGGCCAGCCGAGCGGCCACGCGCCGCTGGAGCGGGCTGGCCGTCCTCAGCGGCCTGGTGCTGGGCGGCTGCGCTGTCGCTGCCGGGGGGACGGCGCGGGTGCTGCTGGCGGTGGGCGCCGGGCTGGCGCTGGCGCTGGCGGCGACGGCCGCGGCGAGCCTGCCCGCCTGGCGCGCGGACCTCGCCTCGGAGATCTACGGCTGGCAGGGCTTCCGACGCACGCTGACGGACTACACCCGCATGAAGAGCGCTCCGCTCGACTTCTTCCGCCTGTGGGACGTCTACTACTGTTACGCCGCCGCGCTGGGCGTGGCGGATCGCTACCTCAAGACGCTCGAACGCGCGGCGCCACTCGCCGGCGCGGACGAGGCCTCGCTGCTGGCGCGCGGGGCCTGGCTGGGCGCGAGCCCGGCTTCGGGCATCACCAACCTCTCCGCCATGGCCGCATCCGTGCAAGCCATGGCGAGCGCGCTCGCCTCGGCGTCCGCCTCGGCCTCGTCAGGCGGATCCTCGGCCGGCGGCGGAGGCGGCGGCGGCGGAGGCGGAAGCTCGGGAGGCCGATGATGGCAGACGGGAACGAACGAGGACCGGGGCTCGACCGCCGTAGCGCGGCGGTCTGGGGCGCGTCCCTGGCGGGCCTGGCGGTGGTGATGGGCGCGTTCGGGGTGCACAGCCTGGCGCCACTGGTGTCGGCGGACCGCCTGCAGGTGTGGGAGACGGCCGTGCGCTTCCAGATGTATCACGCCCTGGGGTTGCTGGCGATAGGCGCCTTGCCGAGGCCGGCGCGGCTCGCCGCGCTGCTGCTGGTCGTCGGCGTGATCATCTTCTCCGGCAGCCTCTACCTGCTGGTCCTCACCGGCGTCGCCGTGCTGGGAGCGATCACCCCCCTGGGCGGGCTGTCGATGATCGTCGGCTGGGTCCTGCTGGCGCTCTCGCTCGCCCGGCGCGAGCCGGCGACCGACTGATCCTCGCGCGCCGGGGCGGGCGCCGCCCGCGTGCCGTCCGGCGCCCGCCCCGGGGCATCCGCCACAGAGTGCGCGCGGTACGATGACGGCCATGGCGCCGCCCGGAACCACGCGTGTGTCGCTGGTGCTGACGGCCGCCATCGCCGCGGTCAGCCTGTCCGCCATCTTCATCCGGCTGGCCGACGCGCCCGGCGTGGTCGTCGCTCTGCTCCGCATGGTGTTCGCGTCGCTGGTCATGGCGCCGGTCACGCTGCGCGGCCTCCGGCGCACCCCGCTTCGCGGTCGGGCCCTGGGGCTGACCGTCGTCGCCGGGGCGTTGCTGGGGGTCCACTTCGCCACCTGGATCACCTCGCTGTCGATGACGTCCGTGGCCGCCAGCGTCACCCTGGTCACCACCGCGCCGCTGTGGGTGGCGCTTTTCGCCTGGCTGTTCAGCGGCAAGGCACCCAGCTTCTCGGTGCTGATCGGCGTGGTCCTGGCGGTGGGCGGCGCCGCCATCATCGGCTTCGGCGACCTCGGCGGCGGCACGGCACCGCTCATCGGCGACGGGCTGGCGCTGCTGGGCGCCGCCAGCGCCGCCGGCTACCTGCTCCTCGGTCGCTCGGTGCAGCGCTCCGGGGTGGGCCTCGACGCCTATGCGGGCACCGCCTACGCCACGGCGGCGGTCGTCCTGGCGCCGCTTCCGGTGCTCTTCGGCTTCCCCTACCTGGGCTACAGCACCGGCACCTTCGGCTGGATCCTGCTGCTGGCGCTGGTGCCCCAGCTCATCGGGCACAACGGCATCAACTACGCCATGCGCCATGTCGACCCCACCCTGGTCGCCACGGTCATCCTCCTGGAGCCGGTCGGCGCCACCCTGCTCGCCTTCCTGATCTTCGGCGAGGTCCCGTCTTCGTTGACGCTGGTGGGCGCCCTGGTCCTCCTCTTCGGGGTCGTCTTCACCGTGCGCTCCACCGAGTCGCCCGCGCCGGGCGCCGCTCCGCCGGAGGTCCCGGGCGACTGAGTGCCGCGGTGACGGGCATCACGGCGAGGTCCGCCCTCATCTTCATCATGCCGTGCACTGAGAACTCTTATCTGCTAGAATACGGCACGTGGATGCGCTTGCCGGAGCCAGCTACGTCGTCCGACAAGCGATTCCTCGCAACAACCCCAGCAACCTTCCCAATTGTTGGCCGCCGACCCGAGCGGCTGCTTATATCTGCATGAGCCCTTGCTGAAGGGAGCAGGCGACGTTGAAAGATCAGAGCAAGACCTTCAAGAGCGGTGACCAGGTGGTCCTCCCCCCCTACGGTGTCGGTATCGTCTCCGGGACCACCGTGCGCACGATAGCGGGCGCCGATCTCGACTATTACGAGGTGGAGTTCCCGAACGGCACGTCGCGCGCCTATGTGCCGGTGCACGCCCCGCAGGAAGCCGGCCTCCGCCCCGCTCTCACCAGCGATGAGGTCCAGAGCGTCCTGGAACGGCTGAACAACGGCCGCATCACCCTGCCCAAGCAGTGGGCGGCACGCCACCGCAAGGTCACCGACATCCTGACCAGCGGCGACCCCTACCAGATCGCCACGCTCGCGAGCGAGCTCCGTCGCTGGGACCTGGAGCGTGGCCTGCCGGACCTCGATCGCCAGGCCTACCGCCGCGCCCTGCGGCTGTTGGCCGGCGAGATCAGCGCGGTGTTGGACGTCAACGTGCTGGAAGCGCGCGCCCTGATGGACGCGGGCGAGGACGACGAGCTCAACTGAGGCCATGGGCCTCGCCCGAAGCGCCAGGACAGGGCCGGGGAGCGTTCCCGGCCCTTCGTCAGTGGTCCCGGATGGAAGGCTGAGCATGCTCCGTGACTGGTTCGAGCGCCGCAACGGCGGCGCCGCGCGTCTCTACGAGCGCGTCGTGCATGCGGTCGACGAGGCCGGCGTCGCCGGGGCGAGGCGCCACCTCCTGGCCGGCGTCCCCGCCCCGGTGCTGGAGCTCGGCTGCGGGCCGGGGGCCGCCTTCGGGAGCTACCCGGCCGGCACCGAGGTCACGGCGCTGGAGCCCGAGCCGGACTTCCGCCGCGCCGCGCGGCAGCGCGCCGCCGGAGCTCCGGCACGGATCCGCGTGCTGGCCGGCGACGCCCACGACCTGCCGTTCGCCGACGGCAGCTTCGCCAGCGTGGTGAGCCAGCTGACGCTCTGCAGCGTGGCGAGCCCCCGGACGGCGCTGAGCGAGGCGTACCGCGTGCTCCGCCCCGGCGGGCAGCTCCGCTTGCTCGAGCACGTCCGCCACCCTCAGCCCTGGCTGGGCCGCGTACAGGACGTGGTCGATCCGCTATGGACGCGCCTCGAGGGGCGCGGCTGCCACCTCGGCCGTGACACGCCGCGTGCCGTCGCCGAGGCCGGCTTCACGTTGGAGGGCATCGAGGCCGTGCCGCTGCCAACCGGCGCCGCCTGGCTGTTCCCGGTGGTGATGGTGCGCGCCCGACGCCCCGCCTGAGGTCGGTCCCGACCGCGTGGACGCGTGCCCGCGGCAGCGGCGCGCCCCTCGCCGGCGTCACCCACCCGCCACGGCGCCGCCGTGCGAGGCGAGCCAGCGCAGGGCGATCGCCACGGCGGCGTAGTCGTCGATCGAACGGGGCGGCGCCCGCATGCCAGGCGGCAGCAGGCGCATGAGCCCACGCGGCGGGTGGTCGCGGAAGTAGAGCGCGCGCGCCTCCAGCGTGGTGCCGCTCTCGTCGACCAGCACAGGTGCGTAACCGCGCCGGCGCAGCCCCTCCACCACGCTCTGGCGGCCGGTACCGTCCCCCACCAGCACCACAACCTTCGGCGGCAACACCAGCCGGTCCAGGTCCTCCGGCGCCAGGATGGCCTGGCGCTCCACCCGGCCGTCGTATCCGACCCACGCCGCCCCCAGGTTCCGGCCCGGGTCGAAGGCCACGACCACATCGCGGCCCCGCGCGGGCGCGGAGGCATCGGGCGCGCTCGTCGTCATCTGCGCCCAAGCCTATCAGGCGCGCCCTCCAGCGGGAGCGGGGGCCGCCTTGCGGCGGCCCCCGCTCGTGCCCAGCCACGAAGGTCGTGGGGCGCGTGCCTGCCGTGCCACACCGCGCGTGGCGGCGACAGGGGCTCGCGCCGGAGCGTTGGCCGCGCTCAGGCCTCGGGGCGCTTCTCCTGGTCCGGCGCCGGACGCGCGGGCGCGCTCACCACGGTGGCCTCGGCCTCGCGGCTCTTCTCGAGCATGCGCTCGTCCGCCACGCGCGTGTGCCGGATGGCGTCGAGACCGGTACCCGCCGGGATCAGCCGGCCAAGGATGACGTTCTCCTTCAGGCCGACGAGCCTGTCCGCCTTGCCCGACACGGCCGCTTCGGTGAGGACGTGGGTGGTGTGCTGGAAAGAGGCGGCTGACAGCCAGCTCTTCGTCGACAGGGACGCCTTGGTGATGCCCAGCAGCACCGGCTTCCAGGACGCCGGCGTCTTGCCGTCGTCGAGGAGATGGTCGTTGGCCTCCTCCACGTCGAAGCGCTCCACCGTCTGTCCTTCCAGGAACTCGGAGTCGCCGGGCTCCAGGATCTCGACGTACTTGAGCATCTGGCGCACGATCACCTCGATGTGCTTGTCGTGCACGCTCACGCCCTGACCGCGGTAGACGCGCTGGACCTCGTTGACGAGGTAGGCCTGCACGGCCGCCGGCCCGCGCGACTCCAACAGGTCGTGGGGGTTGATGGCGCCGCGCGTGAGCTGGTCGCCGGCCTCCACATGGTCGCCGTCGCGCACCAGCAGGCGGATGCCCTTGTCGATACGGTAGGCGCGGCTGAACTCGCCGTCCTCGGAGGCGACCGTCACGCGGTAGCGTTCGTCGTCCTCCTGGACCTGCACCACGCCGTCCAGGTCGCTGATGAAGGCCTTGAGCTTGGGCTTGCGCGCCTCCACCAGCTCGATGACGCGCGGCAGGCCCTGCGTGATGTCGCTGCTGGTGGCGATGCCGCCGGTGTGGAAGGTGCGCATGGTGAGCTGCGTGCCCGGCTCGCCGATCGACTCGGCCGCGATGACGCCTACCGCCTCGCCGAGCCCCACAGGACGCATGGTCGACATGTCCAGGCCGTAGCAGGCGCGGCACACGCCGGCGCGCGTCTGACAGGTGAGCGGGCTTCGCACGTCGATCTCGCGCACCTCCGGGTTGTCGGCGATGCGCTTGGCGATGGCGGCGATGTCCTCCTTCATCACGGTGTGACCCTGAGGAAGGTGCAGGTCGCCGATGCTGACGTCGAGCGCCAGGGTGCGCCCGTAGAGGCTCATCTCGAGGTGGCTCTTGGGACGCGGGCGACCGTCCTGGCTGTACAGCATGACGCTGACGAAGTCGGCCGTGCCGCAGTCGTCCTCGCGCACCACCAGCTCGTGCGCCACGTCCACCAGCTTGCGCGTCAGGTACCCGGAGTCGGCGGTGCGCAGCGCGGTGTCCGCGCCGCCCTTGCGGGCGCCGTGGGTGGAGTTGAAGTACTCCAGCACGTCCAGGCCCTCGCGGAAGTTGGCGCGGATGGGCAGCTCGATGGTCTCGCCCGAGGGCTTGGCCATGAGGCCGCGCATGCCGGCCAGCTGGCGGATCTGCTGAGGGTTGCCTCGGGCGCCCGACTGCGCCATGACGAACAGCGGGTTGAAGGGCATGTTGTCGCGGAAGTTCTCGAAGACCGCGTCCTTCACCGCCTCGGTGGTGTCGTTCCACAACCGCACCACCTGCTGGAAGCGCTCCTGCTCGGTGACGAAGCCGCGCTCGAAAGCGGTGTTGATGCGCTCGAGCTTGTTCTCGGCGTCGGCCAGGAGCTCCTTCTTCTTCGGCGGGATGGCCACGTCGTCGATACCGATGGTGATGCCGCTGGTGGTCGACAGCTCGAAGCCGTACTGCTTGAGGCCGTCGAGCAGCGCGGCCGTGCGCTCGATGCCGAGGCGCTTGAAGGAGTCCACCACCAGGTCGCGCAGGGCGCCCTTCTCGTAGGCGGTGTCGTAGCGGATCATGCCGGGCGGCAACTCCACCCCGCCCTCGGCCACCGTCTCGCGCACCATGCGCGCGAACAGACAGCGTCCGGGGCTGGTCTCCTCGATGTGGCCGTCCTCGACGCGCACGGTGACCACGTCCTGCATGTCGATCTCGCCGTTCTCCACGGCCAGCAGCGCCTCGTCCACGTTGGCGAAGCGGTAGCGCAGGCGGCCGACGCTGGTCTCCTCGCCGCCCACCACGATGTTGGAGTTGAGGTCGAGCTCGCCCGCACCGAAGGCCTCGAAGGCCTTCTCCGCGGTGTCGAACTCGCGGCCGACGCCGCGGTGCCCGGTATGCACCTGGGTCAGCACGAACAGGCCGAGGATGATGTCCCGGCTGGCCTGAACGTTGGGGTCGCCGTGGGCGGGGCTGAGCAGGTTGTGGCTGGAGAGCATCTGCAGCCTGGCCTCGGACTGGGCGTAGACCGAGAGCGGCACGTGGATGGCCATCTGGTCGCCGTCGAAGTCCGCGTTGAAGGCCTCGCACACCAGCGGGTGCAGCTGGATGGCCTGACCCTCGACCAGCACCGGCTCGAACGCCTGGATGCCGAGGCGGTGCAGCGTGGGCGCGCGGTTGAGGAGCACCACGCGGTCCTGGATGACCTCCTCGAGGGCGTCCCAGATCTCGTCGCGGGTGTCGCGGTAGCGCTCGAGCAGCTTGCGCGCGCTCTTGATGTTGCTGACGATGCCGCGCTCCTCGAGCTTCTTGAACAGGAAGGGCTTGAACAGCTCCAGCGCCATGCGCTTGGGGACGCCGCACTGGTGCAGCTTGAGTTGCGGCCCCACCACGATCACGCTGCGGCCCGAGTAGTCGACGCGCTTGCCGAGCAGGTTCTGGCGGAAGCGGCCCTGCTTGCCGCCAAGCAGGTCGGTGAGGCTCCTCAGCGGGCGGTCGCTTCCGGGGTGCACCACCGCGCTGCCGCGGCGGCCGTTGTCGATGAGCGCATCGACCGCTTCCTGCAGCATGCGCTTCTCGTTACGCACGATCATCTCGGGCGCGCCCTGCTGCATCAGCTTCTTGAGGCGGTTGTTGCGGTTGATGAGCCGGCGGTAGAGGTCGTTGAGGTCGCTGGTGGCGAAGCGCCCGCCCTCTACCTGCACCATCGGGCGCAGGCTGGGCGGCATGATCGGCACCGCCTCGAGGATCATCCAGGCGGGATCGTTGCCCGACTCCAGGAAGGCGCGCACGATCTCCAGGCGCTTGCGGGCCTTGGCGCGCTTGTGACGGCTCGGCGAGCTCATCTCCTCGGCGAGCTCCGCCTCCAGCGTCTTGAGGTCGAGCGAAGCCAGCAGCTCCGCGATCGCCTCCGCACCCATCTTGGCCTCGAAGTCGTAGCTCTCGATGACGCGCACCTGGCGCCGCACCAGGTCGATCTCGACGCGCCCGGAGATGTCGGACTTGAGCCGGCCCTCGTCGGCCAGATCGTCGCCGGGGAGCACGCGGTCGCCGTTGACCACGATGGGCTCGTCCTCGTACGGGTAGACGCGGGCGCGGGAGACGATGATGCTCGCAGGGTAGGCGAGATGGACGGTGCCGTCGGCGGCCGCCACGATCTCCTGGGCGGCGTCGATGGCCCCCACCACCTTGTCGCCCGCCCGCACATCGGCGCCGGCGCCGACCAGCACGTGCATGGTGGGGTTGATCTCGTGCTCCTCGCGCCGCGCCCACTCGACGCGCAGGGTGGCGGTGACGTCCTTGCCCTTGGCCTTGCTGGCGCGCACGGTGGCCGCGGCGTCGGCGGGCATCGTGAGGGTGGTGCCGCTGGCGGCCTTCGCCAGCAGGTCGCCCTCCTCGACGAACTCGCCGTCCCCGACCAGGAGCTCCATGCCCTTGGGGATGAGGTAGGAGTAGCGCACCTCCTCGCTGTCGACGTCGCGGATCATCAGGATGCCGCCGTCGGTGCCGATGGGGAGCAGCTCGGCGACGCCCTCGTCCTCGCTCTTCACGACCACGTCCGAGCCCAGCTCGGCGATGGGCTGACCGCCCTTGTAGCCGTCCTCTTCCTCGATGAAGTCCTTCTTCGGCAGCACCAGGCGGCCGTCGCGCGCTTCCCGGTAATCGAGGGTGACCTTGCGCGGGAAGCGGTACTGGGCGATGCCCGCGAGCTTGGACTTGACGCCCTTGGCCAGCGACTGCCCCTGCTCCACCTGCTCACCGTCGGCGACGTTGGCGTCCTCGCCGCCGGGCACCGTGTACGTCTCCTGCATGCCGTAGCGGAGCTGACGGTACTCGTCGTCCGTGAGAAGGTCGCCGCGCCTGAGCGGGCGGCCGTTCATGTGCGCGCCCTGCGGGTCCGTGACGATGTACTTGGCGAAGTACAGCACCTGCTCGAGCTGGCTGGTCGACAGGTTGAGCAGGGCCCCGATCTTGCTGGGGATGTCCTTGACGTACCAGATGTGCGCCGCGGCCGTGGCCAGCTCCACGTGGCCCATGCGGTAGCGCCGGACCGTCGACTTGGTGACCTCGACGCCGCAGCGCTCGCACACCTTGCCGGCGAAGCGCTGGCCGCGGTACTTGCCGCAGGAGCACTCCCAGTCCTTCTCGGGACCGAACACGCGCTCGTCGAACAGGCCGTCCCGCTCGGGCTTGAGCGTGCGGTAGTTGATGGTCTCGGGCTTGGTGATCTCCCCGTAGCTCCAACCCCGGATGCGTGCCGGTGACGCGATCTGGATCTGGACGCGGGTGAACTCTCTCAGGTCTCTCATTGGCATCCCTTCAGGAAACCGCCGTGGCGGGGATGTCTGCGCGGATCCAGCGCGCCCCTCACCAGTGCCGCCCGCTCTCGTCGAACATGCTCACCGGCTTGTCCTCGTCGTCGAGCACACGCACGTCGAGGCCGAGCGAGTGGAGCTCCTTCACGAGCACCTTGAACGACTCCGGGATGGTGGGCTCGAGCACGTCGTTGCCCTTGACGATGGCCTCGTAGGCGGCGTTGCGCCCGTCGATGTCATCGGACTTGATGGTCAGCATCTCCTGCAGGGTGTAGGCCGCGCCGTGCGCCTGCAGCGCCCATCCCTCCATCTCGCCCAGGCGCTGGCCGCCGAACTGCGCCTTGCCGCCCAGCGGCTGCTGCGTGATGAGCGAGTAGGGGCCCGTCGAGCGCGCGTGCATCTTGTCCTCCACCATGTGGTAGAGCTTCATCACGTACATGATCCCGATCACGATGGGCGCGTCGATGGCCTCGCCCGTGCGACCGTCGTAGAGCACCGCCTTGCCGGCCATGGCCAGCGCGCGCTCGGCGTCGTGGGCCTCGAGATCGGGCGGGATGATGCCCAGCTTGGCGGCGCGCCGGTGGACGTCGAGCTCGCGGCGGTCGGAATCGAACCCGGACCCCACCTTCGCCTCGATGTCGCGGTCGGCGGCCTCCTTGAGCTTCTGCTTGATCTCCTCCTCGCGCGCCCCGTCGAACACCGGGGTCACGTAGGAGACGCCGTCCTTGAGGGCGGCCAGGCCGAGGTGGGTCTCCAGGATCTGCCCCAGGTTCATCCGCGAGGGCACGCCCAGCGGGTTGAACACCAGGTCGACGGGGGTGCCGTCGTCCAGGTAGGGCATGTCCTCGGGCGGCAGGATCTTCGCCACCACCCCCTTGTTGCCGTGGCGATTGGCGAGCTTGTCGCCCTCGATGAGGCGCCGCTTCTGGGCCACGTAGACGCGCACCATCTCCTGCACGCCGGGCTTCAGCTCGACGCCGGGGTCGCCGCGCTTGAAGCGCACCGTGCGCAGCACGATGCCGCCGTCGCCGGGCGGGACCCGCAGCGAGGTGTCCTTCACCTCGCGTGCCTTCTCGCCGAAGATCGAGCGCAGCAGCCGCTCCTCGGGCGTGGGATCCTTCTCCCCCTTGAAGCTGGTGTGGCCGACCAGGATGTCGCCCTGCTTCACCTCGGCGCCGATGCGCACCACGCCGTCCTCGTCGAGGTCGCGCAGCGCTGCCTCGGACAGGCCGGGGATGTCGCGCGTGATCTTCTCGGGACCGAGCTTGGTGTCGCGCGCCTCCTTCTCGAACTTCTCGATGTGAACGCTGGTGTAGACGTCGCTGCGCACCAGGTTCTCGGAGAGCACGATGGCGTCCTCGAAGTTGTAGCCGTCGAACGGCATGATGGCGATCAGGATGTTCTGTCCCAACGCCAGGCGGCCATGCTGCGAGGCCGGGCCGTCGGCGATGGTCTCGCCCGCCTCGATCCTCTGGCCGATGTCGACGATGGGACGCTGGTCGAGGTTGGTGTTCTGGTTGGAGCGCTGGAAGCGCGTCAGGGTGTACTCGCGCTCGACGCCGGCGTCCGACTCGATGACGATGCGGCGGGCGTCGACGAAGGTGACGGTGCCCGCCTCCTGGGCGAGCAACACGGTGCCGGAGTCGCGCGACACGCGCTCCTCGACGCCGGTGCCGACGAAGGGAGCGTCGCTGCGGATGAGCGGCACCGCTTGCGACTGCATGTTCGAGCCCATCAGCGCCCGGTTGGCGTCGTCGTGCTCCAGGAAGGGGATCAGCGACGTCGGCACCGAGATGATCTGCTTGGGCGACACGTCCATGAAGTCGACCTCGGCCGGGTCGGCGAACACCGGGTCGCCGACCTTGCGGGCCACGATGGTGTCGCTCGCGAAGGTGCCGTCGTCGGCGAGCGGCGTGTTGGCCTGCGCCACCACGTAGTGGTCCTCGTCGTGGGCCGTCATGTACACGACCTCGTCGGTCACCTTGCCGTTCACCACCTTGCGGTAGGGCGCCTCGATGAAGCCGAGGTCGTTCACCCGCGCGAAGCTGGCCAGCGAGGTGATCAGGCCGATGTTGGCGCCCTCGGGCGTCTCGATCGGGCAG
The DNA here is from genome assembly GCA_035266525.1 of Trueperaceae bacterium. Lineage (GTDB taxonomy): Bacteria > Deinococcota > Deinococci > Deinococcales > Trueperaceae > JASBRS01. The sequence continues at coordinate 5,426 of DATFNF010000020.1, read as the reverse complement.
ATGCGGCCGTAGTGGGTGCGGTGCACGTCGCGCACGTCGAAGCCGGCGCGCTCGCGGGTGAGGCCGCCCGGCCCCAGCGCGGAGATGCGGCGCTTGTGGCGCAGCTCGGAGAGCGGGTTGACCTGGTCCTTGAACTGGCTGAGCTGGCTGCGGCCGAAGAACTCGCGCAGCGCCGCCACGATGGGGCGGTTGTTGACCAGCTTCTGAGGCGTGGCGGCATCGGGGTTGCCGAGCAGCATGCGCTCGCGCACGCCGCGGGCCATCCGCCCCAGGCCGACGCGGATCTGGTCGGCAACGAGCTCGCCCACCGTCCGGATGCGCCGGTTCCCCAGGTGGTCGATGTCGTCCTCCTGGAAACCCTCCTCGCCCGCGTGGAGGCCCACCAGGTACTGGATGGTCGGCACCAGGCCGTAGTCCACGAAGCGGCCGTCCTCGAACCCGAGCAAGGTGTTGGCGGCGAACTCCAGACCCAGCTTGCTGTTGATCTTGAAGCGCCCGGCGTCGCCCAGGTCGTAGCGGCGGGGGTCGGCGAGCAGGCTGAAGAGGTAGTTGGTGGCCTTGTCGACCTTGGGCGGATCGCCGGGGCGCAGCACCGTGAACAGCCGCAGCAGCGCCTCGTCGGGGGTGATGCCGGCGGCGTCCTCGCTCTCGAGCGTAGGGGTGATCAGGTGCTCGGTGCCCGCGAACAGCTCGCGCATCTGCTGATCGCCATACCCCAGCACCCGGAGCAGCAGCGTGAAGGGGAACTTGCGCTTGTTCACCTTCATCCACAGGATCTCGGAGCTGTCGAACTCGATCTCGATCCACGGCCCGCGCTTGGGCATGGGGATGATGCTGGCGGTGAGCGAGCGGCTGGTACCGCGGATGGCGCTGGTGAAGTAGACGCCAGGGCTGCGGTGGATCTGGGAGACGATGACGCGGTCGGCACCGTTGATGACGAAGGAGCCGTCCTCGGTCATCAGCGGCAGATCGCCGAGGAAGACCTGGTCCTCCTTGATGAGGCCGGTGTCCTTGTGCACCAGCTGCAACTTCGCGAACAGCCCGGCGTGGTAGCTCAGGTCCTTCTCGCGGCACTCCTCGGGGCCGTACTCCGGGTCCTCCAGGCTGTACTCGAGGAAGTCGAGCACCAGCCCGGTCTGGCGGCCCCGCTCGGTCTCGTCGATCGGGAATACCTCTTTGAACGCCGCCTGAAGGCCGACGTTCTCCCGCATGGCGGCCGCCACGCCCCGTTGCAGGAACGTCTCGTATGACTTAATCTGGACGTTGGTGAGGTTCGGAAGATCAATGACTTCCTTGATCCTCCCGAAGGTCCGAATCTCGCGCATCTTCACCCCTTCGCTCGAAGCCGTGCCGCTGACGAGGCTCGCGCGGCCTGGCCGCGCGTGCCTCGATACCTAATAACGCGCGTACAGCGCCCGTCCGGCGGCCGCTTCGCGGCCGCGTGGCGCACCTTGCCGTGCGTGTGTGTTCGACGTCAAGTACGGATCCCCTGACTCAAAATACCGTTCCCCGTGCGGTGTCCATGTCGGGAGAACACCACGACGACGGGCCGTGCACCGCTCGCCTGGCGGCCAGCCGCGCGCGCCCCCTGGGCGCAGAGCTCCATCGTGCCTCGCGGTGATTCTCCAATCGTCTCCTCGTGTCGGGCTCCGGCCCCTTCGGTCCGGATGGACGCAGCACGAACTTCTATCTTAACCCCCAACTGCCCGGGCCTGCGTGATCTGGCTCGCGCGCCGTGAGCGTGGCGACCCTGACAGGGCCACCACGCTCCGGGCAACGGTCTCGGAGGCCGCGATCGCGGCCCATCCTGCATGCATCCCGCGCGCCGGACGAGCGCGTTACTTCACCTCGACCGTGGCGCCCGCGGCCTCGAGCTTGCCCTTGATCTCCTCGGCTTCGTCCTTGCCGATGGACTCCTTGACGACGCCGCCGGACTCGACCAGGTCCTTGGCTTCCTTCAGGCCCAGGCTGGTGATCGCGCGGACCTCCTTGATGACCTGCAGCTTCTTGTCCCCGGCCGACTTGATGCTGACCGTGAACTCCGTCTGCTCCTCGGCGGCCGCCTCGGCGCCGGCCGCAGCCGCGGGCATCATCATCCCGGCCGGCATGGCAGCGGCAGCTTCGACGCCCCACTTGTCCTTGAGCGCATCCACCAGATCCACGAGCTCGAGCACCGTCAGACCGCTGAGCTCCTCGACCGTCTTGTCCTTGTCGAACGCCATTCCTAAGCCTCCTGTTCTTTCTTCTTCTCTTCGCTGTAGTTCTGGATCACGCCTACCAGGTTCCGCTGCGGGCCCTCGAGCACGCCCACGAGCTGTCGCAGCGGGGCGAGCAGGGTACCGAGCAGCTCGCTCTGGAGCTGCTGCCGGGACGGCAGCGTGGCGATGCGCGCCAGCGCCTCGGCGCCGACCACTCCGCCCTGCAACAGTCCGCCCTTGCCCACCGGCAGGTCCTTGGGGTGCTCCTTGGCGAAGTCGGCGATCGCCTTCAAAGGCGCCACCGGATCCTCGCCGACGAGCACCAGCGCCGTCGGCCCCGCGAGGGTGCCGGACAGCCCCTCGACGCCTTGCTCCTTGAGCACGACGTCGATGAGCGTGTTCTTGGCGACCAGGATGCGCCCGCCGACATTCTTGACGGCGGCGCGCAGGCGGCCCAGCTCACCCGCGGAGAGCCCCTGGTAGTCCACCAGGAAGAACGTCGTGGCATCGTCGAGGAGCGCGTGCAGCTCCCTGACCGAGGCCTCGTTCCTTGGGTTGGCCACGTTGACTCTCTCTCTTGCTAGAACGTGCGCCCGTGCGCCCGCGGACCACCATGGCCCGAGCGGGAACGGAGCGCGTGCCGCGAAGCGCAGCCTGGTCGCGTCCGAAGGGGGCGCGAAAAGCGCGCGCTCTTCCGACGGCAACCCGTGGACGCCTCGGCAGGATCTTTAAGCCTGGCAGGCCCCTGCTGTCTCCAACGCCAGAGGTGCATCGCAACCGCTACGCACCGGGATGCCTCGTTCATACGCCTCAGCTCAGCGCGACGCGGACGCTGGGGCCCATGGTCGAGCTGAGGTGGACGGTGCGCAGGTACTGACCGCGCGCCGCGTCCGGCCTGGCTGCCTCGAGGGCCGCCTTGAGGGCGCTCAGGTTCTCGGCGAGCTTGTCCGCATCGAAGCTCGCCTTGCCGATGGGCGCGTGCACGACGCCGGTCTTGTCGGCACGGAACTCGATCTGACCGGCCTTGAGGGCACGCACGATGTCACCGATGTTGGCGCCCACCGTGCCCGCCTTCGGGTTGGGCAGCAACCCCCGGGGACCCAGCACGCGGCCGAGCTTGCCGCCCACCTGCGCCATCATGTCGGGCGTCGCGACCACGGCGTCGAAATCCATCCAGCCTCCGGCGATGCGCTCGATCAGGTCGCTGGAGCCGACCACGTCGGCGCCCGCGGCCTCCGCCTCGGTCGCCTTGTCCGACTGGGCGATGGCCACCACGCGCACCGTCTTGCCGGTGCCGTGCGGCAGAGCCACCGTGCCGCGGACGTTCTGGTCGGACTTGCGTGGGTCGACGCCGAGCCGGAAGTGCGCCTCGACGGTCTCGTCGAACTTGGCCGTCGCCAGCTCCTTCACCAGCGCCGCGGCGTCACCCGGCGCGTAGAGCTGGCTCCGGTCGATCCGCTTCTCCAGCTCCCGGTACCGCTTGCCGCGCCTAGGCATCTCTGGGCACCCCCTCCACCGTCACGCCCATCGAGCGGGCGGTGCCGGCGATGATCCTGGCCGCCGCCTCGGGGCTGCCGGCGTTGAGGTCGGTCATCTTCTGCTCGCCGAGCTCCAGGCACTGCTGCCAGGTGATCGACCCGACCTTCACCTTGTGCGGCTCGCCGGAGCCGGACTCGATGCCGGCCGCCTTCTTGATGAGATAGCTGGCCGGCGGGGTCTTGGTGATGAAGGTGAAGGAGCGGTCCGCGAAGATGGTGATCTCCACCGGGACCACCGCTCCGGCCTGGGAGGCCGTGGTGGCGTTGTACTCCTTCACGAACTGCATGATGTTGGCGCCGTACTGCCCCAGCGCCGGCCCCACCGGCGGCGCCGGCGTGGCGCCCCCGGCGGGCAGCTGGAGCTTGACGATGCCCGCGATCTTCTTGGCCATGATTCCTCCTAAGCTCCCCCGGCTCCGTGGCCCGAGCCGGGGTCCGAGCGCTGCGTCGCGGCCGCGAGCGGGACGCGCCCGCTCACGCCCTCACGACCTGTGAGTAGTCCAGCTCGACCGGGGTCTCGCGACCGAAGATCGAGACGAGGACCTTGACCTTGCCGCGTTCCGGGTTGACCTCCGAAACGACGCCGGTGAAGTCGGCGAAGGGGCCCGCGGTCACCTGGACCATGTCGCCGACGTTGAAGGTGATCTTGATCTTGGGGGCCTCGCGCGAACCGGTGATCCCCAGCGTCCCGAGCATGCGTTGCTCCTCCTCGGGCGAGAGCGGAACGGCCCGCGTGGCCGTGCCCACGAAGCCCGTGACGCCCGGTGTGTAGCGCACCACCTCCCAGGCCTCGTTGGGCTCGTCCGGGTTGTCGCCAAGATCCATCTGAACGAAGATATAGCCGGGGAACAGCTTGCGGCGCACGACCTCCTTCTTGCCGCCGCCGGCATGCTCCACCGTCTCCTCGGTCGGCACGACCACTTGATAGATACGGTCGGCGATCCCGAGCGACTTGGCGCGGCTCAGGATGTTCTCCTTGACCTTCTCCTCGTGGCCCACATAAGTGTGGACCGCGTACCACTCGATGCTCATTCGGGTCAGACCTCGTCTCGAGAGCCTCCGGGAAGGAGCTTGCGGCGTCCCCCGCGGGGCGGGGCGTCGGCCTCAGGTGATCAGGCCGATGAGGTTGCCCAGCGTGGCGTCCGCGATGAGCAAGAAGAGCGCCGTCAGCAACACGAACAGGAGCGTCGCTTCGGTCGCCTGGAGCACTTCCTTGCGGGTGGGCCAGGTGACGCGGCCGAGCTCGGCGCGCGAGTTGCGCAGGTAGTTGACGAACCCCTTGAACATGGTGCCGGCCTAGACCTTCACCTCGCGATGGACGGTGTGCTTGCGTTCCCAGGGGCAGTACTTCCTCAGCTCCAGCTTCCCCTGGCTGTTGCGCCGGTTCTTGTGAGTGGTGTAGTTGCGGCGCTTGCACTCCGTGCACTCGAGCAGCAACTTGATGCGGACGTCACTGGCCATGGTCGTCTCCCAATCGAAAGAGCATACCAGAGACGAGGGCGCAGCGTGGTAAGCCGCTCTCCGCCAGCCTCCGGGTGAAGCGTCTAGCTTACTTGGTCACGGCCGTGACGACACCCGCACCGACCGTCCGACCCCCCTCACGAATCGCAAACCGCAACCCCTCCTCCATCGCAATCGGCTTGATCAACTCCACACCCAACTCCACATTATCCCCAGGCATCACCATCTC
>DATFNF010000019.1:0-31267 GCA_035266525.1 Trueperaceae bacterium | reverse complement strand
TGCAGGGGATCATGGCCGGCATCCACCGCCTCGCCAGCCGTGCGGCCGAGCGCGCCGGCGTGCCCGGGGACCTGGCCGCGGGCGCCAACATGGCCGGCTTCGAGCGGGTGGCGCGGGCGATGCTCGACCAGGGGGTGGTCTGAGCCGACATGCGCAGACCGGCGGAGGGGTGCGCGGGCCGCGGCCTCAGGACGGCGGGCTCGGCGTGACGCCCTTGCGCTCCGCGGCGATCAAGCGTTCCGCCGCCTGCCGCGCGTGCCAGGCCGGCTCCGCGGTGCCGGAGACCAGCGCCTGCACGGTGGCGCCGTCCAGCAGCAGCTGGAGCTGCCATGCCAACGCCTCGGGGTCGGCCGCGCCGGCCGCCCGCACCAGCTCGGTGAGGTAGGCACGAACGTCCTGGTGGTAATCCCGGGCGATCGGCCGCGCCGGGTTGATCTTGCCGCCCAGCTCGATGGTGGCGTTCACCAACGGGCAGCCGCGGTAGTCTGGGCTCTCCACCCACTCGCGGAGCAGGTCGAAGACGGCCAGCAGGCGCCCGTCGGCCGCCTCGGCGCGGTCGTCGGCGCGCCTCAGCCAGGCCATGCGCTCGGCCGCGCGTCTCTCCAGCACCGCCTGCAGCAGCGCGTCCTTGGAGGGGAAGTGGTGGTACAGCGTCATCCGGGCGACCTGCGCCCGGTCGATGATCTCGTTGATGCCGACGTTGGCGGCCCCGCGCGCGTAGAAGAGCCGGGAAGCGGCGTCCAGCAGGCGCTCGACAGGGGAGGGCCGGCCGTCCTCGTCGCTGTTCATGCCGCATGATACGACCGGCGCCGGGCGGAGCGGTCGGTGCCGGTCGGCGGGCTCATGCGCGCCGCGTGAGCGGAGCGCGGCGCGCACCCGTCGCAGGACGGCTCAGCCGCCGCTGCGGAACGCTTGCAGCCGCCGTGTGGCCTCGGCGACCAGGCAGGCGTGGTCCGTGGCCACCGTGAGCAGTTGGAAGCCCCGCTCGGCAGCGGCGCGGGCGAACGACGGGTCGGCGGTGTGGAGACCGGCCACCTTGCCGTGACGGCGGCATGCCTCCAGGATCCGGGCGACCGCCGCCACGTGGTCCGGGTGATCGTTGTCCATACGCGGCTCGAGCCCGAGCGCGTGGCTCAGGTCCGCCGGCCCGATGTAGGCGCCGGTCAGCCCGTCGACGGCCAGGATGGCTTCGAGCTCGTCGAGGGCCCCCCGGGTCTCGATCATGGCGAAGACCAGCACCTCCTCCGCCGCCCGGCTGGGGTAATCGGCCCCGTGGGCCCTGACGGCGCGGGTGGGGCCGTGGCTGCGGATGCCGGCCGGGGGGTAGCGGCAGGCGGCCACGGCGGCCCGGGCGTCCTCGGCGCTGCCGATCATGGGCACGATGACGCCCAGGGCGCCGGCGTCGAGGATGCGCATCAGGCTGGCGGCATCGTTCCAGGGTGCGCGCACCAGCGCGACGGCGCCCGCCAGCTCGATGGCGCGCAGGAAGTCGGAGAGGCGGCCAGGGTCGGCAAGGCCGTGCTGTAGGTCGATGCAGACGCTGTCGAAGCCGCAGCCGGCCACCAGCTCGGCCGCGAACGGATCGTCGAGCGCGAGCCAGGCGTTGGCCGCCGCGCCACCCTCACGCCACACGGCCCGGAGGCGGTTCTCACGCATGTCAAGACTCCCTTCGGGCGGTCGCGCCGCCGAGCGGCAGGATTGCAGGTCCGGGGCGGGCAGCGCAACCGCTGCCGCCCCCGGCCGGGGCGGGGCCGGGGCGCTGGGGCCGCTGACGGTCGCCGGCCGGCGGCCCCCGGCTGCGCGCGACCGCATCCGCCTCAGCTGCCGGCGACCACCTGCTCGAGCGTGTAGAGCTTCACGATCACCGCGTGCCGGGCGGACTCCAGCGTCTGGGCTGCCTGCTGGCGGGTCAGCAGATCGTTCTGGTAGGCCAGCGGCGAGATGGAGCCGGCGTCGAGCTGCGCCCTGGCCGAATCGAGATTGGCCCGCGCGGTCGCGTCCGCGGCGCGGGCGTCGGTGAAGGCGGCGAGCGCGGCCTGCGCGTTGGCGTACGCGCTGCGCACGCTCAGCTCGAGGGTGCGCTGGGTCTCCGTGACCTGGCGCTGGGCATCGTCCAGCGCGTCATGCGCCTGTTGGATGTCCGAGCGCGAGGAGAAGTCGTTGTCGATCGCCTGGTACTGCGCCTTGGCGAGCGTGACCGCGGCCCGAGCCGCCAGAAGCTGGGCGTTGTCCTGGTCGGCGCTGGCCAGGTAGTGCTCGAGGGCATCCACGGCGGGGGTCGTGGTCACCGGCGTGAGCTCGCCGACATCCTGTCCGAGCAGGCTGGCGAGCGTGTTGTACGCCAGCGTGCGCTGCGTCCGGGCGTCGGCGAGGGTCGTTCGGGCCTCTTGGTAGGCGTTCTGGGCTTGCGCCACATCGATGTCGGTGGCGGCGCCGGCCTGCTTCCTGACCTGCTGTGCCTGCAGCGTCTGCTGCTGGATGGAGGCGCCGAGCTCGGCGACGGTGAGGGCCGTGTCGGCTTCCAGCGCAGCGAAGTAGGCGCTGGCCACCGTCAGGGTGGTGGCGGCCCGCGCGGCGGCCAGCGACCGCCGAGCGTTCGTGAGGCCATTCGTCGCGGTGACCCGGTCCACCCGCAGGGACATGGGGTCCGACGCGACCCGGGCGTCGTTCCGCTCGGCAGAGCCGAGCGCCGCCCGAGCTGCGGAGACCTGGGCGCTGGCGTCGGGGGCCAGGGTCAGGGCGTGCTCGAGGGTGAGCGCTGCCGGACCGGGCGTGCTCTGCGCCGCTGCGACAGCCGTGAGCATGGTGGCGACGAGGACGGCCGCGAGGGTGCGCATCAGAAGACCTCCATGGGGTCGAGACCGAGTGCCTGGGCCAGCGCCATGCGGTCGAGGAGCACGGCGTCCTGGGCGCTGAGCCATGCCAGCTGCGCCTGTCTTGCCGCCAGCTCGGCCTGGTCCACGGCGGGTTGGGCGACCAGGCCCAGCGCGAGCCGCTGCGCCGCCAGCGCCGCCCGCGATGCCGCCAGGTCCCGCTGCGCTGCGGTGAGCCTGACGTTGAGCTTCGCGGTCTGGAGCGTACGCCGCGCCGCCTCGATGGCCGCGCCGGCCAGCTCCCGGGTCCGGTCGAGCTTCTGCTGCGCCGCGCTCAGCGACAGCCTGGCGCTGTCGAGCGCAGGGCCGAGGCCGCTGTCCAGGGGGATGGTGACGCTCAGCGCGACGGCGAAGCTCGTTCCGTTGAGGGCCGAGGAGGTGCTCAGGGTGGAGCCCCCCGGCGTGACGCCGGCCTGCAGGCTCGGTTGGAAGCTGTTGGTATCGAAGCCGAGCCCTGCGTTCCAGGTGGTGTTGCCATCGCCTCCTTGCACGCTGGCCGACGCCGCGGCCGTGGGGAGCACCTGACGCACCGCGGCCGCGTAGTCCTGGTGGCTGCCGTCCAAGGCGAGCGCCGCCTGCCGCACGTCCGAGCGGCGGTCGACCCCCGCGGGGGTGTCGCTTTGCGGATCCTGGCTCGTGGACGGCTCGCCCGCCACGGCGGAGACCGGTCGGCCCAGCACGCCGGAGAGAGACGCCAGGGCGCTTTGCAGCGTCAGGTGATCGCTCGCCAGCGTGGTCCTGGCCTGCGCCAGATCGACCTGCGCCGTCGCCACGTCGTCGTCGGTGGCGTCTCCACGGGCGCGGAGGGCCTGGGCGTGCGCCAGGGTGGCCTGTGCCTGATCGACGGCTGCCGCGTCGATGCCCACGCGCTGGTTGCCGCGCAGTGCCTGCAGGTACGCCTGGGCTGCGCTCGCCGTGGCCTGCGCTACCGTGTCCTGGAGGGTCATGCGCGCGGTCTCCACGGCGCGGTCCGCGGCCATGCGGGCGTCGTGGCCCGGACCGTAGGGGACCACGTTGAAGGTGGCGTTCAGGGTGAACGGGGCGAGGCCGCTGCGGCGCGGAGCGAAGCCGGTGGCATCGGTCCAGCGCTGCGAGTAGCCTCCCTGGAGCGTTCCCGAGGCGGTGGTGGAGGTGACGCCGCGAGCGGCCTCCGCCTGGGACAGGCCGAGCTCGGCCAGGGCCACGTCCGGCCCGGTGCGTGCCAGCGCCAGCGCGTCCGCGAAGCCGAGGGTCGTCGGGGCATCCTGTGCCCGCGCCGGGCTTGCCCGAAGCGCGGCGAGGCCGAGCATCAGGGTGGCGATCACGACAGCGGCTACGCCCCGGCTGCGGGCGTGCGGCGCGCGCGTACCCGGGCAGCTGGCGAGCGGCGTCATTCGTACCTCAACGACTCGACGGGGTCAAGGCGGGCGGCGCGCTGCGCCGGGTAGAGCCCGAAGAAGATGCCCACCGCGGCGGCGAACAGGAAGGCGATCAGGATGCTCTGCGGCATCACCCGGGAGGGCACGCTGAGCGCGTGCCCGGCCACAGCCCCCAGGCCGATGCCCGCCAGGATGCCGAGGATGCCGCCGCCGACGGACAGCATGGTGGCCTCGAGCAGGAACTGGGCAAGGATGTCGCGCGGTTTGGCCCCGAGCGCCTTGCGCACCCCGATCTCGCGCGTGCGCTCGGTGACCGACACCAGCATGATGTTCATGATGCCGATCCCCCCTACCAGCAGGCTGATCCCGGCGATGGAGCCCAGGAACAGCGTGAGGGTGCCGGTGACGGAGTTGAGCGTGGCCAGCTGGTCGGCCTGGTTGAGGATCCGGAAGTCGTAGTTGGCGGGGTCGCTCTGCCGGTGGCGGCTGGCGATCAGGGTGGTGAGGTCCTGTTGCAGGCCACTCAGCGCGCCCGCGCTCGACCCCTGGACGTAGACGGCGCTCATCCTCGGGGTGCCCGTGGGGCTGTCCCGATGGACGCGCGTCACGAAGGTGGTGAGCGGGACCAGCACCTGGCTGTTCGGGCTCATGAAGCCGGTGTCGCCCTTGTCGGGTAGGACGCCGATCACGTCGAACGGCAGGCCGCCGATGCGCACGCTCTGACCGAGAGCGCGTTGCGAGCCGCCGAACAGATCCTGCGCCACCTGGTACCCCAGAACGGCCACCAGACGTCCGCTGCTGTTGTCGTCCTGGGTGAAGAAGGCGCCCTCGCTGACGGTGGTGTTGCGGACGTTCTGGTAGTCCGGCCAGGTGCCGACCACGCTGACGTAGCTCGTGTTCGCGCCGTGCTGGATGGAGAGGTTGATCTGCACCTGCGGCGCGATGCCGGCGATCCGCGGGTCGTCGAGGGCCAGGATGGCCTGGGCGTCGGCGAGCGTGATGCTGTTGGGCGGAGCGCCCCGCACGCGGCTGCCTGCCCCCCGGCCGGCGCCGGTGACGGTCAACAGGTTGCTGCCCAGCGAGGTGATCCGGTCCGTGACGCTGGCGTTGACCCCGCTTCCGGCCGCTGTGAGCGCCACGACGGCGGCGACCCCGATCACGACCCCGAGGGTGGTCAGCGCGCTCCGCAGGAGGTTGGAGCGGATGGAGCGGAAGGCGATCAGGACGATCTCCAGCGGATCGAGCGAGGCGCGGGCGCGGGGGATGGGGCGCTGCGCTTCCCTGGCATGGCGCCCGCTGCGGCGTCTACTCGGGGCCATGGCCGCTCCTCTGCGCCGCGGCGTCGTGGCTGCCGGCCGTCGCCGGCGGCCACACCGCGGCATGCGGTTCGTCGGCCTCCACCAGGCCGTCGCGCACGCGCACCGTGCGGGCCGTCTGCGCCGCGATGTCCGGTTCGTGCGTGACGATCATGATGGTCGCGCCCTCGGCGTTCAGCTGGTGGAACAGCGCGATGATCTCGTTGCCGGTGCGGGTGTCGAGGTTGCCGGTGGGCTCGTCGGCGAGGAGAAGCGTGGGGTTGGTGGCCAGGGCCCTGGCCACCGCGACCCGCTGCCGCTCGCCGCCGGACAGCATGGCCGGCAGGCTGCCGGCCTTGTCCGCCAGGCCCACCCGGTCGAGCACGTCGATCGCTTGCCTGCGCCGGGCGCGGCGGTGATACCCCCCGTACGTCAGCGGCGTCTCCACGTTCTCGACCGCCGTCAGGCGCGGCAGCAGATGGAAGGCCTGGAACACGAAGCCGATGGTGCGGTTGCGCAGGACGGCCCGGTCGAACTCGCTGAGGTGCGATACGTCCTCGCCGTTCAGTCGGTAGCGGCCGTCGGTCGGGGTGTCGAGCAGGCCGATGATGTTCATGAGCGTGGTCTTGCCCGAGCCGGAGGGCCCCATGAGCGCCATCATCTCGCCCGCGGCGACGGTGAAGCTGACGCCCTTGAGCGCCCAGAACGGCTTATCGGCCAGGCGGTACGCCTTGCGCACCTGCTCGAGCGTCACGACGTCTCGCGCCATGACCGGTTCCTTCGCTCGGCGAGGCGGGGGCTCCGGAAGCCTCCGCCGCCCCCGAACGGGACCGCGCCGTTGCGGCGCTGGCTGGTCCCCGGCGCCGGAGCGGTGCGCGACGTCCCGGTGCTGCCGGCAGGCTCGCTCACCAGCACCACCGCTCCCTCCTGGACGGTTCCGGTGAGCACGCTGTTGATCCCCGAGGCGCCGACGACGGCGACCCGCACGGGGGCGTAGCTGCCGTCGGGCTGGCGCACCAGCACCTGGCTGCTGCCGTTGGCCGTGCGGACCGCGCGGGCGGGCACCTCGAAGGTGTCCTGGATCTCGCGGGTCACGATGGTCGCCTGGCCGGTCATGCCCCCGCGCAGCGTGTGGCTGCCATTGGCGATGTCGATCGCGACGTAGTAGACGGGGATGTTCGAAACGAGGGTGGCGGTCGGCGCGATGGCGCTCACCCGACCGGCGAAGGTTCGACTCGAGGTGGCGTCGAAGGTCACGGTCGCCTGCTGTCCCACGGTCACCTTGCCGACATCGGTTTCGTCGATCTCGGCGGCGAGCTGCACGGTGGCGTCGTCCACCACCGTGAGGAGTGACGCACCGGCGCCGGCGGTCTCGCCGACCGCGCCGTTCACGGCGCTGACGACGCCCGCGAAGGGAGCCGTCACGCTGGTGTCCTGCAGGTTCTGCTGCGCGGTGTTGAGGCCGAGCTCCGCCTGGGCCACGCTCAGGCGAGCGCTGGCGAGGTCCTGCTGGGCCGCGGCGGCTTGCAGCTTCTGGCTGGTCACGAGCGTGGCGAGGCCGGCCGCGGCGGCGCTCGAGGTTCCGGCGGCGTTGCTCAAGGCGTCCTCGGCGGCCTGCACCTCCGAGGCGCTGGCGCTCCCCATGCGATACAGCGTCTGGGTCAGCTCGGTCGTCGCCTTCTGGCTCTGGTAGGCGCGCCGGGCGGCGTCCAGCGTCGCCTGTGCGCTGGCGAGTTGTGAGGCGAGCGTGGCGTCGGCCTTGGCCTGGTTGGCTTGCAGCGATGCCAATGCCGCCTGGGCTTGCTGCAGGTCCAGCTGGGCGTTGTCCACCGCGCGCTGGTAGCTGGTGGCGTCGAGCCGAGCGACCACCTGGCCGTCCGTCACCGCGTTCCCGAGCGACGCGAGGGCGACGATGGGCCCGCCTACGGCGGGCGCCAGGTTGACCGTCCGGATCGGCGACAGGCTGCCCGGCCCCGCCACCGTGACCTGATAGCTGGCGTGCTTCACGACGGCGGTCACCGGCGTCGCCGGTGCCTCACCGGCTGCGCGGTGGCGCAGCACCGCATACGTCACCGCGCCGGCCGCCAGGAGGACGAACGCCGTTGCCAGCCAGCCCAGGAGAGCCCGCGAAGTGCGTCTAGCGCGCGTTCTGTGACCCTCCATGAAGGCGTCACCTCCGAGGCTCGACAGCGTCGCGCCTCCATCACCGACATGGACGGGCCCTGACCGCTCCCGCCGCTCCTGCTCGATGATAGTGGCGACTTGCCAAGAACTCGTGAACGACTTGCGAAGGCTCCGAGAAGCCGGCTGCCCGTCCGGTGCGGGCGGCGGTTAGGCTGACGGCATGGTCGAGCTCCGTCTAGCCATCCTTGGTGCCGGCAACATCGCCAGCGTTCACGCCCAGGCCGTGCATGAGGTCGAGGGGGCTTCGCTCGCGATCGTCGCCGACGGCGGCAGCGGCCGCGGCCGGGCGCTGGCCGAGCGTTTCGGCGCGCGCTACCTGCCGGATGCCGCCTTGGCGGCCAGCGATGACGAGGTCGACGCGGTGATCGTCGCCACGCCGAGCGGGCGCCACGCCGACGCCGTCATCGCCGCCGCGGCTCGCGGCAAGCACGCTCTGGTGGAGAAGCCGCTGGACGTCACGCTGGAGCGCTGCGACGCCATGATCCGTGCAGCGCAGGAGCATGGCACCGTCCTCGCGGGCGTGTTCCAGAACCGCTTCGCGCCGGGCGTCGCGCGCGCCCGCGAGGCGCTCGCTGCGGGCCGGCTGGGCAAGCTGGTGCTGGCCAACGGCCTGGTGCCGTGGTACCGCTCGCCTGCCTACTACCGCGAGGGAGGGTGGCGCGGCACCTGGAAGCTGGACGGCGGCGGCGCGCTGATGAACCAGGGCATCCATACCGTGGACCTGCTGCTGCACCTGGCGGGGCCGGTCGCCCGCGTCAGCGCCGACATCGGTCGTCGGGTGCACGCGACCGAGACGGAGGACACGGCGGCGGCCACGCTGGCGTTCGCTGACGGCGCTTTCGGCGCCCTGCAGGCGACGACGGCGAGCTGGCCGGGGGAGCCGGCGCGCGTCGCCCTCTACGGTGAGGCGGGGACCATCGTGCTCGACGACGGGCGCATCACCGCCTGGCACCTCCGGGACGCGGACGAGGCCGAGGTCGAGGCCATGCTGCGTCTGGATGCCGCCCCCGGCGGCGGCTCGGCCGACCCCCTGGCGATCGGCGTGGAACGGCATCGTGCCCAGCTCGAGGACTTCCTGCGGGCGGTCGCAGAGCGGCGCCAGCCCGCCGTGACCCCTGCCGAGGCCAGGGGTGCCGTCGAGCTGGTGCTCGCCGTGTACGCGTCGGCACGGGCTGGAGCGCCGGTGGGGTTGCCGCTGGCGGGCTGAAGGCCTCGGCCTGCGCCCGCCGGAGCGCCTTCAGCGGGCTCCGAGCAGCAGCTCGACGGTGAGCTGGTCGAGTTTCTCGAGGTGGGTGGGGCGTGCGCGGAGGCTGGCGAGGTCGAAGGTGTGGCGGGTGAGGCGCTCGGCGTGCTCGCCGCTGTACTCGGCGAGGTAGCTGTCGAGGTGGTCGTCGGGGACGCGGTGGGCGCGCACGAGCTCCTGGATCTCCCGGTCCTCGTCGAACCGGCGGGCCTTGTCCTTGAGGACGAGGTAGGTGCGCATGCAGCCCCTGGCGAAGTCCCACACGCCGTCCTCGTCCTCGGTGCGCAGGGGGTGGGCGTCGAAGTGGCGGGGGCCGTCGTAGCCGCTGTCCTCGAGGAGCTTGACGAGGAAGAAGGCGGTCTTGAGGTTCTCGGCGCCGAAGCGGAGGTCCTGGTCGAAGCGGCTCATCTTCTGGTCGTTGAGGTCGATGTGGAACAGCTTGCCGGCGTCGATGGCCTGGGCGACGGCGTGAACGAAGTTGAGGCCGGCCATGGTGTCGTGGGCGAACTCGGGGTTGACGCCGAAGCGCTGGGGCTGGTCGAGCGTCTGGATGAAGCCGAGCATGCTGCCGACCACGGGCAGGTAGAGGTCCCCGCGGGGCTCGTTGGGTTTGGGCTCGAGCGCGAAGCGGAAGGGGAAGCCCTGGTCCTGGGCGTAGGCGGCGAGGTAGTTGAGGGCGTCGCGGTAGCGGCGCAGGGCGTCCAGCGCGTCGAGGGCGCCGTCGACCTCGCTGCCTTCGCGGCCGCCCCAGAAGACGAAGGTGGTGGCGCCGAGCTCGTGACCGAGGTCCATGGCGCGCATCACCTTCTGCATGGCGAAGGCGCGCACGCGGCTGTCGGCGCTGGTGAGGGCGCCGTCCTTGAAGGTGGGGTCCGTGAAGAGGTTGGTGGTGGTCATGGGCACGACGAGGCCGTGGTCGTCCAGAGCTTGCTTGAACTCGCGGACGATGCGGTCGCGCTCTCCGGGTGTGGCGTCGGCGGGCACGAGGTCGTTGTCGTGGAGGTTGACGCCCCAGGCGCCGATGTCGGCGAGCTTGGCGACGGTGTCGGTGGCGTCGCGGGCGGGCCGGGTGGCGTCCCCGAAGGGGTCGCGGCCGACGTTGCCGACGGTCCACAGGCCGAAGCTGAACTTGTGCTCGGGGCGGGGGATGTAGTCACTCATACTGCGCTCCTCGTGGGGCGGGACGCTTCGCTCTGGCCGGCGCCGGGCGGTGCAGGGCCGCTTCCGCCCGCGGCATCACCGGTTTCAGCCGTTCTGGTCGCTCGACGTGTTCGTCGGCCTCCTCCTCACGGTACTGGCCTATGCCGAGCCGATGCCGGCGGAGGCCGATCTCCCGGCGCACGTCTGCGTCACCCCCCGCGACCGAGCGTGAGCGGCGTCCACACGCCGCCTTCGTGGGCGCTGGCGACCACGGCCTCGATGAAGGCGACGCCCCGCTCTCCGTCGGCAACGGTGGGGTAGTCGGCGTCTGGATCCCCGCGTATGGCCCTTGCGATGCCGGCGTAGACGTTGGCGAAGGCTTCCAGAAAGGCTTCGGGGTGGCCGGCGGGAAGGCGCGTGGCGTCGGCGGCGGCCTGGCCGAGGTAGCCGTTGCCTCGGGTGAGCAGCCGGGTGGGACCAGCGAGCGTCTTGTGCAGTAGCCGGTTGGGCTCCTCCTGGTGCCAGGTGAGGCTGCCGGTCTCGCCGTAGACGCGGATGCGCAGATCGTTCTCCTCACCGACGCCGATCTGGCTGACGCTCAGGAGGCCTCTGGCGCCGCCCGCGAAGCGCAGCAACACGTTGGCGTCGTCGTCGAGCGCGCGGCCTTCCACGAAGGTGGTGAGCTCCGCGCACAGGCTCTCGATCTCGAGGCCGGTGACGGCGCTCGCCAGGTTCTCGGCGTGGCTGCCGATATCGCCGATGGCGCCCCCGGCGCCGGAACGGGCGGGGTCGGTACGCCACTCGGCCTGCTTGTTGCCGCCTCCGACCTCGGCGCGCGTGGCCAGCCAGCCCTGGTTGTACTCGACGATGACCTTGCGCACCTTGCCGATGGCGCCCCCTGCCACCAGGTGGCGCGCCTCCTTGACCAGGGGGTAGCCCGTGTAGTTGTACGTCACGCCGAAGACGACGCCGTGCTCGCGCGTGATCCGGACCAGCTCCGCGGCCTGCTCGGCGGTGTGCACCAGTGGCTTGTCGCAGATCACGTGGAAGCCCGCCTCGGCGAACGCCTTCGCCACGGGGAAGTGCATGTGGTTGGGCGTGACGATGCTCACCGTCTCGATGCGTTCGTCCTCGGGCAGCGCCAGCTCGCCCTCGAGCATGGCCTGCCAGCTCCCGTAACCCCGTGCCAGACCCAGGTCGCGCGCGCTCGCCAGCGCCTTCTCGGGGGTGCTGGACAAGGCGCCGGCGAGCAGCACGTAGTTGTTGTCGAGCCGGGCCGCGGTGCGGTGCACGGCGCCGATGAAGGCGCCTTTGCCGCCGCCGACCATGCCCAGCCGGATGGGGGTGGCGGGTTCGACCATGGCTAGGCCCCCCGCTCCTCGCCGGCCCCGCTGCTGAAGGCCGCGTCGAAGGCGGCGCCCGCGGGCTCGAAGTCGAGCGCGCGGACGAACGCCGCCGATTCGGTGGCGCCGGCCACGCGGTCCATGCGCGCGTCCTCCCACTCCACCGACAGCGGCCCGCCGTAGCCGATGTCGTTCAGCGCCACGATGATCTCCTCGAAGTCCACGTCGCCGCGGCCCACGCTGCGGAAGTCCCAGTAGCGGCGCGCGTCCCCGAAGGTGGTGTGGCCGCCGAACACGCCCACGCTGCCGTCCCCCCGCCCCCACCAGGCATCCTTCACGTGCACGTGCGCGATCCTCTCGGCGAAGCGGCGCAGGAACAACACGTAGTCCACGCCCTGATACCCCAGGTGGCTGGGATCGAAGTTGAACTGGAAACGGCGATGGCGACCCACCGCCTGCAGCGCGCGCTCGGCGCTGGCGATGTCGAAGGCGATCTCGGTCGGGTGCACCTCCAGCGCGAAGCTCACGCCCTCGGCGTCGAAGGCATTCAGGATCGGCTCGAAGCGCCGTGCGAAGTCGACGTAGCCACGCTGCCAGTAATCCTGGCTCGTCGGCGGGAAGGCGTAGAGGCTGTGCCACACGGAGCTACCGGTGAAGCCCGTCACCACGTCCACGCCCAGCTTGCGCGCCGCCCTCGCGGTGTCGATCAGCTCCCGGGCCGCCCGCTGGCGCACGCCTTCCGGGTCGCCGTCGCCCCACACGTACGGGGGCACGACGTCCCGGTGGCGCTCGTCGATGCGGTCGCACACCGCCTGTCCCACCAGGTGGGCGCCGATGGCATAACAGCGCAGGCCGTGCTTCTCGAGTAGCGCCGCCCGCCCCGGCGCGTAGCCGTCATCCTGGAGTGCCTTCTGCACGTCGAAGTGGTCGCCCCAGGTGCACAGCTCCAGGCCGTCGTAGCCCATCTCCTTGGCGAGTGGAGCGAGCTCGGCCAGCGGCATGTCCGCCCACTGACCCGTGAAGAGGGTGACTGGTCTCGCCATTCGAACCTCCAAGCGTGCGGCATGCCTACGGTGGGCGGCCCGCAGACCGCCCACCGTCGCGACCCGTCCTAGAACGGGCTGTTCGGGAAGTAGTACTGCGCGGCGTTGTCCTTGGTGACCAGGGGCGCCGCCACGATGTAGGTGCCCAGCACCGCGGAGCCGCTGACGTAGTGCATGGCGGCCACGTTGATGGCGGTGTCGACCATGTTCGGCGGGTAGAGCACGTCGGCCGGGACCAGGGGGTCGCCGTCCATCACCATCTTGACGAACTCCTTCATGCCGGCTCCGCCCAACACGAACTGGATGTCGCTGCGATTGGCTTGCTGGATGGCCCGCAGCACGCCGACGGCGATGTCATCGTCCTGCGCCCACACGGCGTCGATCTTGGGAAAGCGGGTGAGGAAGTCCTGCATCACCTTGAAGCCGTCGTCGCGGTTCCAGTTGGCGTACTGCGCGTCCAGGACCTTGATGCCCGGGTGCTGCTTCATGACCTCCATGAAGGCATCGTAGCGCTGGTTGTCGATGACCGTGGGGATGCCGCGCAGCACGACGATCTGGCCGTTGCCACCGAGCTTCTGCGCCACGTACTCGCCGGAGACGCGGCCCATGCCGGGGTTGTCGCCCGCCACGTAGACGTCCTGGATGCTCGGGTCGGTGAGGCCGCGGTCGACCACGACCACGAACACGCCCTGCTTCTTGACGTCGGCCACGGGTTTGGTCAGCGGCGCCGACTCATACGGCAGGATCACGAGGGCGTCGATCTTGTTGACGGTCACGAGGTCCTGGATCTGGTTGGCCTGTTCGGCCGGGTCCTTGGCCGTCTTCACGATGATGCTCAGGTTGGGGTAGGCCTCCTCCACCTGGGCCTTGGCCTGGTTGGCCCAGTACACGACGCCCGCGGTCCAGCCGTGGTCTGCGGCGGGGATGGAGACGCCGATGACCTTCTGGTCCTGGGCGAAAGCCGTGGCGGTCAACGCCAGGGCGACGACGACGATCAGCTGGTAGATGCGCTTCATTACGTCCTCCTAAGACGTTCGGGATGGGTGTGCGCGCTTCGGGCGTCGCACCGGCCTGATGGCGGAAGTCCTCACCCCCTTCAGCGCGCCTCCCTGCCGCGTTGCAGGAAGGCCACCAGGATGATGACCACGCCCTGCACGGCAGCGTTCAGGTAGACGCTGATGATGCTCGTCAGATTGAGCACGTTGCCGATGGTGGAGAGCAGGATGGCCCCGACGACGGTCCCCGGCACGCTGCCGGAACCCCCCTTGAGGGCGGTCCCGCCGATGATCACCGCGGCGATCGCTTCCAGCTCCCACAGCAGCCCGGTCGACGGGCTGGCCGATCCCAGGCGCGGCACGTACAGGATGGTGGCGACGGCCACGCACACCCCCTGGATCATGTAGGTGACGATCTTCTCCCGGTCCACTCGGAGTGCGGCGTAGCGCGCGACCTGCTCGTTGGAGCCGATGGCCTGGACGTGCCGCCCGAAGGCCGTGCGGTTGAGCAGCACGGCGCCGAGGATGGCCATGGCGAGGAACACCCAGAGGGGGATCGGCACGCGCAGGAAGCTGCCGTAATAAACGTGGCTGTAGACGTTGCTCAGGCCGAGCTGCAAGGTGATGGCGCCGCCCTCGGAGAGGTAGGTGAGCACCGACCGGAAGATGCCGAGCGTGCCCAGCGTGACGATGAAGGGCTCGATGCGGCCCTTGGTGATCGCCAGGCCGTGGCCCAGGCCGAACAGCGCGCCCAACGCCACCACGAAGAGCATGCCGACCACGATGGTGAGCCAGCCGCCGCCCAACGTCGGCGCCAGGGCGTTCATCACCAGGATCATGGACCCCGCCAGGAGAGCCGCCATGGAGCCCACGGACAGGTCGATGCCCCCGGCGATGATGACGAAGGTGCCGCCCACCGCGATGATGCCGATGAACGAGGTACGGGTGAGCACGTTGAAGATGTTGGCGATGGTGAGGAAGGCGGGGTTCAGGGCCGTTGCCAGGGCGACCAGGGCAGCCAGGCCCAACAGTGGGCCGAACGCGGACAGCCTGATGCGAGCACGGCGGCGCGGCACGGGGTGGAGGCTGGATTCAGGCTGCATGGGTCTCCTTGACGCCGGTGGCGTAGGCGATGACCTCGGCTTCGCTGAGGCCCTCGCCACCGAGCTCTCCGGTGACGCGTCCGCCGCGCATCACGATGAGACGGTGGGCGATGCCGATCAGCTCCACCAGCTCGGAGGAGACGACGACGATGCCCAGGCCCTGCGCGGCGAGGTGTTGGATGAGGCGGTAGATCTCCTGCTTGGCGCCGACGTCGACGCCACGCGTCGGCTCGTCCAGGACCAACACCTTGGGTTCCGTGTGCAACACCTTGGCGAGCGCCAGCTTCTGCTGGTTGCCGCCCGAGAGCGTCCCCGCCACGGCTTCGGGGCTGCCGGCCCGGATGTTGTAGCGGCGCATCGCGTCCCCGAGCGCCGCGCGCTCGCGGTCTCGACGCAGGAGCGGACGCGCGTAGCGATGGAGCGCCATGAGCGTGAGGTTCGGGGCCAGCCCGAGCCGGAGGTGCAGGCCTTTACCCTTGCGATCCTCGCTGAGGTAGACGATGCCGGCCCTCACCGCATCGGCCGGATGGTGGATGCGCAGGCGCCGGCCCTCGAGCTCGAAGTGCCCGCCCGAGCGTGGACGCAGCCCCAGGATCCCCTCGAACAGCTCGGTGCGGCCGGCGCCCACCAGACCGGCGAAGCCCAGGATCTCGCCACGCTGGAGGTCGAAGCTCACACGCTGCGCCCAACCGGGCACCCCGACGTCGCGCACCCGCCACAGCGGGCTGCCGCGGTCCTGGAGCAGCTTCTCGGGGAACATGGCGGCGATCTCGCGGCCCACCATGAGGTTGGCGAGCGCCTGGCGCGAGCTGGCGCCGGCGCGCACCGTTTCCACGTAGCGACCGTCGCGCAGGACGGTGACGCGCTCGGCCAGCGCGAGGACCTCCTCGAGCTTGTGGCTGATGTACAGGATGGTGACCCCGCGGCCGTTGAGGTCCCGGATCAAGCCGAAGAGCCGCTCGACCTCCGCCGGCGTCAGGCTCGCCGTGGGCTCGTCCATGATCAGCAACCCTGCGTTCCGCGCCAGCGCCTTGGCGATCTCCAGCAGCTGCTTCTGGGCCACGATGAGCGTGCGGACCCGCGTCCACGGGTCGACGTCGAGGCCCACGCGCCTCAGGAGGGCGCCGGCCTCGCGGTGCATGGCGCGTTCGTCGAGGAAGCCGCGACGGCGGCGTTCCCGGCCCAGGAAGATGTTGTCCGCGACCGTCAGGTCCTCGACCAGGTTGAGCTCCTGGTGGATCAGGACGACGCCCTCGGCCTCGGCCTCTCGCTGATCGCGGAACTCGGTGGGCACGCCGCCGAGGAGGACGCGCCCGCTCGTGGCCGGCAGGTACCCGGCCAGGATCTTCATCAGCGTGCTCTTGCCGGCACCGTTCTCGCCTACCAGCGCGTGGATCTCGCCGGCGTCCACGGTGAACGAGACGTCGTCCAGAACGGGCCCTGCACCGAAGTCCTTGCCGATGCCCTCGAAGCCTACCGAGATCACGCCATGCCATTCCTGACGTGCGCGAGCGCCGGGAAGCGCGCCCGCGCAGCATGTGGATGCACCCACGCTAGGCACGGCCCATTCCACTGTCAAGGGGGCCCTGTCCCGTCCAGGACGGGACGAATGTCCTCTGAGGTCTCCGCCCTAGCTCAGGGCAGACCCCACCCCGGCGGCAGCGAGACGGTGACGAGGAGATGCGTCAGGGTGACCCGGGCAGTGCCGCTGCCCGAGGCGTTCACCTCGACTTCGGCGCCGACGAGGAAGGAGCCGCTGCGGAGGTACGGGAGTGCGCTGGCATCGGTCGCGTCGTCGGCCGTGATCGAGACGGTCGCGGTCTGGCCGGCCGCCACCGGAGGGGTGTCGACCGTGACCGCCGGGTACGCGTGTACGTCGGACGCGCTCGACGGGGCGAGGTAGAGGGTGGCGGTCCCGGCGGCGAGGGGGACGGAAGGGGTCACCTGGGCAGCGAACGTCAACGAGAAGGCGGTGATGTCGGTGAGCGCCGACGACGGGGCCCCGAGGGTCGTGAGATCGACGCTGTGGCCGGGGTTGGTGAGGTGGCTGCCGGAGAACGGCCAGTCGAGGTAGCTGGTGCCCGGCGCGATAGGGGCACTGTTCAGCTGCGTCTCGCCGACGCTCATGAACGGCACCAGGTCCGCACGCACCGTCAAGGCGGTGTGCCGCGAGCAGCCGGCGAGCGCCAGGGCGAGCGCCGGGAGCAGCACTAGGAGCCGCGGGTCGTAGGCGCGGGAGCGGGTGATATCGGGGGCTCTCATGCCGGAACTCCTCAGAAGCCGAAGGCGAGCGAGGCGGACACGCCGTACGCGCGGTGGTCGGTGAAGGGGGAGCGGTGCGAGCTCAGAGCGGCGTCGATGCCCACGCCGCCGGCGCGGACGCCGGCCCCGACGCCGAGCCGCAGGCCGTCCTGGTAGCCTGCGCCCGCGCGCAGCGCGGTCGGGCCGAAGCGGACCTCCGCGCCGGCGTGGGTGGCGAAGCCGCCCGAGAGATCGAGGTCGCCATCGGCGGCGAGCGTCAGGCCCATGCCTGGCACGCCGAGATGGCCTTCGCCCAGGCTCAGCGCCAGGTTGCCCGCCACGTGCACGTGTTGGGCCACCTCGACGCTTCGCACGGTGCCGACATCGGTGCTGGTGCCGCCGTTCTGGTCGCCCTGGTAGCGCGTCTGGTGAAGGTTCCAGATCATCACGCCGATATGCCGCACGGCGATCCCCGCGGTCACCGTGCCGCCGCCCGCCGGCACCGTGACCGCCAGGCCCGCCGCGCCCAGGGCGCCGTAGCCGAGACCGCCGTTCGTGATGCCGCCGACGGACACGGTGCCGTCGTAGCTGTAGGTGACGTCGGTGTAGGCACCGCTGCTGTCCTGCTGGGCCCTGGCCTGCCCTTGGAAGGAGGCGCTGGCGCGGGCGAGGCCGGCGATGCCGGACGCGCGGGCGCCGACGTAGAGCGTGGCGCCGCCCATGGCGTGCGGCGGCAGCGGCAGGGGAAGGGCGGCGCCAACGTCTACCGCCAGGCCCGCCACGGCGTCGGCCGTGAGCGTCCCCGACGCGCTGGTACTACCGGAGCCGAACACCGCCTCGAGGTCCGGGCCGGGCGTGAACCGTGCATGCACGGTCGTGAACGGCCGGACGCCGAAGGTGACGGCTCCGACCCGGCCCCCCAGAGGCAGATCGAAGCCGGCATCGAAGGCCGTGGGCGCGGCGAGCCGCATGGGCGAGCCGCCGGAGAAGGCGATGGTGAGCCCGCTGGCGTCGACACCGAAGGTGACGCCGTCGGGGCTCACGGCCGGGTTCAGGAGGTACTGGCCGAGATGGCTGCCCTGGTCCAGCGCCGAGAGCGCGTCGAAGCCCTGGGCGTTGGGGTTCCAGTAGTCGCCGGTGGCGAGGCTGAGCAGACCGATGGGGAGCGTCACCGAGGCGCCGCCGGTGCGGGGGAGGGCGGCGAACGCGGGGTTGACGTCGGCCGCCGCCGGGGCCGGGACCCGCACGCCGCCCATGCCGAGGCTCCGTGCGCTCTGGGCGAAGACGCTCGGCGTGGCCAGCAGCGCCAGCGCCAGGGCGAGGACCAGCGCTGGCCGCGCCTGGGGACCTGGTGCGATGGTGGCTCCGGTCGGCATCTTGCTCCTCGCGGTCGGTAGGGTCCGCCCTCTCCATTGCACGACGGAGCGCTCGCGGACGCCATGAAACGTTTCGCTCGCCCTCGCCCGGGGCGGCAGCGGCGGAGCGATGATGCCCCGTCGAGGCTGCCGCAGGGAACCGGTTGCGGGCTCTATTGGTCCGACCGTTTGACCTCGTGATAGGATTTGCAGCGTTATTCACGGATGGGGGCCGCATCGGGGTCGGCGCCGTGCCGCGGCGCCGGGGTGCGGTCCTCCACGGTTTTGGCCCCACCCCTCATCCGCGGCGGCAGCACGCTTGCCGGAGACGACGTGACCGACATCCTCGAAACCGCGACCGACGACATCCGCGAGGAGGCCCGCTCCAGCGGCCGGCGGAGCTGGTGGCAGCGGCTCCGCGGCGACCGCACCGGCATGATCGGCCTGGTCCTGGTGGTGCTGGTGGTGCTGGCGGCGGTGTTCGCCCCGCTCATCGCCCCCTACGATCCCAACCGGCAGTTCGCCAACGGCCTCAGCCAGTTCGGGATGCCGCGACCACCAGACGCCAGCTACCTCCTCGGTACGGATCTGTTGGGTCGCGATCTGCTCTCGCGCATCCTCTTCGGTGCCCGGGTGAGCCTCATCATCGGCCTGGTGGCGAATGGCGTGGCGGTGGCCATAGGCGCCGTGGTCGGGGTGGTGGCGGGCTACTTCCGCGGCTGGCTGGGTACCGTGTTGATGCGCTTCACCGACGTGATGACGGCGTTCCCGGCACTGGTGCTGGCCATCGCCCTGGCCGCCATCTTGCGGCCGAGCCTGTGGATCGTCGCGCTCGTCATCGCCATGGTCAACTGGGTCTACGTGGCCCGGGCGATCTACGCCCAGGTCCTCGCCATTCGCGAGCGCCAGTACATCGAGGCGACCACCGCCCTGGGCATCCCGACCTTCGGCGTGCTGGTCCGCCACATCCTGCCGCAGCTCACCATGAGCCTGCTGGTCTTCGCCACGCTGGGTATCTCCACCAGCGTGCTGCTGGAGGCGTCGCTCTCCTATCTTGGCGTCGGCGTGCAGCCGCCTACGCCGTCTTGGGGCGGCATCATCAATGCCAGCCAGTCCTACCTCACCACCGCGCCGTGGCTGGTGCTGTTCCCGGGCTTGGCCATCATCCTCACCTCCGTGGGCTTCAACCTCTTCGGTGAAGCCCTGCGCGACGCCCTCGACGTGGGGGGCCGGCGGTGACCGCCTATGTTCTCAGGCGCCTCCTCCAGGGCGTCGGCGCGATCCTGGGCGTCATCACGGTGACGTTCATCCTCACCTACATCGTGCCGGTCAACCCCGCGCAGATGATCGCCGGTCCCAGCGCCACCCCCGAGGTGGTGCAGCGCATCTCCCACCAGCTCGGCCTCGATCAGCCCTTGCCGGTGCGCTATGTCCATTACCTCTGGAACCTCGTGCACTTCGATATGGGGCGGTCCTACGCGCAGCGGACGCAGGTGAGCGCGCTGGTCGCCACGCACCTGCCGGTGACGCTCAAGCTGATGCTCACCGGGATCGCCTGCGAGCTGCTGCTCGGCATCCCCATCGGCATCCTGTCATCGGTCGCGCAAGGCAGCTGGTGGGACCGGGGGTTCACGCTGTTCGCCTTCGTGGGCGTGTCCACACCGCAGTTCGTGGTGGGGCTGATCCTGCTCTACCTCTTCGGTTATCTGGTGCCATGGCTGCCGCTCGGCGGTTACGGCAACGGCGACCTCACCCACTACGTTCTGCCCGCCCTGTCCGTCGGCTTCGCGGGCGCCGGCTGGTACGCCCGCGTGTTGCGTTCATCGTTGATCGACGTGCTGCGACAGGACTACGTGCGGACGGCCCGAGCGAAGGGCGTGAAGCCGCGCGCGCAGGTGTTCCGCCACGCCTTGCGCAACGCGCTGCTCCCGGTGATCGCGCTGGTCGGCCTCGACCTGGGTGTGTTCATGGGCGGGGTCATCGTGGTGGAGCAGGTCTTCGCGCTCCCCGGCCTGGGCCAGATGATGTGGCAGGCGATCCAGGTGCTCGACATCCCCGTGATCATGGGCGGCGTGCTGATGACGGCAGTCTTCGTCGTCATCGGGAACCTCATCGCGGACATGATCTATCCGCTCCTCGACCCGAGAATCCAATACCACTGAGTAAGGAGGCGGTCCCTGGCGAGACGCACCTTGGGAGAACAGGAACACGCGACCGGCACGACCCCGTCATGACAGAAGGAGAGTGACCTCACGATGCGTAAATGGGCGATCGCGTTCGCGATCCTGCTGGCCTCGGCCGGCGTGGGCTTCGCGGCCAACAGCACGGTGGTGCTGACCTTCCAGAACGACATCTCCACGCTCGACCCGGCCATCGGCTACAACTGGGACAACTGGTCGATGATCCAAGCGATCTTCGACGGCCTGATGACCTACAAGCCCGGCACCACCGAGCTCCAGCCGGCCCTGGCCAAGTCCTATACGGTCTCGGCCGACGGCCTCACCTATACCTTCGACCTGCGTCAGGGCGTCACCTTCACCGACGGTGAGCCGTTCAATGCCTCGGACGTGAAGTTCTCGTTCGAGCGCATGCTCGACCCTGCGACGCAGAGCCCCGGCGTCGGCTTCTTCACCGGCATCAAGGGTGCCCAGGCGTTCATCGACGGCAAGGCCAAGGACGTCAGCGGCATCCAGGTGCTGTCCCCGACGCAGGTCCAGTTCACGCTGACCCAGCCGGACGCCACCTTCCTCAACAAGCTGGCCCTGAACTTCGCCTTCGCGGTCCCGCCGAAGGCGGTCGCCAAGTGGGGCAAGGACTTCGGGCACCACCCGGTGGGCACCGGCGGCTTCTCGATGAAGGAGTGGGTGTCCGGCCAGCGCCTGGTGCTGGTGAAGAACCCCGACTACTTCGTCCCCGGCGAGCCCAAGGTCGGCGAGCTCGACTTCCAGTTCGGCGTCGACCCCAACGTGGCCTTCCTGCGCCTCCAGCGCGG
Source organism: Trueperaceae bacterium (assembly GCA_035266525.1). Lineage (GTDB taxonomy): Bacteria > Deinococcota > Deinococci > Deinococcales > Trueperaceae > JASBRS01. Next base: position 10,102 of record DATFNF010000019.1, on the reverse strand, counting down.
CGAGGTCGACATCCTCGGTGACGGCATCCCCTCGTCCCAGTTCGCCAAGGTCATGAGCGACCCCAAGCTCAAGCAGCTGGTGGTCTCATCCGACCAGATCGAGACCAGCTACGTGGCGCTCAACACCACCATCAAGCCGTTCGACAGCCTCCAGGTGCGCCAGGCGCTGAACATGGCCATCGACAAGAAGCAGGTCCTGCTGGTCAACAACAACCGCGATGTGGCTGCCAACCAGATCCTGCCGCCCGCCATGCCCGGCTACAACCAGGACTACAAGGGCTTCCCCTACGACCCGACCAAGGCGAAGCAGATGCTCGCCGACGCCGGCTACCCCAACGGCTTCAGCTCGGTGCTCTACACCAGCAACGTCGACCCCAACCCGCGCATCGCCCAGGTGATCCAGCAGCAGTTCGCCCAGATCGGCGTGAAGCTCGACATCCGCTCGCTCTCGCCGAGCGCGGTCATCGACGCGGCCAGCCAGGGCAAGACCCCGATGGTGTGGTCCGGCGGCATGGCCTGGCTCGACGACTACCCCGACCCGAATGACTTCTGGTGGCCCATCCTGGCCTGCAGCAGCGCCGTCCCCGGCGGCTGGAACTGGCCGCGCTACTGCAACAAGCAGCTCGATGCCGAGGGGCAGAAGGCCGACGCCATGGTGCAGCCCAGTCAGAAGGACGCCCGCCTCGCCCTGTGGCGCGACGTCTTCACCAAGGCGTCCAACGAGGCGCCCTGGATCCCGCTGTTCAACGCCCGCAGCTACGTGATGCACTCGCCCCGCATGGGCGGCATCGGCTTCCAGGTTGCCGGCATCTACACGCCGGTGAACTACAAGGAGATCGAGATTGTCGGAGGGCAGTAGCTTCCGCACCATCCATAGCGCCCACCACCACTTCGGCTGGGACAACAGCCTGGAGCCCGTCCTCACGGTCGAGCCCGGCAGCGAGGTGCTGTTCGAGATCCTCGACGCCTCGGGTGGGCAGCTCGCCAAGGACTCGGGTCACGCCGACGTGGGCGCGCTCGACTTCGACAAGGTCAACCCCGTCACGGGCCCCGTCTATGTCGACGGGGCCGAGCCGGGGGATGCCCTGGCCGTGCACATCCTCGACTTCGAGGAGAGCGGTTGGGGGTGGACCGGCCTCATCCCGGGCTTCGGGCTACTCGCCGACGAGTTCCCCGACCCCTACCTCCACATCTCCCACTACGACGCGCGGCATGTGAGCTTCACGCCGGAGATCCGCCTGCCGACGGTGCCGTTCCCCGGCACCATCGGGGTGGCGCTCGCCGAGCCGGGCAGTCACTCGGTGGTGCCTCCTCGGCGCGTGGGCGGCAACATGGACATCCACGACCTCACCCGCGGCACGGTCCTCTACCTGCCGGTCGAGGTGCCCGGCGCCCTGTTCTCGGTGGGGGACACGCACGCGGCCCAGGGCGACGGCGAGGTGTGTGGTACCGCCATCGAGACGGCCATGCGGACGCGCCTGCGCTTCGAGCTGGTCAAGGGTGCCAACCTGCCCACGCCGCAGTTCGACACGCCCCGGCCCGCCGGCAGCTTCGCGCCGGCGGAGGCCGGCTACTACGCCACCACCGGCGTCGCTCCCGACCTGATGGAAGCGGCACGCGACGCGCTGCGTGCCATGATCGACCACCTCGGTCGCGCGTACCGGTTGGAGAGCCGTCTGGCCTATGCCCTGTGCAGTGTGGCCGTCGACCTCCGCATCAGCGAGGTCGTCGACGCGCCCAATTGGGTGGTGTCGGCGCACCTGCCGAAGGGCATCTTCGTGTAGCCCTCGGGCCCGGGATGCGAACGCGGGCGGCCGGGAGTATCCCGGCCGCCCGCTTCTGCTGCCCGGATGCCGCCTAGACCGGGCCGCTCGCCATCCCCAGCAGACGCTCGAGGATGCGCGCCCCGTCCGCGCGCAGACCGTTGTGCTGGTACTCGTCGGTCGACCACAGCCGCAGGTTGCCCACCGCCCGGGCGGTCTCGCGCGCCAGCTCGTAGTCCACGTACATGTCGTCGAGGTAGGCGAGCGCCGCGACGGGGACGGTGTTGGCCGCCAGGGCGTCGACGTCGTACAGGCGCGGCCAGTCGTCCTTCTCGGCCAGGGCCTCGGCCGCCGCCAGGAACGGCCGCAGCGTCGGGAACTGCTCGAACATCCAGGGATAGATCATCTCGCCCGTGAAGCGTAGCGGCTTCCCCGGCTGGAAGGGGATCTCGGGTGCCGTCTCCAGCATGCGCTGCGCCGCCCAGCGCGTGGGCTCCTGCTGAGCGTAGATGGCCTCGTGCAGCACTGCGAACAGCGGGTTGGACACGAACCCCTGGCGCCGGTACACCTCGTGGACGAAGCGCTCCGCCAGCTGGCGCCGGCCCCCCACGGTCACGAAGGCCGGCTCGAGCAGCCAGTGCAGGCTCTCGAAGCCGTCGGAGCCGCCCAGCGCCATGCCCAGGAACTGCAGGCGCGGCACGCTGAAGCGCTCCCCGTCCGGGAAGCGCACGTCATGGTCGTGGAGGTGCTCGGCGACGGCGCTCCAGCCCACCTCGTCGCCGGGGTAGCGACGGTAGTAGGCGTCGTTGCGGGCCCGGAGCCGCTGGTAGGTGGCGCGGTACACGTCCTCGGCGGGGCGCGTGAGGCTCGCCAGGCCGCCCGTGATCAGGACGCGCTCCAGGCCCGCCGGCGCCGCCGCCAGGTAGCGCAGGGCACAGAACCCTCCGAAGCTCTGGCCCAGGATGCTCCAGCGCGTGTCCGGGCCCAGCAGGGCGTGCCGGATCGCCTCGGCGTCGGCGACGATGCTGTCGGCACGGAAGTGCGTCAGGTAGGTTGCCTGCGCGGTGGCGTCGCCCAGCTCGCCGAGCGTCTGGGCGGTGACCGGCGAGCTGCGGCCGGTGCCGCGCTGGTCCAGCAGCAGCACCCGGAATGCGCGCAGCGCGCGGCCGATCCAGCCGCTGGCATCGTTGGGTCGGGGCGCCTCGCCGCCGGGCCCGCCCTGCAGGTAGACGAGCATGGGCAGGTCGTCGCCGAGGTGGTCGCTGGCCACCAGCTGGCGGGCGAAAACCTCGATCGTCGGCCCGTTCGGATGAGCGTGGTCCAAGGGCAACCGGAAGCGGTGATCGCTCGCCCGGATACCGGGAAGCGTGACGGGAGCGGCGTGCATGGCCCATGCTAACGCCGCCCGGGTGGTCGGCCGGCGCGGTCAGCCTGGCGCCTTCAGGTTCAGCGCCAGCGTGCGCGTGAAGGGCTCGAAGCCGAAGCGCGAGAGCGACAGGCCGTGGCCGGAGTCCTTGACGCCGGACCAGGGCAGCGAGGGGTCGAGGTAGTCGCAGCGGTTGGCGTAGCACGTGCCGGTAGCGAGCCGGGTGCCAAGCCGCTCGGCCGTGTCCAGATCGGTCGTCCACACGCTCGCGGTGAGCCCGTAGCGGCTGTCGTTCATCAACCGGACGGCCTCCTCGTCGCCGTCGACGGGCATGATGCCCACCACCGGCCCGAAGGTCTCCTCCTGCATCACGCGCATGCTCTGGCGCACGTTGATGAGCACCTGCGGCGCCATGTACGGCGTGCCGTCGGCGGCGGCCGGGAAGGTCTTGGGGTCGATGAGCGGCACGGCGCCCCGGGCCACCGCCGCGCGCACGTGCTCCCTGGCCAGCTCGGCGTTGGCGGTACGCACCATCGGCCCGAGGGTGGTCTCCGGGTCGCGGGGGTCGCCCAGGCGGTAACCGCGAGCGAGCGCCAGGAAGCCCTCGACGAAGGCGTCGAAGCGCTCGCGCTGCACGTAGATACGCTCGATGCCACAGCACGATTGACCGGCGTTGAACAGGGCGCCGTCGACCAGTCCGGCGACGGCGTGGTCGAGGTCGGCGTCGGCGCGCACGTAGGCGGGGTCCTTGCCGCCGAGCTCGAGCCCCACCCCGATGAAGCGCTCGGCCGCCGCGCGCTTCACGGCGCGGCCGCCCTCGACGGAGCCGGTGAAGTGCACGTAGCCGATGCGCTGGTCGCCGATGACCTCGGCGGTGGTGGCGTGGCTCATGTGCAGCACCTGCAGCACGCTCGGGGGCAGACCTGCCTCGGCGAACGCCTCGGCGATGCGCTCGGCGGCGAGCGGCGTCTGGTCCGAGTGCTTCAGGACCACCGCGTTGCCCGCCAGGATGGCGGGCACGACGGCGTTGACGGCGGTGAGGAACGGGTAGTTCCAGGGCGCCAGGACGAGTGCCACGCCGATGGGCCGGCGACGGATGAGGCGCCGGGCGCCCGGCGCCCCGCCCACCTCGACGTCGGCGAGCGCCGCCGGCGCGAGCTCGGCCATGGCCAGCGCCCGCTCGGCGTAGCCGCCTCGGATCTCCTTGGGTCCGTCCCTGACCGGCCGGCCCATCTGCCGGGCCAGCTCCTCGGCGATCACGTCGGCGCGCGCCGTGATGGCCTCGACCATGCGCTCGATGAGGGCGATGCGCTCGTCCAGGCTGGTTTCGCTCCAGGCGGCCTGGGCGGTCTGCGCCGCGGCGAGGGTGCCTTCCACGCGGGCGCCGTCGGCCAGCTCGCGGCTGGCGACCAGGCTGCCGTCGATGGGGCTGTAGGTGCGTTGCAGCTCGGGCATGCTCACTCCCTCATCCTTATCCGTTCCTGCAACCGGCCGTCCCGTGAGGCCGTCGCTTCCTCGCCCGTCATCTTCACTCCGGCGTCACGTACGCGGCGGTGATGCCACCATCGACGACGAACTCGCTGCCGGTGACGTAGGAGGCGTCGTCGCTGGCCAGGTACAGCGCCGCCCTGGCCATCTCCCGCGCCTCGCCGAAGCGGCCCATCGGGACGTGGACCAGGCGCCGTTGCTTCTTGGCCTCGGTGTCCAGGAACTTCATCAGCAGCTCGGTGCGCAACGGGCCCGGGCAGAGGGCGTTGACGCGGATGTTCTCGCGGGCGTGCACCACCGCGAGCTCACGCGTGAGCGCCAGCACCGCCCCCTTGCTCGCGGTGTAGGCGATCTGGGGGGTGGCCGCGCCGAGGAGCGCTACGAACGAGGCGGTGTTGATGATGGACCCGCCGCCGGCGCGCCTGAGCGCGGGCACGCCGAATTTGCAGCCCAGGTAGACGCCCTTGGCGTTGACGGCCATGGTGAGATCCCAGACGTGCTCGTCGGTCGTCACGGCGTCGTCGTCACGGCTGTCCATGATGCCGGCGTTGTTGAAGAGCACGTCGAGCTGGCCGTACGCGTGCTCGGCGTGCGCGACCATGGCCTCACAGTCGGCGGCGCGCGATACGTCGGCGTGGGCGGCGCTGGCGCGGCCGCCGGCTCGCTCGATCATGGCGGCCGTCTCCTGCGCCGCCTCCTCGCGGATGTCGATCGCCACCACCGCGGCCCCCTCCTCGGCGAAGAGCAGCGCGCTCTCCCGGCCGATGCCGCTGCCCGCGCCCGTGATGAGGGCGACCTTGTCCTTCAGACGCATGGCGTGTCCTTCCCTGGCATAGCCTCACCTCGTGTTCGCGTCGTGCGGCCGGCGGCCGCACGCCCTCAGATCCTCTCGAAGTAGCGGTTCCGCTCCCAGTCCGTCACGGCGCGCTCGAAAGCCGCCTGCTCGCTGTTGTAGAAGTGCGCGTAGTGCTCCACCACATCCTCGCCCAGCGCCTCGCGCGCGAAGGCGCTGGCCTCGAAGCGCGCCACGGCCTCGTGGAGGGAGCGCGGCAGGCGCGGCAAGGCGGACGCGCCGTAGACGTCCCCCTCGACCATCGGCTCCGGCTCGAGGTGCCGCTCGACGCCGTCGAGGCCGGAGGCCAGCGCGGCGGCGAACGCCAGATACGGGTTGACGTCGGCACCGGGGATGCGGCACTCGATGCGGAGGCTCTGGCCGCTGCCGACCACGCGGAATCCCGCCGTGCGGTTGTCGAAGCTCCACGCCGCGCGGGTCGGCGCCCAGGAGCTGTCCTCGAACCGCTTGTAGCTGTTGACGGTTGGCGCGTACAGCACCAGGAGCTCGTCGGCGTGCGCCATCCAACCGGCGAGGAAGTGGCGGAACACGTCCGAGCCGGCCACCGGGCCCAGCCGCTCGTCGCCCGCGAAGGCGTTCGTCTCGCCGCGCCACAGGCTGAGGTGGATGTGGCAGCTCGATCCCGCCTGGTCCGCCGCCGGCTTGGCCATGAAGGTGATGCTCGCGCCGAGGCTCTCCGCGATCTCCTTCGCCGCCTGCTTGAGCAGCGCGTGGCGGTCGGCCATGGCGAGCGCCTCGCCGTACGCGACGTTGATCTCGTGCTGCCCCCGCCCCCACTCGCCCTTGGAGTTCTCCACCGGGATGCCGGAATCGCGCAGGTGGCGGCGTAGCTCGGCGGTGAAGCGCTCCTCCCGGGTGCCCTGCAGCAGGTGGTAGTCCTCCAGGTACCAGCCCATGGGGGTGAGGCCGGTGTAGCCGGACTCGGCCGCCCGCCGGAAGCTGTCCTCGAAGACGTAGTACTCGAGCTCGGAGGCTGCCTGCACCGTGAAGCCGGCCGTGGTGGCGCGCTCCAGCTGGCGCCGCAGGATCGAGCGGGGCGCCACGGCCACCTCGTCGCTGCCGTCAGCGGTCGCCACATCGCACAGCACGATGGCGCTGCGGTCCAGCCAGCTGGCGCGCCGCAGCGTGCCGAGGTCGGGTCGCAGCAGCACGTCCCCGTAGCCGAGCTGCCAGCTCGCGAAGCGGTAGCCCTGGACGGGCTCCATCTCCATGTCGGCGGTGAGCAGGTAGTCGCAGGCGTGGGTGCCGTGCGCGGCACCATGGTCGGTGAAGTGCTCGGCGTCGAAGCGCTTGCCCATCAGCCGGCCGTACGGGTCGGCGAAGGCGACCAGAACGGTATCGATGGTTCTCTGGCGTGCCTCCTCCGCCAGCTCTTCCAGGCTCAGCGTGCCGTGCGTCAGCGTCATGGGACCTCCATCGGCGCCGCCCGGCACTCGGGCCGGCGTGCGTGGGTGACGGCGTCCCGCACTATACCTTCGCTGCCCGACCAGCCGGCCGGGTCGTCAGTTGGTCGCCAGCAGGCTCGCCAGCCGGGTCCTCAGCTGCGGCTCGGGCAGGTACCCGACCACGCGTCCGACCTGATGGCCGGAGGCGTCGAAGAAGAGGGTGGTCGGCATTCCGCGCAGACCGTAGGCGACGACCAGGCCGTTGCCTTCCGCGTAGCCGACCGGGTAGGCGATGTCCTCCTGCTGAAGCAGCGCGCGGGCGCCCTCGTGGGTCCCGAGGCCCGTCTGCGGGCCCACATCGACGCCCAGCATCAGGTACCCCTTGCCGCCGTGCTCGGCGTAGACGTGCTGGAAGCCGGGCATCTCCATGCGGCAAGGCGGGCAGTTCGACGCCCAGAAGTTGACGACGACCGGCTCGCCCTTGCCGACGAGCGCGCTGAGGTTGACGTTGGCCCCACCGAGGGTCGTCTCTCCCTGGTAGAGATGGATGCGGTCCGCGGCGTCCCGACCGGTCGCACGGACGGCCAGCACGGCGCCGGTCAACGCCACCACCGCCACGGCCGCGACGCCGATGATGATCGCGGTCCGCTGCCGCGTGGAGCGTCTCCGTGCCCGGCTCGACTGCCTGCTGCGTGGCTTGCTCATGCTCTGGCGTCCTCCAGGCGGGCGCGCGGTGGCGCGCGGCCCGTGTGCTTCCCAGGCTACACCAAATACCCCCTGGGGGTGTCGAATCACGCCGCCCAGCGAGGCTCCCGGTGACGCTCTGGGGCGCGCCCGGCGGAGACGTGGACCGGCCGTCAGAGGGCTGGGCCGCCGTGCCCGGCGTCTTCCAGCAGCCCGCGCAGGGTGACGAGGGTGCCCGCGGTCGGCCAGTACTCCAGGCCCACGTGCCCGCGATAGCCCTGAGCCTCGATCCACGCCAGCACGCCGTGCCAGGGGAGACCGCCGCTCCCGGGCTCGTGGCGCCCGGGCACGTCCGCCAGGTGGATGTGCGCGACGCGGTCGACCTTGCCGGCCAGCACGCGTTGCGGCGTCTCGCCCATGGTGACGGAGTGGTAGACGTCGTAGAGCAGACGTACCTCGGGACGGTCGACGGCGTCGACCACATCGATGGCCTCCCGGGTGTGGTCGAGGAAGGTGCCGGGGTGATCGATGCGGGTGTTGAGCGGCTCGAGGAGCAGGCGCACCCCGCTTCCCGCGACGCGTGCCGCTCCTGCGAGGAGCGCCTGTGTCAGGGCTTCGCGTTGCTCCTCACGCGGCACGCCGATGCGCGACTCGCCCGACTGCACGATGAGCGACTCCGCGCCGAGGCGGCCGGCCACCGCCAACGAGGCCGACAGGCCCTCCAGCCAGCGCTCGTGCGTCGCAGGGTCGACGAGCTGCGCCAGGGGCTCGCACACCATGCCCTTCAGGACCACGCCTGTGCTCCTGAGCGCGTCCTCGAGGGGCTCCAGGTCCTTGCTGCTCCAGTGCCACATCTCGACCGCCCGGAAGCCCGCGGCGGCGGCGGCGCGCACGCGCGCGGCCGCCGGCCCCCGCTCGGTGAACAGCACCTCGATGCAGGCGGAGTAGGGGAGGCTCACGCCGCGCCTCCGAGGGTGGTTGGCGCGGCGTGCGAGCTCATTCCCAGCCGTCCAGGCTCTGCCGGAGCCGTCGCCGGTCCGACTTGGCATAGCGGCGCGCCATGTCGAGGGTGGCATGCCTCAGGTGGTCCTGCACCTGCCCCAGGTCACCGGTCTGGCGGTAGAGGCGCGTGCCGGCGGAGTGCCGCAGGGCGTGGACCCCCTTGAACTCCACGGAGGCGCGTTCGCACAGGCGTCGGAGGCGGTTGAACACGCCGTACTGCGAGCGGAGCCCGAGCACCTCGTCCGCGATGTCCCCCGCCGCCCGTCTCGCGCGCTGGTAGCTGAGCAGGGCCTCGGTCAGCTTGGGGGTGAGCGTCACCACGGCGCTCTTCCGGCCCTTGCCTTCCTTGACCAGGCACTCGCGACCGCGCAGGTCGACGTCCTCCCAGCGCAGGCGCAACATCTCGCTGACGCGCAGCCCGGCGTGGCTGCCGAGCAGGAGGATGACGCGCTCCTGCTGGTCGCGAGCGGCGGCCGTCATCTCGATCAGCTCGTAGTCGCTGTAGGAGCGGGTGCTCTGTACGTCCTCCGCTTTGGTCGTCTGCCGGCCCAAGCGCACGCTCCTGAAGGGGTCGGCATCGCTGGCCCCGGCCCAGGCCAGGGCATCGTAGAGGGCGCGTGCCGCCGCCACCTTGAGCTGCACGGTGGCGGGCGCCAGGGGCCCGCGCTTCACGCGGCGACCGCGGCGGCCGGCCTCCCGCTGGCGCTCGGTCAGGGGCGCGCGGTCGCCTGCCCGGAGCCGTTGGACGTACTGGGCGCCGGCATCGCGGCCGGGCCGCAGCAGGTTCTCGCCCTCCCACAGGGCGACCAGGTCGGCCACCCCGCGACGGTAGGCGCGCATGGTGTGCGGGCTGGTGGCGATGCCGCTGACGCCACGCAGCGTGAGGTGCGCCTCGACGAGCTCCCACAGGGCGTCGACGTCTCGCTCCGAGGCGGCCTTCACCGCGTAACGCCGGAGCGCCGCGTCGTCCAGCTTCCGGAGGCGCTCGACGCGCTGCAACTGCGTCGCGGTGGACAGCTCGAGCGAGGTGACGGCGGGGGGCATGTGGCTCGAGTGTAGCGGTCGTCACAGATCGACGCTGTGAAAGTTCTGCGTCTTATCAAATGGGGCGGAGGCGTGCGCCGCGGTAGGCTGACGCCACGTCCGGGGCCCGCCCACCCCGAAAGGAGCACCCCATGGCCGACGACCATCGCCGCAGCCTGGCATGGCTCGAGGAGCGCATCGCCGCCGGCACGGCATTCCGCGAGCTGGCCCAGGCGGCCGTCACGCATCTCAGAGCCCGCTACCCTGACTACGACTGGGTGGGGATCTACATGCTCGAGGGCGCCGGTCTGCGGCTGTGGGCCTGGGACGGTCCCGCCGCTACCGAGCACGTCGAGATCCCGCTGGATCAGGGCGTCTGCGGGTACGCGGCTTCCAGCGGGGAGGTCATCAACGTGCCCGACGTCAATCAGGACCCCCGTTATCTGCAATGCTTTCTCGGCACGCGTGCCGAGCTGGTCGTCCCCATCGCGACCGGCGGTCGCGTCTTCGGTGAGATCGACATCGACAGCGACCGGCT
>DATFNF010000018.1:0-15237 GCA_035266525.1 Trueperaceae bacterium | reverse complement strand
AGGGCGTAGCCGAGGAACTCGCCCACGCCGGCGATGGCGCCGACCAGGAAGGGGGTGGCGCCGAGGACGCCGAGGAAGGGGCCGACGATGCTGCGGCCGCCCTCGTAGGTGAAGTCGGCGAACAGGCTGACCACACCGATGCCGATGACGAAACGCAGCGCCAGGGCGCGCGCGTCGGGCTGGCCGCGGGTGGTCACGGGTGGCTCCGCACGGAAGCGAACGTGTGGGACACGGTGACGAACATGACGACCCTCCTCGTTGATCGGGGGGTGCGCCGCCCCGACATGGTGATAGGCGTCATCAGCCCGGAGGGCGGTTCGCGGCGAACGCCTTCGCCGGCCGTCACGCTAGCACGCACCGCAGCACGCAGTGCTTCGGCGCGCTGTGAGCGGCCCGGGCGCTAGAGTGAGAGCTGCGCATGCCGATCCGTTTCCTCAGCGATCGTGTCGAGGCGGGCGCACTCGCGCCCGAGGGACCCGAGCGCTGGACGCGAGCCGTGGAGGTCCGCGTCGACCCCCTGCTCGGCACCACCTCGCGGATCGCCGAAGGGGTGCGGCTGCAGACGACCCAAGGCGGGGCCCGCGCCCGCCTGCCGGGGGCCGACGCGAGCTGCCCGTTCTGTGGGGACCGGATCGAGCGCGCGACGCCCCGGATCGACCCCAGGCTGTCGGACGAGCCGCGCATCGCGGTGGGGGAGACAGTCCTGTTCCCGAACCTGGTGCCGTACTCGCGTTACGCCGCGGTCGCCGTGTTCACGCGTGAGCACTGGCTCGAGCTGGACGGGTTCACGGCCGGGTGCATCGCCGACAACCTCTCGGCGTGCCTGCGTTATGTGCGGACGGTGCGCGCCGCGGCCGCGGATGCGGCCTTCGCTGCCTGGAACGTGAACTACCTGTACCCCTCGGGCGGGTCGCTGCCGCATCCCCACGCCCAAGTGTTCCTCGACCCCTGGCCCACGACGCGGATGCGCCTGGAGCAGGACGCGGCGGAGCGGTACCTCGGCGAGCACGGCACGTGCTTCTGGGAGGACCTGGCGGACGCCGAGCGCGAACGGGACGAGCGCTTCCTGTGGGACGCGGGAGCGACATCGTGGATGACGGCGTTCGCGCCCATGGGGTTCAACGAGGTCCGTGCGGTGGTGCGCAACCGCGAGACCCTGCTCGACGTGACGGAGGCGGAGGTCGACGCCCTGGCAACGGGCATGGCGCGCGTGCTCGGCTGGTACGCAAGGCGCGGGTACGACAGCTTCAACGCCAGCCTGGTGTCCGGGCCGCTCGGCGGTGGCGCGGCCCACCGGGTGCACCTGACGATGGTCACGCGGTCGGCGCTGGCGCCCTACTACCGGAGCGATGCCATGTACCTGGAGCGGTTGCACTGGGAGGCCGCCGTCGACCAAGCGCCGGAGGAGCTGGCGTCGGAGGCTCGCGCGCATGGAGAGCGATGAAGTCGAGGGTCATTCCATCTCGGCGAGAGAGGGTCGACATGTGGTGGCAGTCGTCGCAATGCGTGGGCGCCGACCATCCCGGCGTCGACCGCCGTGCGCCCGACAGTCATGGCACCGCAACACGCGACAGCGCCGACCACAGGGGTCGGCGCTGTCGCTACGAACACCGTGGGGGGCGATGTCCGTAATGGTCGGGGTGACTGGATTTGAACCAGCGACCACTTGACCCCCAGTCAAGTGCGCTACCAGGCTGCGCTACACCCCGGAGGATCGCCAACGACGGAGTTGCGTCGCTGCCCTCAAAGTGTACGAGCGCCCTCGCACGGCCGTCAAGCAAGCCGGGCCGGGTCGCCCGGTCAGTCGCTCCTCACGTCGAAGGCGAGCAGGAAGGAGGGGAGAACCTCCCCGGGGTGGTCCGCGACGTTGAGCATCGGGAGCTGGAGGTAGGTGGCGTTGGCATCCGGGGTCGTGGGGCCGCCGGGGGACCGGACGCCGCCCTGGTAGATGGAAGGGTAGATGCCGATGTAGTGCGTGCCCTGCTGGCCCGGCGCCTTGAGGTGGATGGTGACGTCGCCCTGGCTGTTGAAGCCGCAGCCGTACCCGATGTAGCCGTTGTCGAGCAGCACCGTGTAGATGTTGGCGGTGGCGGTCCAGCCCACGCCCTTGAGCGTGATGGTGATGTCCCCGCCCGGCGACACCACCCGCGGTGAGACCGCGGACACGCTGGGCGTGATCGTGTAGCTCAGCGCCGCGCGAACGGCGCCGGCGACCGCGCTCAGGCGGTGGGCGCCGCCGAGATCGTCGGGGGTGGGGAAGGTGGCGGTGAACGCGCCGGAGGCGTCGGCCGCGACGCTGGCGAGCGCCCGCTCCGCTTCGTCCCAACCGCCGCCGCTGATGCGGTTTCCGGTCACCGTGCTCCAGCGCAGCTCGACGGACGCGTTCGGCGGGAAGCCGTTGCCACGCAGCATCACCGGGCTGCCGACCGGACCGGAGCGGTGGTCGAGCAGCAGCGTGGGGTCGCCGCCGGAGGTGGTCGCTCCGGCCAGGCGGGGGAGCGTCTGCGCCTCGGGCTCGGGCGGCGCCACCGCGACGCCTCCGGTGACCTCGAACACGGCCGAGAGCACGGTGGGGATGGCGGGCTTGAAGTTGGGCGACTGCTGCTGGTTGAGGTAGGCCACGGGGTGCGTGCCGGAGAGCGCCTGCAGGGTGTGCAGACCCTCTCCGCCGGTGGCGGGGATGGTGACGACGGCCGTGCCGCGGCTGGTGATGGCGGACACCCAACCGGTGTGGGCGCCGTCGTACAGCAAGTGCCACACGGACTCCCAGAAGCGGTAGCCGATGCCGGTCATGGTGACCGTGATCGGTGTGCCGGGCGGTCCCGAGGCGGGAGAGATGGCCAGCGTCGGCACCAGCGTGAACCCTTGCCGTGCCACGCGCTCCCCGTTGGCTACCACGAACACGTTGTGCACGTAGCCGTAGTCCTCGGGCGCGGTGAAGGCCACCGTCGCCGTGCCGTCCGCGCCGGCCGCGGCGCTGGCCACGACGGCCGGGGTCTCGACCGCGGTGATGCCCTCGAACGTCCCGTCGCCCACGTTCCAACGGGCGTCGGCGCTCATCCAGACCAGATCGATCGCGCTGCCGGCGGGCAGGCCGCGGACGGTGGCGGTGACCTTGGTGCCCACCGGGCCGCTGGCGGGCTGCAGCTCGAGCGTTCCGGGAAGCTGGGCGAACGCGAGCCCCGTCAAGAGCAGCAGTGAAGTCGGCAGGATGCGCCTCAACGTCGTTCCTCTCGTGATCATGCGCGCGTCACGGGCGCCGGAGCGCCGCGCCGCGCTGGGGCGGGGCGCTCCGGCGGCGGTCCCGGGTGGCGGCTACTCGGCCTTCTGGATCGTGACCGAGTTGCCCCCGAACGCCTGCCCGATGGGCTCGAACGTGGCGCTGTTGCCTTGGGCGTCGACCACCTCGACGTGCCAGGCGTAGGCGCCCGCTGCCGCGTCGGCCGGGATCGGCCACGGCCCGCGGAAGAAGGAGGGCCCCGGCGGCATGTCGGCGCCGCCCGCCGGAGCGAAGAACATCTGGATATCCTCGTGCCCGTCGAGCTTCACGGTCGCCCGCAGGCCGCGCGCCTGAACGTCCTCGAAGGCCAGCTCGTCGCCGCTGGCCGCGTCGATGACGGACGCGCGGAACACGATCTTCTCGCCCGGGTAGAACACGGAGTTGGGGACGCACACCGGCCCGTGCAGAACGGGACCGTCTGCCCTCACCATGTCGGCTTTTACGAAGTACGTCGGGTTGGCGAGCGCTGCCGTCGCCAGCAGTGCCCCCACGGATAGGAGCGCCAGGGCGATCCTTCTCATGACCCCTCCTAAGGGTGAACCTCCGTTATGCCGGTCGTGATTCGATTGTCGGAAGTTGAGAGCGAGTCTACGGTATGGCGGTGAGGTTGCGCAATAGCCTCGTCGTGGGAGCGGGCGCGGCGCGCGGAGGGCCCGTGACGGGGCCGCCGTCTGCCTAGAATGGCGTATGCGCGCTGACGCGGGCGAGCTGCTGCAGTTGCTGGACGAGGCCGGGGTCCCGCTGGCTGCCGGCAAGCCGCGGGCCCGGGTCCACGCCGACGGCGACTGGCACCGCGCCTTCCACCTGTGGGTGGTGCGCGAGGGGCAGCTGGTGCTGTTCCAGCGCCGCGCGCGGGGGAAGGACCTGGAGCCGGGCAAGATCGATGTCACGGTGGGCGGCCACGTGCGCGTGGGGGAGACGCTGGTCGACGTGGTGCGCGAGGCCGAGGAGGAGATCGGGCTGGAGGTCCGCCCCGGCGAGCTCACCTTCCTCGGCAGCGCCCGGTCGGTGCGGCGCTACGACGGCGCGCTCGACCGCGAGGTGGCGGACGTCTACGTCGTCCGGGACGAGCGGCCCCTGGACGCCTACGCGCTGGCCTGCGACGAGGTCGAGGTGCTCTACGAGGTGTCCCTCGAGCGCGCCATCGCGCTCTACCGGGATGGCGGGTACGTCGCTGCCGCCGGCTTCGACTGCCAGCGGCGTGCCAACAACGCCCTTCTGGTGGAGCACGACCTGATCGCGCAGGGTCGCGCCCTCACGGCCGGGGCGCTGCAGCGTGTTCGCGACTGGCTGGCGGGCGCGGACCCGGCGGCCTGGGCGGATGCGCCCATCGTCTGACGCGCCCATCGTCTGACGCGCAGACTCCCCATGTCCCGAGAGACGGAAGGGGCGCCGGCTCGGACCGGCGCCCCGACGTGATGCGTGCGTCGCCTACCGTCAGCCTTGCAGCACCGTCGGCACGATCAGCGGGTTGCGGCCGGTCGCCTTGCGGATGTAGCGGCGCACCGGGTAGAAGATGTCATCACGGATGTCGTTGAGGCGGCGCTTCTCGCGCACGCCGCGCTGCAGGCCCTCGAGCGCGATGCGCTCGATCTCCTTCACCAGGCCGTTCTCGCCCTGCGCCACGCCCCGCGTGATGACCTCGACCGACGGCTTCTTGCCCGCCAGCGCCATGATCACGATGACGCCCTCGGCCGACAGCATCTGCCGGTCGCGGATGACGGGCTCGGTGACCTCGTCGCCGGTGCGGCCGACGCTGTCGATGAAGACCACGCCCGCCTCCACCTGACCCTTGACCTTGAGGTCGTCGCGGGTCAGCTCCAGGACGTCGCCGTTGTGGGCGATGAGCACCTTCTTGGGCGGATGGCTCATGCCCTCGGCCAGGCGCTGGTGGTTGACCTGGTGCCGCATCTCGCCGTGCCAGGGCAAGAAGAAGCGCGGCCGCGTGAGGTCGAGGATGAGCTTCAGCTCCTCCTGGGAGGCGTGCCCGGAGGCGTGCACCTTGTAGGTGGGCGGGTAGAAGACGTTCACCTTGCGCTCGTAGAGCTGGTTGATGACGCGCCCTACGGCCTCCTCGTTGCCGGGGATGGGGTTCGAGGACATGATCACGGTGTCGCCGGGCTTGAGGTTGATCTTGCGGTGGCTTCCCGAGGCGAGCCGGGACAGCGCGGCCATGGGCTGGCCCTGCGAGCCGGTGCAGAGGAACAGCACCTTGTCGTCCTGCAGGTCGCCGACGTTCTCGCCGGCGACGAAGGGCCGCTTGGACTCCAGATAGCCCAGCTCCTGCGCGATGGTGGCGTTCTTGACCATCGAGCGCCCCTCCATCACCACCCGCCGGTCGAACTTCTCGGCGATGCGGATGAAGTTCTGCAGCCGGTGCACGTGGCTGGAGAAGGTGGTGACGATGACGCGGCCCCTGGCCCTGGAGACGAGCTCGTCGACGGCCGTCATGACGTCGCGCTCGCTCGGGGTGTAGCCGGGCCGCTCGGCGTTGGTGGAGTCCGAGATGAGCAGCAGCACGCCGTCCTCGCCGGCCTGCGCGAGCTTGTGCAGGTGGCTGGTCTTGCCGTCGGCCGGGTTGTAGTCGAGCTTGAAGTCGCCGGAGTGGACCACCCGGCCCAGCGGGGTGTGGATGATCAGCCCGCTGTTGTCCGGGATGGAGTGGGTCATGCGGAAGAAGTCGACGGTGAAGTACTTGCTGATCTTGATGCGGTCGTCGGGGGTGATCTCGTGCAGGTCGACGTCCGACTCGGTGAGCTTGAACTCCTCGAACTTGCCGCGCAGCAGACCGAGCGTGAGCTTGGCGCCGTACATGGGGATCTTGGGCAGCAGCCGGATCATGTAGGGCAGGCCGCCTATGTGGTCCTCGTGGCCGTGGGTCAGCACCCAGCCCTTGATCTTGTGGGCGTTCTCGACCACCCAGTCGATCCGGGGGACCAGGATGTCGACGCCGAGCATGTCGGCGTCCGGGAAGGCGAGGCCTCCGTCGACGAGCAGCACCTCGTTCTCGTACTCGAAGGCGAACATGTTCTTGCCGATCTCGCCCATCCCGCCGAGCGGGATGATGCGTAGTTTGCGGTCGTCCGCAGCCATGACACTCCTCTCTGGTTGTGTGGCACAGGCGCACCGCTGCGACGTGGGACGCCGCATCCGCGGCGGGGATCGCCGTGCCTGCGAAGTTTGTTGCACGGGGACCGACCCGCTGGCCGGGACCGTGCTCGCAAGATAGGTGGCGCGCCTGAGTCGCGCGCCCGCCCGGGCGCCTGGTAACGATCAGGCGGCGGGACGTGGGGTGGTGCCGAGCGCCGTGGTGGTCACGGAATGGGGGGATCGGCCCTCGGGCACCGTGCGGTCCGCGCCGCGGGCGGCGATGGCCGCCGCCGGATAGGGTGGTGCGCGTCTGCCCGGCGCGGACCGGGCAGACGACTCATGCCTCGTTCAGCGCCGCTCGCGCGGTGGCCTGCGCTCGCCGCCGTCACGCGAGCCGCGGTCTCCGCGCGGGCCGCGATCGCCGCGGCCGCCACGCCCGCCCCCACGGGAGCCGCGCGGCGGGATCTTGCCTTCCAGCTCGGGCCGGACCAGGTCGATCTTGCCGCGATCGTCGATGGCGTTCACCTTGACACGCAGCTTGTCGCCTTCCGCCAGGTGGTCGGACACCCGTTCGACGCGCCCCTCGGCGATCTGTGAGATGTGCAGCAGACCGTCGGTGCCGGGGAAGAGGGTGATGAAGGCGCCGAAGTCGGTCACCTTGGCCACGACCCCGTCGTACTCCTGGCCCACCTCGGCGGTGGCCGTCAGCTGCTCGATGCGGTGGCTGACTTCCTCGGCCACCGCGGAGTCCTCGCTGTAGATCTTGATCATGCCGTCCTCGGCGACCTCGATGGTACAACCCATGGCCTCCAGCTCGCGGATCTGTTTGCCGCCGGGGCCGATGACCGTGCCGATCTTGTCGACGGGGATGCGGATGCTGAGGATGCGCGGGGCGCGCGGGGAGATCTCCTCGCGCGGTCCGGACAGCGCCTCGCGCATCTTGCCGAGGATGTGCATGCGGCCGGCGCGGGCCTGGGCCAGCGCCTCGCGCATGATCGCCGGCGTGATGCCCCTGATCTTGATGTCCATCTGCAGGGCGGTGACGCCGTCCGCGGTGCCTGTGACCTTGAAGTCCATGTCGCCGAGCGCGTCCTCGGAGCCGAGGATGTCGCTGAGGATCTTGTAGGTGTCGCCGTCCTTGACCAGGCCCATGGCGATGCCGGCCACCGGTTTGCGGATGGGCACGCCCGCATCCATCAGCGCCAGCGTGCCGGAGCAGACGGTGGCCATGGAGCTCGAGCCGTTGGACTCCAGCGTCTCGGCCACCACGCGCAGCACGTACGGGAACTCCTCCTGCGAGGGGATCATGTCGACCAACGCCCGCCGTGCCAGGTTGCCGTGCCCCACCTCGCGCCGCGAGGTGCCCCGCAGCCGCTTGACCTCGCCGGTCGAGAAGGGCGGGAAGTTGTAGTGGAGCATGAACTCCTCGGTGTTATCGAGCCCGAGGTCGTCCACCAGGCGGTTGTCGCGGCCGGTGCCGAGGGTGGCGATGGCCAGCACCTGGGTCTCGCCGCGGGTGAACACCGCCGAGCCGTGCGCCATGGGCAGCACGCCCGTCTCGATCCAGATGGGGCGGATCTCGTCGGGCCGGCGGCTGTCGGTGCGGAGGTCCTCCTCCAGCACCAGCCGGCGCATCGCTGCCTGCTCGGCCTTGTCGAACGCGGCCTTCAGCTGCTGGACGCGGGCGTCCGCCCCTTCAGCCTCGCGGTCGGGCACCAGGCGTTCGAGGATGCCGTCGCGCAGCGCCTTGAGCGCATCGGCGCGTTCGTGCTTGCCGCTGGTCAGCAGCGCCTCGCGGATGCCGGCGCCCTCCGCCTCGCGCTTCACGGTGTCGATGTCGGCCGGATCGAGCTCCACGGCGGGCTCGAAGCCCGCCTTGGGCTTGCCGATCTCGTCGCGCATCTGCTGGATGAGCTGAACCACCGGAGCGAGCGCCTCCTGGGCTGCTTCGATGGCGCCGACCATCACGTCCTCGGGGAGCTCCTGGGCGGCTGCTTCCACCATCAGCACGGCGTCGCGGCTGGCGGCCACGGTGAGCTCGAGCTGGGAGGTGCCGTCCTGAAGGTCTTTGAGGGACGGGTTGATGACGTACTGGCCGTCCTGGTAGCCGACCACGCAGCAAGCGGTGGGGCCGTCCCAGGGGACGTTGCTCAGCGACAGCGCGGCCGAGGCGCCGATGGCGGCCAGCGGGCCGGGTTCGGTGACCTGGTCGGCCGACAGCACGGTGCAGATGACCTGCACCTCGTTGCGGAGCTGCTTCGGGAACAGCGGCCGGATCTGCCGGTCGGTGATGCGGGCGTTCAGCGTGGCCCGCATCCCCGGGCGCCCCTCGCGCCGCAGGAACGAGCCGGGGATCTTGCCGATGGCGTAGTGCCGCTCTTCGTACTCCACGGTCAGCGGCAGGAACGGCAGCGGCGCCGCGCTGTCGTTCATGTGCGCCGTGACCAGCACGACGCTGTCGCCGTACCGGACCGTGACGCTGCCCGAGACCTGCTTGGCGTACTTGCCGGTCTCGATGACGAGCTCACGCCCTCCGAGTTGGGTGGCGTAGCGCCTGTAGCTGGGTAGGTTCACGTTCTCTCCTTCTCCATCCGGCGCGCAGGCTCCTGCGGCCTGCCGCGCCCTCCTGCCGCGAGCGGGCGGTCGGCCGGCGGCCCCCACCAACCGCGGCGGGCGGCACCTGCCGCCCACAGCGGACCGGCGAGGCGACTGGGGCCTCGCCGGCATCGTGCGTCGACGTGGGTACGCGTGTCTGGCTGGTCGCGCTGGTCGTGGCTCACGCTTCGGTCGACGTGCCTCCTCAACGGCGCAGGCCGAGACTGCCGATCAGGTCCTTGTAGCCGTCGAAATCGGTGCGTTCGAGGTAGCCCAGGAGGCGCTTGCGCTGCCCGACCATCTTGAGCAGGCCGCGGCGGCTGTGGTGGTCCTTGGTGTGGGTGCGGAGGTGCTCGCTGAGCTCCTCGATGCGCGCCGTCAGGAGCGCCACCTGGACCGCCGTGGAGCCGGTGTCGCGCTCGTCGCGGCCGTACGTCTTGATGATCTCGAGCTTCTTCGAGGGTTCCATCATGCCAAGATTCCGCCTTTCGTCAGGGCGTAGCACCGGCGCGGACCCAGGGATAGAGACGGTACCGAGCCAGAACGCTAGTGTAGAAGTCTAGCACGAAGCCGAGGTGGCTGTCCAAGCACCGGTTACGGGGCTCCGCGTATGCTCCCACCATGGACAGGCATGCCATGGAGAACCGCACCCAGTGGCAGCTCGCCCTCTCGCCCCGGGAGCGGGGCGTCCACCTGGTGACCGACGAGGTGCTCTCCGGCGTGGACATCCCCGACGGTGCCAACGGCGTGCTGCATATCTTCCTGCAGCACACGTCGGCGGGCCTGACCCTCAACGAGAACGCCTCGCCCGAGGTGCGCCGCGACTTCGAGCGCTGGTTCGCGCGGGCGGTCCCGGACGGCGCCGATTACTTCCGGCACCGGTTGGAAGGTGACGACGACATGCCCGCCCACCTCAAGGGCAGCCTGATGGGCTCCAGCCTCGCCCTGCCGGTCGTCGACGGCCGCGTGGCGCTCGGCACCTGGCAGGGCATCTACCTGTGCGAGTTCCGGACGTCCGGCGGCGCGCGGCACCTGGTGGCGACCTTCCTCGACGCCGGCGGGTGAGCGCCGGCTCCCGGCGCCTGGCGTCCCGGGAGCTGCGCTCACGGGTGCCGGTCGAACCATCCCACGATGGCGTCGAGGCGGGCGAGGCGCCGGTCGGGCCGGCCGGAGCGCGAGAGCTCGTGGCCCTCCTCGGGGAAGCGCAGGAACGCCGTGTCGGCCTTGCCGACACGCTTGAGCGCGACGTAGAACTGCTCCCCCTGCTCGACGGGGCAGCGCAGGTCCTGCTCGGAGTGGATGACCAGCGTGGGGGTGGTGACGTTCATCACGTGCTTGAGCGGGCTCTGGTCCCACAGCTTGTCGGTGTGCTCCCAGGGGTTGCCGCCCGCCTCGCGCTCGGCGAACCAGTAGCCGATGTCGGAGGCGCCGTACATGCTCAGCCAGTTGCAGATGCTGCGCTGGGTGACGGCGCTCCGGAAACGGTCCGTCTGCGTGATCAGCCAGTTGGTCATGAAGCCGCCGTAGCTGCCGCCGGTGAGGTGGATCGGCGCGTCGGGGTCGGTGTGGCGGGCGCGGGCATGGTCGGCGATGGCGAGCACGTCGGCGGCGTCGCCCCCGCCGTAGTCGGCGAGCACGGCGTGCATGAAGTCGGGCCCGAAGGAGGTGCCGCCGCGCGGGTTGCCGTAGACCACGGTGTAGCCCCGGGCCGCGAGCAGCTGGAACTCGAAGTAGAAGCCGTAGCCGTAGTTGGCGTGCGGACCGCCGTGGACCTCCAGCACCATGGCCCGGTCGCGGCGCGCGCGGACCGGCGGCAGCGTCCAGTAGCCGATGTCCCGCCCGTCGTCGGTGCGGAAGGTGACAGGCTCCGCGGGCCGCTTGAGCCTGAGCGCCTGTCGCCAGTCCGCGTTGAACGCGCTCAGCGTCCGCTCCTGGCTGCCGGGCTCGCGCAGCAGCAGCTCCGCCGGAGCGTCCGGCGTCTCCACCGTCACGAGGGCGCGGCCGGCGGCGTAGGCGAAGGCGGTGACGGCGCGACGGCCATCCATCAGGGGTGTGACGCCGCCTTCCAGCGCCACGCGGGCCAGGCCGCTGGCGCCCTCGCGGTTGAGGTTGACGATGACACCGGCGTCGTCGTCCCAGACCGGCCGCTGCGGGTAGGCGCCGTAACGGCAATCGCCGCCCACCGAGGAGACGGCGTCCATGCCGCCGCTGAGCAGGCGCGGGTCGCCGCCGGCCGCGTCGACGACCCACACCCCGGTCGGGGTGGCCGCGTCGTCCTGCAACGAGGGGGCGAGGAACGCCAGGCGGCGCCCGTCCGGGGAGGGGGCGATGCCGGATGCGCCGATCAGGTCGCCGACGACCGTGCGCAGCGCGCCGGAGCGAAGGTCGAGGGCGTAGATGCCGCCCCGCCAGGCGTCGTCCTGCTCCGGGCTGTCGGCGCCGACGAAGTAGAGCGTGCGGCCGTCGGGGGAGAACACCGGGCCGGAGGCGTCGACGGTGAGGTCGGTGAGGCGCCGGGTCTTACCGCTGCGCAGGCTGAGGAGATGGATCTGCGCCGGCTCGTCGGGTTTGAGCCCGACCCCGTCGGCCTTGTAGTGCATGCGGGTGATGGCGTGCGGCAGCCCGCGCGCGGCAGCCTGGTCGGACCAGTCGCCGCGCGTGACGAGCGCCAGGCGTCGGCCGTCGGGGTGCCAGCAGAACTCGCCGACGCCGGCCTCGAAGCGCGTCTGGGGCCGTGACTCGCCGCCCCCGAGCGGCATGATGTGGAGCTGCGGACGGCCCGTCTGCGAGGGCTTGCGCAGGAACGCCAGGCGGCTGCCGTCGGGGGAGAAGCGGGGTGCCGTGTCGCCGTGCTCCGACGTGGTGAAGGGCACCGCCTCGCCCGTCTTCAGATCGACCACGACCACCTCGGAGCGGTAGCGCGGCGGGGCGTCCGCGTCCCCGCCCAAGATGCGGGTCGTCACCGCCGCTCCGACACGCCCCTGCGGCGAGAGCTGCGGGTCGGACACGAAGACGAGGTCGAGCAGGTCGCGGCTCTCGAGTCGCCTGGGCATGGCCCTCCTCCTAGCCGCCCGGGGTGGGACCCCCGCCGGGGCCGCCGTTGCGGGCGCGAATCACGTCGTAGATGAGGATGCCGGCTGCGACCGAGGCGTTGAGCGAGCCGACGCGGCCCCGCACCGGGATGCGCACGGTGTCGTCGCAGCGCTCGCGCACCAGCCTGCGCAGCCCCTCGCCCTCGGAGCCGATCACCAGGGCGGCGTCGCGGTCCCAATCGACCTGGTCCGGCAGCAGGGCGCCGGCGTCGTCGGCGCCGTACACCCAGACGTTGCGCTCTTTGAGCTCCAGGATGGTCTGTGCCACGTTGGCCACCTGGACCACGGGCAGGTGGCTGGTGGCGCCGGCGGCCGTCTTCACCACCACCGCCGAGAGCGGCGCGCTGTGGCGCGACTCGCCGACCACGCCGTGCGCGCCGAGCGCCTCGGCGCTGCGGATGATGGCGCCGACGTTGTGCGGGTCGGTCAGGTGGTCGAGCAGCACCAGCAGCAGCCGCTCGCCGCGCGACGCGGCGAGCGCGAAGCAGTCCTCCAGCGCGGCCGTCTGCGGCTCGGGGAGCTCCGCGGCGACGCCCTGGTGGGAGGTGGTCTTGAGGGCCCGGTCCAGCTCGATGCGGGGGACCTCCTCGAGCGCCACACCGGCGCGTTCGGACGCCCGGCGGAGCTCGGCCAGCGCCGACGCCTTGATGCCGCGTGCCGCCAGCACGCGGCGGACCTGCCCTCCGCGGAGCGCTTCCAGGACGGCACGGCGGCCGTAGATGAGCATGGCGCGAGTATACGGCGCCGCCGGGGGTGCCGTCAGGGGCGCGTGCGGCTGCCGGCGCGCGCCCGCCCGCTCGGGGCGGCCCTGCCGAGGGCGGCGCGTGCCGCCTCGGCGTCGCGCTGGAGCTGCGCCTGCAGCGCTTCGACGCCGGAGAAACGCTGCTGCCCGCGCAGGTAGGCGTGGAAGCGGGTGGTGATCTCGGCGTCGTAGAGATCGCCGGAGAAGCCGAAGAGGTGGACCTCCAGCGACGGCGGCTCCTCGGGGAAGCTGGGGCGCGGGCCGACGTTGGCCATCCCCTGGTAGCTGCCGCTGCCCGTGTCGACGGTGACCGCGTAGACGCCCACGGGTAGCGCCTTGCGCTCGTCCGTGTGGACGTTGGCGGTGGGGAAGCCGATGGTGGCGCCGCGGGCGTCGCCCCGCACCACCCGGCCGCGGGCGGGGTAGGCGGCGCCGAGCAGGGCGTTGGCGTGGTCGATGCGGCCGGCTGCGAGGTGCTCGCGGATGTGCGAGGACTTCACGACCTCGCCCTGCACGGTCTTCAGGCCGAACGCCTCGAGCCGGTCCGGGATGGGGGACAGATCGTTCAGTCCACCTTCCCGGTCGTGGCCGAAGCGGAAGTCCTCGCCGACGATGATGGCGTGGGGCGCCAGCCGCCGCAGCTGGTCGGCGAAGACCGCCTTGTCCGTCCGGGCGTACTCGCGAGAGAAGGGGATCATGGCCACGGCGTCGGGTGCGAAGCCCGAGAGCAGCTCGAGCTTCTCCTCGGCGCTGCTGAGGAAGGTGGCGCGCCCGAAGACCACCTTGGCCGGGGGGAAGAAGGTGAGGACCAGGGCGGGCCTGGAGCCGGCGTCCGCGAGCTCGCGCATGCGCGAGAGCAGCATCCGGTGGCCGAGGTGGACGCCGTCGAAGTTGCCGACCGACAGCACCGCGCCCTTGAGGTCGACGTCATCGGGGCTGGCGACGACCTTCACGGCGTCACCCCCAGGCGTGCCAGCGCGTGCCGGATGCCCAGCATGGTCACCGCGCTGGTGGCCACCTTGCCCGCCCGCACCGCCCGCCACAGCTCCAGGGCGTCGCGCCACTCGATGCGCAGCTCCTCGCCCTCGTCGGGCGTGCCGTCGGCGGCGGTCACGTCGTGGGCCTCGTAGAGCCAGATGAGCTCGTTGCTGAAGCCCGGCGAGGCGTAGACCGGGGCGATCAGGCTCAGCCGGCCGCCGAGCTGCGTCTCCTCGGCGAGCTCGCGGCGCGCCGCGTCCTCCGGCGTCTCGCCGGGGTCGATGAGACCGGCCGGCAGCTCCCAGGTGTCGCGGCCGGTGGCGGGCCGCGCCTGCATCACGCCCAGCACGCTCGGCCCGCGTTGCACCAGCACGGCCACCGCGTCGGGATGGTCGACGACCTCCCACTTGCCGCCCAGCACCGCCACCGAGATGATCCTGCCGCGGAAGACCTCGTCGCGCACGACGGTCAGCCTACCAGACGCACCGAGGGGGAGCGGACGCGCCTCAGTTCTCGCTGCTGTCCGGGTTGTAGCGCAGGAAGGCGGGGATGTCGTAGTTGCTGGGGTCGTAGGCCCGCTGGCCGGCGGCGGCGCGAAGGTGGGTGGGACGCAGCACCTTCACCTGGGGCGACTGGTCGAAGCCGGCCGCGATCACCGTGACGCGCACCTCGTCGGCGGCGTCCTCGTCGTAGGTGACGCCGAAGAGGACGTTGACGTCCTCCACCTCGGTCGCCTCGCTGATCTTCTCCACGATCTCGTGCGCGTCGAAGAGGGTGAGCTCCTCCGAGCCGGTGATGTTGATGAGCAGATGGCGGGCGCCCTCCACCCCGCGGGCCAGCAGCGGGCTGTGGGTGGCGCTGTTGGACGCCTCGTCGGCGAGCTTCTCGCCGCGGCCGGCGCCGATCCCCATCAGCACCGTGCCGGCGCCCTGGAGCAGCGTCTTGACGTCGGCGAAGTCGACGTTGATAAGGCCCGGCACGTTGATGACGTCGCTGATGCCGCGCACACCGTGGTAGAGCACCCGGTCGGCGACACGGAAGGCGTCGGTGAGCTTGACCTTGCGGTCGAGAGCCGACAGCAGACGCTGGTTCTCCACCACGATCAGCGCGTCGACCTTGTCCTCGAGCTTGCGCAGGCCCTCGTCGGCCTGGCGCATGCGCTTGGGGCCCTCGAACATGAACGGCGTGGTGACGACGGCCACCGTCAGCGCCCCGAGCTCGCGGGCCACCTCGGCCACCACGGGTGCGCTGCCGGTGCCGGTGCCGCCGCCCATGCCGGCGGTGATGAACACCAGGTCGCATCCGCGCAGCGTCTCGGCGATGCGGTCGCGGTCCTCGAGGGCCGACTGCTCGCCGATCTCCGGGTTGGCCCCGGCGCCGAGGCCCTTGGTGATGTGGTCGCCCATCTGGATGCGGGTGTCGGCCAGGCTGGTGGCGAGCACCTGCGCGTCGGTGTTGGC
>DATFNF010000017.1:0-24996 GCA_035266525.1 Trueperaceae bacterium | reverse complement strand
AACGAGATCGAACGCCTCTTCGGACGCATCAAACGCTTCAGGCGCGTGTTCACCCGCTACGACAAGACCGACCTGATGTTCAGCGCGTTCATCACTATCACCCTCATCGCCGACATGCTCAGATAGTGTGAACACGCCCTAGTCCAGGAACGCCTCGATGCGCTTCAGCGCCTCGTGCACGTTGTCCAGGCTGGTGGCGTAGCTGAAGCGCGCCTGCCCGGGCGCCAGGAAGTCGGTGCCGGGCACCGCCGCCACCCGCGCCTCCTCCAGCAGCCTCAGCGCCGCCGTGCCCTCGTCCGGGTCGATGGGGGTGAGGTCGGCCATGACGTAGAAGGCACCGTGCGGCTTGGGCGTGGCGAGCCCGAGGCGGTTGAGCCCAGCCACCAGCGCATCGCGCCGCTCGCGGTAGGCCTCGCGCGTCATGTCCATGAAGGCGCGCGTCTTCTCCACCTCGTTGAGCGCGGCCACCGTGGCGTGCTGCGCCAGCGCGTTGGCCCCGCTGGTGACCTGGCTCTGCAGCCGGTTCATGGCCTTGACGAGCTCGCGCGGGCCGGCGCCGTAGCCGATGCGCCAGCCGGTGAGCGCGTAGGCCTTGCTGGCACCGTGCACGACCAACGTGCGCTCGGGCGCGAAGCGGGCCGCGGGCGTGAAGGTGCCCTCGTAGATGAGATGCTCGTAGAGCTCGTCGGTGAAGACCCAGAGGTCGTGCTCGGCGGCCAGCTCGACCAGCGCCTGCACCAGCTCCGGCGGGTAGACCGCGCCCGTGGGGTTGGACGGCGAGTTCAGCAGCAGCACCTTGGTGCGCGGCGTGAGCGCCGCGCGCACCGCCTCCACGTCAGGCAGGAAGCCGTCCTCGGGACGGGTGCGCACCGGCACCGCCACGCCGCCCGCCAGCTCCACCTGCGGCGGGTAGCTCACCCACGCGGGCGCCATCAGCACCACCTCGTCGCCGGGCTCGAGCACCGCCTGGAAGGCGTTGTAGAGCACCTGCTTGCCGCCGGTGGAGACGATGACCTGGTCCGGCTGGTAGCTCAGAGCGTTCTCGCGCGCGAACTTGGCGCACACCGCCTCGCGCAGCTCGAGGCTGCCCTCCGAGGGGGTGTACTTGGTGAGGCCGCGCCTGAGCGCGTCGCGGGCCGCTTCGAAGACGTGCTCGGGAGGCTGGAAGTCCGGCTCCCCCGCCGTCATGGCGATGACGTCGATGCCCTGGCGCCTCAGCTCGGTCGCCCGCGTGTTGAAGGCGATGGTCGACGACGCCTTGAGCCGCTTGATCCGCTGGGACAGTCCGGGCATCACGCTCACCTCACGGGGCGCACCTCGCGCGGCCGGCGGCCGGCGCCCCGCCCGCGCCGCCGGGAGATACCAGCGCTCTACGGGAGCAGGTCGGCCTTCTCGAAGAAGATGAGAATCTCGCGCTCGGCGGTGGCGGGCGCGTCGGAGCCGTGCACCACGTTCTCGTCGATGACCGTGGCGTAGTCGCCGCGGACGGTCCCGGGAACCGCATCCGCGGGGTCGGTGGCGCCCATCATCTTGCGCCATTCCAGGATCGCGTTGTCCCCCTCCACCACCATGGCCACCGAGGGGCCGCTGGTGATGAAATCGACCAGGCCCTCGTAGAAGGGCTTGCCGCGGTGCTCGCCGTAGTGCCGCTCGGCGAGCTCACGGGAGACGTGGATCAGCTTCATGCCGACGATGCGGAAGCCCTTCGACTCCAGGCGCTTCACGACCTCGCCGACCAGCCCGCGGCGCACGCCGTCGGGCTTGACCATGGCAAAAGTGCGTTCGAGTCCCATGACGGCGCAATCCTATCACGCGCCCAGGGGTGCGCCCGAGCCGCCGCTCGCCGCGCCAGAACGGCCTCCGCGGCAGGCGGCGCGCCCCGGCCGCGGCTACAGCGCCAGGATGCTCTCGAGCTGCGCGAGGTGGTTGATGTCGTGCCCTGCCAGGAAGCGCACCATCACATCGACCGACTCGAAGCCGCGCTCGGGATGGTAGCCCTCCGCGAGCCAGTCGTCGAGGCCCAGCGTGGCCAGCAGCGACAGGTTCCACGCCCGCAGCCCCCGGAACGCCTCCACCGCCAGGGCCGGGTCGAGCCGCTCGTAGCGCTGCGCCCACACGTCCTGGTCGAACGCCGGCAGCTCCACCCCGGGCTGCCCCAGCACCAGGCGCAGCCGGAAGCCCATCGCCAGCTCCACGTCGGCGAGGTGCGCGAAGACGTGGCGGGCGTCCCACTTGTCGGGCGCGTAGCTGCGCTCCAGGTCGCCCGGCCCCATGCCCTCGAGGAGCGTGGCGAGACGTTGCGGGGTCACGCGCAGCACGTCGATGGGGTCGTGCTCGCCGAGGGTGTCCAGGATGCGCTGGAGGTACGCGTTCATGCCGACCACTCTAGCGCCGCGTCGGCGGGGTGGGTCGCGGTCGCGCCGGCGTGGCCGCGCGCGGGGCCGCGCGGTCGAGGCGCCCACCCGTCAGCTCAGACGGGCTCGAGCAGGCCGTCGGTGAGCAGCTCGCCGCGGCTTACCAGCACCAGGAAGGCGTCCACCACCCTGGGATCGAACTGCGTGCCGCTGTTGGCGGTGATCTCCTGGACCGCGCGCTCCGGCGACACCGCCTTGCGGTGGATGCGGTCGTGGGTGAGGGCGTCGAAGGTGTCCGCCACGGCCAGCAACCGGGACTCCAGCGGGATGGCGTCACCGGCCAGCCCCTGCGGGTAGCCGCCGCCGTCCCAGCGCTCGTGGTGGGTCAGGGCGATGGTCTCGGCGAGCTTCACGAGCGGGGAGCGGCCCCCCGAGAGGAGCTCCGCGCCGGCGCGGGTATGCTGCTTGACCACCTCGTACTCGGCATCGGAGAGGCGGCCGGGCTTGAGCAGGATGCCGTCGGGGATGGTGATCTTCCCCACGTCGTGGAGGCGGGCGGCGCGCAGCAGCAGGTCGGCCCGCTCCGGCGCCAGGCCCAGCTCCCCGGCCAACAGCGCGCAGGCGCGCGCCACGCGCCAGGTGTGCTCCCCGGTGTCGTCGTCACGGTACTCGGCAGCCTTGGCCAGGCGCACCAGCATCTCCACGTGGGCGTCCTCGAGCTCGCGGGTGCGCTGCCGCACCATGTCCTCGAGGCGCTGGTTGTTGTGCTCGAGCTGCTGGTGGAAGTATCTGGCCTCGAGCAGGTTGCGGATGCGCAGCCGCACCTCCACCGGGTTGACGGGCTTGATCAGGAAGTCCTTGGCGCCGCTGGAGAGCGCCGTCTCCTTGAGCTCGGAGCGCTCGTCGCCGGTGAGCATCAGGATGGGGAAGTAGTCGGGCAGGTAGGGACGCAGCTCCTCGATGACCTCCAGCCCGTCCTTGTGGGGCATGTGGTGGTCAAGCACCAGCAGGTCGGGGCGTTCCTCCATGAACGCCTCGAGCACGTGGCGGGAGTCGTCCAGGGTGACGATCCGCGTGTAACCGGCGCGCTGCAGGATCCCCTTGAGGATCACCAGGACGGTCTCTTCGTCATCGACCAGGAGGATCTTCAGCCCCGTGAGCTCCATGCTGGTCCCAGCGTAAGCCTGGCGGGAACGCCGCTCATTGAGGTTTTTCCTATCGCGCTCGTCGCGTCCCAGGTCCATCATGACGCCACCTGGCGGTCCATCGGCACGGTCGTACGGGCGGGGAGGAGGGCCGGTCGTCGCACGGAGCCAGCCTAGCCGAGGCGCCCTGACGAGCTTCTTACGAGCGCGCGCCCGCCCCGGAGGGCGGGCGCGTCGGGCCCGATTCGGCTGCCGAGGGCTGGGCTACAAGCGCGCCAGCAGTTCCTGCCCGCTGCTCACCAGGCCGTACCACCAGCCCGGCAGCAGGCCCATGAGCACCGTGCCCAGAGCGGCGGCCCAGATGGCCACCTGCGCCGCGGAGCTGCGGTAGGCCGGCGTCTCGTACTCCGGCTCGCGGAAGTACATGTAGGTGATGACGCGGAAGTAGTACACGAGCGCCACCACGCTGGTGAGGATGCCGATCACGGCGAGCACCGTGTACCCGCTGGCGATGGCGGCCTGGAACACCAGGATCTTGCCCATGAAGCCGGCCAGCGGCGGGATGCCGCCCAGGCTGAGCATGAACAGCGTCATCGCGAAGGCCAGGGCCGGCCGGCGGCGCCCCAAGCCGGCGAAGCGCTCGAGCTCGTCACCGTGATCGTTGGCGTCGCTGATGAGCATCAGCACCGCGAAGGCGCCGACGTTCATGAGGGTGTAGGCGGCCAGGTACCAGGCCACCGCGCGCACGCCGTGCGGGCCGGCCAGCACCGCCAGGCCGAGGTAGCCGGCGTGCGCCACCGCCGAGTAGGCGAGCATGCGCTTCACGCCGGTCTGCAGCAGCGCCGCCAGGTTCCCCACCACCAGCGTGAGGCCCACCAGCACCGCCAGCGTGGTCATCAGCCAGGGCTCCATGCCGGGGTAGATGGTGGCGGCGATCCGCACCAGAGCCGCGAAGGCCGCGGTCTTGACCACCACGCTCATGAACGCGGTGACCGAGGTCGGGGCGCCGGTGTAGACGTCGGGCGCCCACTGGTGGAAGGGCGCGATGGCGGCCTTGAAGGCCAGCCCCACCAGCACCAGCGCGCCGCCCAGGGTGAGCAGCAGGGGCGCGGCGAAGCCCGGCGCCGTCACCGCGGAGATGATGTCGGCGTAGACGAAGCTGCCGGTGGCACCGTAGGTGAGCGCCGCCCCGTAGATCAGGATGGCCGAGCCGAAGGCGCCGAGCAGGAAGTACTTCATGCCCGCCTCTTCGGACTCCCTGGCGCCCTGGCGCCACGCCGACAGCACGTACACCGGCAGCGACATGATCTCGAGGCCGAGCAGCAGCGTGATGAGGTCGCCGGAGGCGGCCATCACCATGGCGCCGGTGGCGCTGAAGAGGATGAGCGGGTAGTACTCGGGGTGATCGAGGTCGCTGCGCTGCAGGTAGTCGTAGCTGAGCAGGATGGCCAGCACCGTGCCCAGCAGGATCACGAAGTTGAGCGTCAGCGAGGGGGTGTCGGCCAGGAAGCGCAGGCCGAAGCTGGAGCCGGCGCCGCTCGCGCGCTCGCGCACGAACAGGGCGGCGTTCAGGGCGGCCGCCACGAAGGCGCCCAGCATCGCCAGCCAGGCGGTGCTGCGGCTGTTCTTCTGGAACAGCGCGAAGAGCGTGGTGACGGCCGCGGTGATGAGCACGGCGAGCTCGGGGCCGAAGTTGCCCCAGTGGATGGCGATGGCAGGCGGGAAGCTCACCGGCTACCTCCAAGCGGTGCGTCCGGCGCCACCGGGCCCTCGCCCGGCACGCCGGTGGACCCCAGCAGGTCCGTGGCCCCGCCGGCCCTGGCGGGCGCCGCCGCCAGGGCGGCAGGCGCTTCGGCCGTGGCGCTGGCGGTCGGGGTGGCGATGAGCTGCGACTGCGTCTGGATGCGGGAGAGCTGCGGCGAGGGGAAGATCCCCAGCCACAGGATCCCGGCGATCAGCGGGATGAGCGCGAAGACCTCCAGCGCCCCGACGTCGAAGCTGGCCTCGCGCTCCTCGCCCTGGTACAAGCGCTGGTACAGGTTCACGCCGTAGACCCCGGCGCCGATGACGGACAGGGTGGCAAAGGCGGCGGCCCAGGGGTGGTGCTGGTACGCGCCCAGCAGGCTCAGGAACTCGCCGGGGAAGTTGGCCAGGCCGGGCACGCCGATGAAGGTGAACAGCACGAACAGGCTGAGCGCCGCCAGCGCGGGCGCGCTCTTCGCCAGCCCGCCGTAGCGGTCGAGGTCGAAGCTGCCCTTGCGCTCGTAGAGCATCCCGGACACCAGGAACATCCCGCCGGTGGAGAGCATCTGCGCCGCCAGCAGGAAGATGGCGCCGTTCAGCCCCGCCAGGTGCAGGCCGAAGATGCCGACCCCGACGATGCCCATGTGCGACAGCGAGGCGTATGCCAGCAGCCGCTTCATGTCCGTCTGGGCGGCGGCGGCGATGGCGCCGTAGAGCGCCGTCGCGACGGCCAGCCCCAGCAGCACCGGTCCCACGCGGTTCACCGCCACCGGCAGCAGCGGCATGGCCCAGGCGAAGAAGCCGAAGCCGCCCACCTTGTACAGGGTGCCGGCCACGTCGGCCGCGCCCGAGGGGTGGTTCTGCTCGTTGAAGTCGATGAGCCAGGAGTGCAGCGGCCACAGCGGCAGCTTCACGGCCATGCCGATGGCGAGGCCGATGAACAGCCACACCTGGGTGGCGCCCGCCAGGTGCGGCGTGGCGGCCATCAGGTCGGTGAAGCGGTAGCTGGCGGCGCCGGACAGCGGCTTGATGGCCAGGATGCTGATCAGCATCAGGAACGAGCCGCCGATAGCGTAGACCAGGTACTTCAGCACCGCCGCGCGGCGCTTGTCGCGCCCGAAGGTCCCCAGCATCAGCATGCTCGGGATGAGGGCGGCCTCCCAGGAGACGTAGAACAGCACCAGGTCGCGGGCCAGGAAGATGCCCGCCAGCGCGCCCTGCATCAGCAGCAGCAGCGCCACGAACGCGCCGGGGTCGCGCTCGACGCGGCGCGCGGCCATCAGCACGGTGGGGATCATGGTGAGCGCCGCCACGATGGTCAGCACGCTGCCCGCCCCGGTGGGACTCAGGGTGAAGGTCACCCCGATGCCCGGGATCCAGGGCGTGCTGATGCCGGAGCTCCCCGGCAGGAACAGCGCCAGCACGAAGGTGGCGAGGGTGCTGAACAACCCGAAGCCGAGCGCCGCCCGGCGCCGCGAGCCGGCCAGGCCGGTGACGACCGCGAAGAGGATCGGCACGACGATGACGGCGAGGGCGATCACTTGAGCACCCCCGTCAGGGCGGCCACCACGACCAGCGTGAGCACGCCCAGCAGCATGGCGAAGGCGTAGGCCCGCGCGAAGCCCGACTGGGCCAGCCGGGCCAGGCGGCTGAGCAGCACCGTCCCGCCTCCCCCGATGCCGGCCAGGCCGCGGTCGACGACGTCACGGTCGAGCGCGGCGATGCCGCCCGAGAGGCCCTCGCCCGAGGCGATGAAGAGGATGCGGTAGAGGGCGTCGAACCCGAGCGCGCCGCGCGAGGCGCCGGCCAGGGTGGAGTCCTTGAGGCCGGCGACGGGGGCGCCCTTGCGGACGTGGTACACCCACCACCCCACCCCGATGCCGATGGCGACCATCAGGATGGACAGGCCGATCAGCCACCAGTCGGTGCTGCTGGCCAGCTCGTTGAAGTCGACGCGGGCGGTGGCGGGCTGGAGCCAGCGGTGGATGAGGTTGGGGAACGCGAACTCGGGTAGGCCCAGGTAGCCGACGGCGATGGAGCCGAAGGCCAGGATGCCCAGCGGCCAGGTCATCACCGCCGGCGACTCGTGGAGGTGCTCCGCGGCGTGCTTGTCCACGCGCGACTCGCCGGCGAAGATGCCGTAGTACCAGCGGAACATGTAGGCGGCGGTCATGGCGGCGGTGACCAGCAGGATGACGTACAGCACGTCGTTGCCGCTGCCGGCCAGGAGGCCGCTGGTGAGCGTGCTGGAGAGGATGGCGTCCTTGCTGAAGAAGCCTGCCAGGAAGGGCACGCCGGAGATGGCCAGGGTGGCGATCAGGGCGGTGTTGCCGGTGATCTTCATGCGCCTGCCCAGGCCGCCCATCTTGCGGATGTCCTGCTCGCCGCCCATGGCGTGGATCACGCTGCCGGCGCTGAGGAACAGCAGCGCCTTGAAGAAGGCGTGCGTGAGCACGTGGAAGATGCCCACCCAGTAGGCGCCCGCCCCGACCGCGGCGATCATGTAGCCGATCTGCGAGATGGTCGAGTAGGCGAGGATCTTCTTGATGTCGGTCTGCGCGAAGGCGGCGAAGGCGGCGATGAAGGCCGTGATGGCGCCGACCCAGGCCACCGTGCCGGCGGCGCCGGGCGCCATGGCGTAGACCGCGCCCAGCCGGGCGATCAGGTAGACGCCGGCGGTGACCATGGTGGCGGCATGGATGAGCGCCGAGACCGGGGTGGGGCCCGCCATGGCGTCGGGCAGCCACACCTGCAACGGCAGCTGCGCGGACTTGCCGGTGGCGCCCAGCAGGTAGAGAAGCCCGATCGCGGTCAAGGCGCCTGCGCCGTAGAGCATGCCCGGCGCGGCCGCGTTCACGGCGGCGATGTTGAGCGTGCCGAAGACCTTGAAGGTGAGGAACATCGCCAGCAGGAAGCCGACGTCGCCGATGCGGTTGACGATGAAGGCCTTGCGGCCGGCGTCTGGGTTTGCCTTGTCCCGGTACCAGAAGCCGATGAGGAGGTAGGAGCACACGCCCACGCCTTCCCAGCCGATGAACATCAGCGGGAAGGAGCTGGCCATCACCAGCACCAGCATGGCGAAGATGAACAGGTTGAGCTCGGAGAAGTAGCGGCTGTTGCCGTCGTCGCCGTGCATGTAGCCGATGGAGTAGATGTGGATGAGCAACCCGACGCCGGTGATGATCAGCATCATGGTGACGCTGAGCCGGTCGATCATGAAGCCCACGTCGACGCTCAGGCTGCCGCCCAGGAGGTAGTGCCACAGGGTGACCTGCACGCCGTGGTCGCTGCCCTGCAAGCCGATGAAGGCGAGCACCGAGAGCACGAAGCCGCCGGCCACC
This sequence comes from Trueperaceae bacterium, assembly GCA_035266525.1. Classification (GTDB taxonomy): domain Bacteria; phylum Deinococcota; class Deinococci; order Deinococcales; family Trueperaceae; genus JASBRS01. Next base: position 16,413 of record DATFNF010000017.1, on the reverse strand, counting down.
ATGAGGCTGGCGATGACGCCCGGCGCCGGCTCCTTGAGCGAGCGGCCGAAGAACGCGTTGATGAGGGAGCCGACCAGCGCCAGGAGCGGCGCCAGCGCGGCCCACTGGACGACGGAGCTCATAGCCTCACCTCGGACAGCTCATCGACGTCGGTGCTGACGCGGTGGCGGAAGATGGCGACGAGGATGCCCAGGCCGACCGCCACCTCGGCGGCGGCGATGGCGAGGATGATGAACACCGCGGCCTGGCCGGAGAGCGCCGTCTCCGCCCCGCTCGCGCTCCACTGGCGCGCGAACGCCACGATGGCGAGGTTGGCGGCGTTGAGCATCAGCTCGATGGAGAGGAACATCATGATGGCGCTGCGGCGGGTGAGTACGCCTACCATGCCGATGGTCAGGAGCACCGAGCTGAGCGCGACGTAGTAGGGGGTGGGGACCATCATGCGCCCCCGTCCCGCCGGCCGATCGCCGGCTGGGCGCTAGCCATGGCTCAGCTCCCGCTCGCCGGCGGCCTCCTCGGTTTGCCGCTCCTTGCGCTCGGTCGTCGCGCCGCGCTGCGCCAGGCTGACCGCGCCGACGATGCCGGTGAGCAGCAGCACGCCCACGAGCTGGAAGGCCAGCACGTAGTGGCTGAACAGCACGGTGCCCAGTTGCTCGGCGGAGCCGCCCTGCAACGCCGCGATGCGGTCGGCGCCGGGGAGCGGCGCGCGGTCGACGAAAGCGGTGATGGTGATGCCGGCGGCGACGAGCAGCGCCGTGAGGTAGGCGACCGGCGGCAGCCACTTCATGTGCGGCGCCGGCTCCTGCCCCTCGACGTTGAGCAGCATGATCACGAACAGGAACAGGACCATGATCGCGCCGGCGTAGACGATGACCTGGACGACGGCCAGGAAGTGGGCCTGCAACGTTACGTAGGTGACCGCCAGGGCCAGCAGCGTGGCCACCAGCGAGAGGGCCGCGTGGACGGGTTGCCGGAACGCCACCACACCGATAGCGCCGGCGATCATGGCCGCGGCCAGGATGATGAAGCCGATCATGTCAGTGGACCCCCGTCGACGCGGCCGTCAGAGCACGTGCCCCCATGTCAGTGGTCCACGCCTTCCAGCTCGGGGCGCGGGCCGGCCTCGAAGCCCAGGCGCACGTCCTTGCCCTTCTTCTCTGCCTCGCGGCGCTGCCACTTGCTGCCCTTGACCCCGACCAGCATGTCCTCCTTGCCGTACACGAAGTCCTGGTAGCGGTAGTCGGCCAGCTCGAACTCGTGGCCGAGCACCACCGCGCCGGTGGGGCAGGCCTCCTCGCAGAAGCCGCAGAAGATGCAGCGCAGCATGTTGATCTCGTAGATCTTGGCGTAGCGCTCGCCGGCCGAGGTGGGGTGGTCGGGATCGTTCTCGGCCGCCTCGACGTAGATGGCGTAGGCCGGGCAGGCCGCGGCGCACAGGCTGCAGCCGATGCACTTCTCCAGGCCCGTGTCGGGATGCCTCAGGAGATGGTGCCGGCCCCGGAAGCGCGGCTGGATCTGCGCCAGCTGCTCCGGGTAGCGGACCGTCACGGGGCGCTTGAACAGGTGCCCGAGCGTGACGCCCATCCCCTTGGCGATGTCCAGAACACTCATTACGGACGCACCTCCCATGGTGCTGGGATCGTCGTGGCCGCGCGGCGCGTCCCCGAACCGGGACGCGCGGCATGCACCGTCACGCTAGAGAACAAAGGCGATCACCGCCCCCGTCAAGAGCGCGGCGAAGAGGCCGATCTCGAACAGGTACAGCCAGCCGAAGCGCATGAGCTGGTCGTAGCGCAGACGCATCAGCGTGGCCTTCAGCCAGATGAACAGGAAGATGAAGACGGCCATCTTCACCAGGAGCCAGATGATCGGCCAGGACGCCATGCCCGGGATGATGGCGTTGAAGAACCCGGGCGCCCGCCAGCCTCCCAGGAACAGCGTGCTGATGAAGGCGGACGAGGTGAACATGTTGACGTACTCGGACATCTGGTAGAGCGCCCACTTGATCGAGGTGTACTCCGTCTGGTAGCCGGCCACCAGCTCCTGCTCGGCCTCCGGGAGGTCGAACGGGGTGCGGTTGATCTCGGCGGTGCCGGCGATCAGGAAGGCGATGAAGGCGATGACCAGGCCGGGCCACAGCCACGGGCTCACCGACCAGACGTCGAGCTGCACCAGCTTCTGCAGGTTGAGGGTGCCGCCGATCATGATCACGCTCAGCACCGCCAGCCCCATGCCCAGCTCGTAGCTGATGATCTGGGCGCTGGAGCGGAGGCTGCCGAGCAGCGCGTACTTGCTGTTGGAGGCCCAGCCCCCCAGGAAGATGCCGTAGACGCCGATGCTCGTCATCGCCAGCACGTAGAGCACCCCGATGTCGAGGTTCATCACCCAGGGGTTCATGCCGAACAGGCTCTTCGCCGGGCCGCCGGGGATGGCGCCGAACGCCACCAGCGCGAAGACGATGCTGATGCCGGGAGCCAGCACGTAGACGACCTTGTCGGCCGCCGACACCACGATGTCCTCCTTGAAGATCGCCTTGATGGCGTCGGCGATGGGCTGGAGCATGCCGAACGGGCCCACCCGGTTGGGGCCCAGACGGTGCTGGAAGCGCCCCAGCAGGCGCCTCTCGATGAGCGTCATGTAGGCGAAGCCGCCCAGCAGTATCAGGATCAGCACCAGCGCCTTGAGGAACGTGACCCAGAGGGGATCGCCGGGGACCGCGCCGTTCATCCGGCCACCTCCAGCTCCCGCTCCTCGCGCGCCAAGGTGGTGAGGTCGGCGCGCGCCAGGCCCACCGGCTGATCGGGAAGGCACGGCAACAGCATCAAGCCGGGCGGGAGCCCGTCATCGATGCGCACGACGGCGCGCCGGAGCACGCCGCCGACCCGGAGCTTGACGGCGTCACCTTCGGCGACGCCCTGCATGGCGGCGTCGTCGGACCGCATGCGCAGCCGGGGCCCGCCCGTCAGGGCCTCCAGGTGCGGGTTGCGCGACAGGTACTCGACGCGCACCATGCTCGGCGTGACGAGCAGGTTGCCCTCGCTCGCTTCCTGCGAGCGGATGGCGACGCGCGCCGTGCGCCGGCCCTTGGGCCGGACCAGCCGGCCCGCCGGCGGCAGCTCGGCCGGGTCCAGCTCGAAGCGCTTGCGGAGCACGCGGCGCGCGCTACGCACGCTGCGACCCTCCAGCCGCTGCCCGAGCGCCTCCCCGAGCGCGCCGACGAGGCCCGTGAAGTCCTCGCTCTCGCCACTCTCCACCGGCGCCGCGTGCACGCCCAGGAAGCGGCCCTCCAGGTTGACGGTGGTGCCGTCCTTCTCGAAGACGCTCCTGGCGGGCAGCACCACGTCGGCCATGGCCGCGGTCTCCGTGAGGAAGCTGTCGTGGACGACCAGCAGGTCCTTCTGCTCGAGCACCTGACGCACGTCGGGGTCCTGCGCCGGATCGAGGTTGGACAGGATCAAGGCCCTGGCCTCCCCCAGCATCCCCGGGTAGGCGTAGCGCTCATGGCTGGGGCCGACGTTCAGCAGCTCGAGCCCGTAGCTGTTCGCCATGGGCCCGAGGATCATCACCTTGGCCTGCACGGCCTTGGCGAAGGCGGCGGCCGCGTCCGCCGCGGCCTTGGTGGCCAGCACGAAGCCGCCGTAGACGACCACGGCGCGTTCCGCGCCTTTCAGCCGCGTCACCAGTGCGGCGGCGTCCCGGTAGGGCATGCCCAGGGCGGCGCGCTCGCCGTCGTCGAGGCCCGCCTGTTCTTCAGCCGCCTGCCCGTCGCCCGCCTCGGCGATCTTGGTGAGCGCCCCGAACAGCGCCGCCTCGCCCCCGACCGGGTAGGTCACCGCCTGGCCGGCGTGCTTCATCAGGTCGACGCGGTACGGGGCCGCCACCGTGAGGATGCCGCGCCTCAGCAGCGGGTGCTCCTTGAGGCGCAGGTCGGCGATGGGCACGCCGTGCGCCATGAGCTCGGGCGGCGTGACGCCCCGCATGGCGTCCTTGATGCGGAGGTCGGCGATAGGCACCTCTTCGGTGACGTCCCCCACCACGAGGATCCCGTCGGCAGTGGCCAGGTCGGTGAACGTGGCAGGGTCCTGGGCGGGGATGACCGAAGCGGCCGGACGCGGGGCATGGTCGAGCTGTCCCGTCCCGAGCGCCTCCGCCAACGCCTTCGCGGCGACACCTTCCTCGAGGGTGGCGTCGGCCCGGATGGCGATGCCAAGGTCCTTTCCGCTCAGCCCGGCGAGGCGGTCCTTGATGAAGGCCGCCGCTTCCTCCCAGGAGACCGCCTTCAGCTCGCCGCCGACGCGCAGCAGCGGGGTCTCGAGGCGATCGGGGGCGTCGACGTACTCGTGACCGAAGCGGGTGCCGTCATCGATCCAGGTCTTGTTGACGTCCGGGTTCAGGGCCGCCTTGACGCGCTCGATGCGGCCCGTGCGACCGTCGACCAGGATGGCGCTGCCCGAGGCGTCGTCCATGCCGGTGGTGCGGGTGTGCTGGTACTCCCAGTTGCGGCCGCGGAAGCGGCTGGTGGTGTCGAGCAGAGCGCCCACCGGGCAGATGTCGGTGATGTTGCCGGTGAAGTTGCTGGGCAGGCCGGGGTCGAGGGTACCGATGTAGGTGTGGCCGCCGCGCTCGATGAAGTCGAGCACCCCGTCGCCCGGCACCTCCTCGAAGTACCGCACGCAGCGCTTGCAGTGGATGCAGCGCTCGCGGTCGAGCGTGATGAGCTCGGAGAGCGGGTGGTGCTTCTCCTGGTGGCGCTTGTCGAACTCGAAGCGGCTGACGCCCGTGCCGTACTCGTAGGAGCGGTCCTGCAGCTCGCAGGCGCCGCCCTTGTCGCACACCGGGCAGTCGAGCGGATGGTTGATGAGCGTGAACTCGACCATGCCGTTCTGCACCCGCTTCACGTCCTCGGACAAGGTGTCGACGACCATGCCCTCCATCACCTGGGTGGTGCAGGTCGCCATCATGTTGGGGAAGTAGAAGATCTTGGGCTCGCCGGTCCCCTCGTCGAGGATCCAGTCGCCCTGCTTGTCCTTGCGCGGCGCGCCGATGCGCGCCAGGCACATGCGGCACGCGCCGACCGGGGACATGTACTCCTGGCTGCAGAAGTACGGCACGTCGTAGCCGGCCGCGAAGATGGCGTCGATGACGCTGGTGCCCTGCGGGAACTCCATGTGGACGTCGTTGACCTGTACCTTCATGCTTGCCACCAGTCGCTCTTGGTGTACATGGGCCGCCCGTTGTCGACGATGTACTCGTACTCGTCACGGAACCACTTGAAGCTCGCCTGCACCGGCATGGCGCAGGCGTCGGCCAGCGGGCAGAAGGCGGTGCCGCGGGTGTTGCGCACCATGTCCTCCATCAGCGTGAGATCCTCGCGCGTGCCCAGCCCGGCCAGCAGCTTCTGGTACATCTTCGGCAGCCAGGTGGCGATGCCCTCCCGGCAGGGCGTGCACTTGCCGCACGACTCGTGGGCGTAGAAGCGCACGACGTTGTACATGGCCGAGACGATGTCCTTCTCCTTGGGGATGACGATGACGCCGCCGGTGCCGAGCATCGAGCCCGCCTTCGCCATGGCGTCGTAGGTCATGGTCAGGTCGAGGTACTCGTCCTTCCAGGGGAGCGGCGGGGTGGAGGAGCCGCCAGGGAAGAACCCCTTGGCCGGCTCCCTGGGGCCGCCGGCGAGGTCGTAGATGAGCTCGCGGAAGGTGGCTCCCATGGGGAGCTCGTAGACGCCGGGCCGCTCGACCGGCCCGCTGATCTGGTAGAGCTTGGTCCCCTTGCTGTCCTCGGTGCCCATCGAGGCGAACCAGTCTGCGCCGCGGGTGATGATGTGCACCACGCTGGTCATGGTGGTGACGTTGTTGATGGTGGTCGGCAACCCGTAGACGCCCGCCTGCGCCGGGAAGGGGGGCTTGAGGCGCGGGTTGCCGCGCAGCCCCTCCAGCGAGTTCATGAGGGCGGTCTCCTCGCCGCAGATGTAGGCGCCGGCCCCGCGGTGGACGGTGATGTCCACCTCGATGTCCGAGCCGAGCACGTCCTTGCCGAGGATCCCGGCCTGCCGGGCCTCGCGGACCGCGCCGAGCAGGCGCTCGTAGCCCTTGACGTACTCGCCGCGGATGTAGACCATGCCCTTCGTCGCCTGGATGGCGTGGCAGCCGATGATCATGCCCTCGATGAGCTGGTGCGGGTCGTCCTCCATGATGTAGCGATCCTTGAAGGAGCCCGGTTCCGACTCGTCGGCGTTCACCACCAGCAGCCGCTGTCGGCCGTCGACGGGAGGCATGAACGACCACTTGACGCCGGTCGGGAAGCCGGCGCCACCGCGGCCGCGGAGCTTCGAGGCCTTCACCTCGTCGATCACCTGGCTGGGCGACATCTCCGTGAGCGCCTTGCGCGCCGCCTCGTAGCCGCCGTGCGAGCGGTAGTAGTCGAGGGTGTGCGCACCCTCCACGCCGACGTGGCGGTACATGACCACCTCGTAGCGCGGGTCGCGCCGGCTGGTGATCGGGCGCGTATCGGCAAGGTCTTGACTTGAACCTGTGACGTCGCTCATCAGCCCTCCCCCTCTCCCGCGCCACCGTTGCTCACGGGGTTCCGAAGGAACCCCGCCTTGGTCTCGCCCTCGTTGTCGCCGCCGCGCTCCCGCCATGCCTCGGGCATCTCGTCCTTCTTCAGGGCCTCGAGCAAGGAATCGCAGCGCGACCGGCTGACGCGCTCGTAGTAGACGTCGTTGACCTGCAAGACCGGGCCGGTGCCGCAGGAGCCGAGGCACTCGACCTTCTGGATGCTGAAGCGGCCCTCCTCGTCGGTCTCGCCGTTGACGATGCCGAGCTTCTCGACCAGGTAGTCGTAGAGCTGGTCCGAGCCGGCAAGCGAGCAGGAGAGCGTGGAGCACACCTGCAGGTGGTACTTGCCCACCGGCTCGCCGTGGTACTCGGAGTAGAAGCTCATCACGCCCTTGACCTCGGTGGCGTGGAGGTCCAGGATCTCGGCGATCTCGTTGATGCGGGCCTCGCTGATGTAGCGCTCGGCGCGCTGCACCTCCCAGAGGAGCGGCATGACGGCGCTGCGCTTGCCGACCTCCGGGTAACGGCCCAGTATCTCGCCGACGAGCTCCTGCTTGTCGGCGAAGAAGGGGGGGATGGTGTCGAGCTCAACCATTGGCATTCCTCGCGGCGCGCCGCTTCGGCGACCGGCCCTGCGCCGTGCGCCCCCGGTCCCATGCGCCCGTCACTTGTCTACATCTCCCATGATCGGGTCCAGGCTGGCGATGTTCACGATCATGTCCGCGAACAGACCGCCGATGCAGGCGGGCTCTAGCGACTGCAGGTTGATGAGGCTCGGTACCCGGACCTTCACGCGGTAGGGCATCGAGCCGCCGTCACTGACGATGTAGTAGCCGAGCTCGCCGCGAGCGCTCTCGGTCGCCACGTAGACCTCGCCACGGGGCGGGTGGAAGCCCTCGGTGACGAGCTTGAAGTGGAAGATGACCGCCTCCATGGAGTTCTCGAGCTCGCTGCGGGGCGGGAGGCTGATGCGGCGGTCGGGGTCGCGGATGGGCCCCGGCTCCATGCGGTCCACCGCCTGACGCACGATCTTCATGCTCTCGCGCATCTCGTCGATGCGGATCAGCATGCGGCTCAAGGCGTCCCCGGCATCGTAGGTGGGCACGTCGAAGTCGTAGTCCTGGTAGCCGCTGTAGGGGGCCGCCTTGCGGAAGTCGAGCGGCACGCCGCTGGCCCGCAGGCTGGGGCCGGTGAGCCCCCAGTCGAGGGCGGTCTCGCGGCTCAGCACGCCGACGTTCTTGAGGCGGTTGACGAAGATGTCGTTCTTGGCGAACAGGCGCTCGTACTGCACGATCATCTTGGGGAAGGTCTCGAGGAACGTGTCGACGGCCGGGAAGAACGCGTCGGGGACGTCACGGTAGAGCCCGCCCACGCGGAAGTAGCCGAAGTTCATGCGCACGCCGCACACCATCTCGAAGATGTCGAGCAGCATCTCGCGCTCGCGCATGGTGTAGAAGAACGGCGTGAGCGCGCCCATGTCGAGCAGGCCGGTGCCGATGAACACCAGGTGGCTGGCGATGCGGTTCAGCTCGTTGAGCGCCACCCGGATGCGCTGGGCCCGGTCCGGCACGCGCGCGTCCATGAGTTTCTCGACCGACAGCACGTAGGCCAGGTCGTGGGCGAAGCCGTGCAGGTAGTCCATGCGGTTGGAGTAGGTGACGCACTGCTGGTAGGTGCGGTTCTCCATCGTCTTCTCGAAGCCGGTGTGGAGGTACCCGATCTGCGGCTTGATGCCGACGATCTCCTCACCGTCGAGATCGACGACCAGACGCAGCACCCCGTGCGTGCTGGGGTGCTGAGGGCCGACGTTGATGCGCATGAACCGCGTCTCGAACTCGCCGTGGCGCTCCTCGCGCGTCACCGTGCCGGCGTGCCCGAGATCCTTGACGCTCACGGCTTGCCACTCTCCTTACCGTGCATGCCCGCGCCCTGGCCGTACGGCTGCTCGCTGACCGCCCCCTTGGCGGCGCCGCCCTTCCAGCCGGTGAGGCCGGGATCGGCCCCGACCAGGCCTGCCCGGAAAGCGGCCGGGTCGAGGAAGCGTCCCTCGCCGAACAGGGTGGGCGTCTCGCCCAGGGGGAAGTCCTTGCGGTGCGGGTGGCCGTCGAAGTCCTCGGGCGTCAGCAGCCTGCGCAGGTCCGGGTGGCCGTCGAACACCACTCCGAACATGTCGTAGACCTCGCGCTCCATGAAGTTCGCGGCCTTGAACAGGTGGGTGATGGTCGGCAGGCTCTCACCCTCGTCGATGTCCACGCGGATGAAGAGGCGACCGTTGCCGTCGGGGTTGCGCATGTTGTAGGCGACGGTGAAGCGCTTGCCCTGATGCCCGGGATAGGTCAGGTAATCGATGCCGAAGACGTCCGAGATCATCGCGAAGCCGCTCTCCTTGGCGACGGTCACGGCCTCGACGATGTGCTCCTTGGGCACGGTGACGCTCACCATGTCCTTGAAGGTCTTCAACACGCCGCCGAGCGGCTCCAGCTTGTCGACCGTGGCCCGCGTGGCGGCGGCCAGCTCGATGTCACTCGCCGTGTCACTCACCGCGACCACCCTTCCACCATCGGCAGCTCCACCCCGTGCTGGTCGAACGCGTCGCCGCGCACCTTCTTCTGCAGCTGCATCACGGCGAACACCAGCGACTCCGGGCGCGGCGGACAACCGGGCACGAAGATGTCGACGGGCACCACGGAGTCGACGTTCTGGACGATGGCGTAGTTGTTGAACATGCCGCCCGACGAGGCGCACGCGCCCATCGAGATGACCCACTTGGGGTCCGGCATCTGCTCGTAGACGCGGCGCATGATCGGCGCCATCTTCTTGGACAGACGGCCGGCGACGATCATCACGTCGGCCTGGCGGGGACTGGCGCGGAACACCTCGGAGCCGAAGCGGGAGAGGTCGTTGCGCGCGTTGGTCGACTGCATCATCTCGATGGCGCAGCAGGCCAGGCCGAAGGTGGCCGGCCACAGGCTGTTGCTCCTGCCCCAGGCCACCAGCTTCTCCAGGCTCGAGAACAGGATGCCATCGTTCTCGAGCTCCTGGACGTCCTTCTCGAACAGGTCTCTTAAGCCCATGCTCACTTCCAGAACAGGACACCCTTGCGGAGGATGTAGAGGTATCCGACCGCGAGGATGGCCACGAAGATGATCGCTTGCACGTACAAGAATGCAGGCGCCTCCCGGAACTTGACCGCCAGCGGGTAGAAGAAGGCGGTCTCCAGGTCGAAGATGATGAAGAGCATGGCGACCATGTAGAAGTGGACCGGGAAGCGCTGACGGGCGTTTCCGGACGCCGGGACGCCGGACTCGTAGGCCGCGAGCTTCACCTCGGACGCCTTCTTCGGACCCAGCAGCGCGCCCGCGCCCAGCGCGGCCACGGCGATGAATCCGGCGGCGAGGAACATCATGAGAACATCTAGGTACAAGGTCCTCGTTCACTCCCTTCCACGAGCAGAAACGCCCTCTCCGACACGTGAAACCCAACGCACATGTGCGAGGTTTCACAACTTGAAACCGTCGACGAGTCTACCAGAGCACCGAACGCGTCAACAAGGGAAGTTCGCCTGACAGGCGGCCCAGGTGGGTGGGGGTCAGGCGATCGCCACCCGACGACCGGAGTCGTGGTGGACCGTTTCATGCCCTCATTGTGCTCCTTTGCTCGACGACACCTGCAATACGGACCACCATGTCCGGCTTATTGCCGTGGCCGACGGCGGCGCGTGACCGTGGAAGGCGGATGCCCCCGGGAGGTACCCGGAGCCGCCGCGCGGGGGTCTCCCGGCTGGGGCCGGCTCGCGCGGTGGCGACCGGAGGGCTCGGTCCCGCGCGGTGTCGGCGATCGGCGACGGCGCCGCGGCCGCCGGCGGCGCGGCGCTCATGAGAGCGCGCGGCGGCCGCCTCGGAGGCGCTCGACCGGGCTCCGGCGAGGCGCCGAAAACGCCCTCGGAAACGGCGACTTTCACGTTCCGACGACCCTTGACACGTCTCAGGGGCGTCCATATACTACTGAGGCTGTTGGGTCGTTAGCTCAGTTGGTAGAGCAGCTGACTTTTAATCAGCGGGTCATAGGTTCGAGTCCTATACGACCCACCACAGAAGAACGGCAGGGCAGGATGGCCCCTTCGACTAGCGGTTCAGGTCACCACCCTTTCAAGGTGGCGGCACGGGTTCGAATCCCGTAGGGGTCACCAGGAGGGAGGCGCGCTCTAGCGCCTCCTTTCTACTCTCTCGGGTCCGGCACGGGCGCGTCGCCGGGCGCGTCCCGGCGCGCGAGGTTCCACCCGGCGCCCTCCTTGCACGTCTGGGCTCCGGCAGCCGCATCGCGACGCGGAACGAGCGCGACGGCCAAGGGGCCGAGGCCTTCCGTCACGAGAGGTCGGCGTCCTCCACATCGCGCAGGGTAGCCGCCCGCTCCGTCGCGGGAAAGCCTCGGGGGTCGCCCAGCCTCACCGCCTCGCTCCGCGCCGCAGCCAGGCGCCGCGCCAGGGACCGCACCTCCTCGATCGCGGCCTCGACCATCGCCCGTGCGTCGGACCGGACGGCAAGGTCGGCGTGCCGCTCCATCACGCTCAGCTCGGCCTCGAAGTCCGCCTCCAGGCCGCGATCGCGCGCCAGGTGCCGGACGTGAGCCTTCAGCACCTTCAATCGGGCCACCAGGTGAGCGGGCGAACGATCGGGCATACCAGAGCTTGCCCCGGCGCCGCTTACGGGACAGTCACTGCCTGCCGCCACTGCCTGCCGCGCGATGCGCCGCGGTACCGGCACCACGCGTAGCCGGACGCCGCACCCTCATGTACCTCACTTCACAAGGAGGTCTGATAGCTCGGAATTGGGCGCCGGGCATGGCCCCCCCTGCTCTCCCCCGGCGCCCACTCCCACGCCCTGGCCCGCCGGCACACGAACGAGGAGCGCCGGTACGGCGCCGAGCGCCGGCCGCCTCGAGCCGCGGCCCCCTCCCGCCCGGACGTCGCCCCCGGCCTCAGGCGTGGTCCCGCAGGTACGCCTCCACATAGACGGGCAGCTCGCTGCCCTCCGGGACGCCTACGGCGGCCTCCGGCGGACCTGCCACCGTGCGTAGCGGCACCACGCCGGCCCACACGCTCGTACCCTCCGCCACCCTGTCGTCTCCGGGCGGGCCGGAGCGCACCTTGGCGGACGCTTCGTCCAGGGGGACGGCGAGCACGCTGGTCGCCTTCAGCTCGCGCTCGTTGGGCGTGCGGGCGTCGCCCCAGCGCCCCGGCGTCACGTGCTCGGTGAACGCCTCCAGCGCGGCCAGCTTCTCCGCCGGGTCGTCCACCAGACGGGCTCGTCCGAAGACCATCACCGAGCGGTAGTTCACCGAGTGGTCGAACACCGAGCGCGCCAGCACCAGCCCGTCGACCAGGGTGGCGCTGAGGCAGAGCTCGCAGCCCCCGGCGAGGGTGGTCACCATGCGGCTCACCGGCGAGCCGTGCAGGTACAGGACGTCGCCGAGCCGCGCGTGGAGCGTCGGCACCACGACGGGAGCGCCGTCGTGCACGAAACCCACGTGGCAGACCAGGGCCTCGTCGAGGATGGCGTCGATGGTCCCGCGGTCGAAGTCCCCGCGCTCGGGGTGGCGCCCGAGACGGGTCCGGGAGCTGGGGGCGGGTTGGGGCATGCGCCATGGTATGCCGCGGCAACGGCCCTACACCCAGATGCCCGGCGCGGCCCCCCGGCGCCCCACGGTCAGCATCTCGGGATCGAAGCGATCGGGCGCCTCCATGCCCGTGCGCCGACCGTCCCGGCCCTCGACGTGGATCGTCCCTTCCGCCTCCAGACGCAGGAAGAGCGGCACCAGCTCGGGGTCGAGCTGCGTCCCGGCCTCGCCGTCGAGGATGGCGCGAGCGTCCTCGACGGGGATCGCCTTGCGATAGGGGCGGGCCGAGGTCATCGCCTCGAACACGTCGACCACCGAGAGGATACGTCCGAAGACGGGGATGTCGCGCTGCGACAGCCCGTCCGGGTAACCGCGGCCGTCCCAGCGCTCGTGGTGGTGGCGCACCCCCACCGCGATCTCCTCGAAGGCGGGCGAGACACCGACCAGCAGCTCCGCTCCGATGGCCGCGTGCTGCTTGATGATGTCGTACTCGGCTTCCGTCAGCGAGCTGGGCTTCAGCAGGATGTTCGCCGGCGTCGCGAGCTTACCCACGTCGTGCAGGTAGCCCGCCCAGTAGAGCGTCTCCAGGCGGCGGCGGTCGAAGCCGAGGGCGTGACCGACGGTGAGGGCGTTGCGGGCTACCCGCTCGCAGTGCGCGCTCGTCTCCTCGTCCTTGAGCTCGAGCAGGCGCATGAAGCCGTGCAGCGTACGGGCGTAGAGGTGGGTGATGCTCGCGTACGCCCCCCTGAGGCGCGCGTGCCGTTCGTCGAGCAGCGTGCTCAGGTGTCCGGCCAGGGCGCCCGTGGCGACGAAGAAGGCCCCACGGATCAGCCAGGCGTCGTGCGCGTACACGGCCGGCGCCGCCTGCCACGGCAGCAGCGGCCCCGCCACGAAGGCGGCCACGACCGCCGTGAGTAGCGCTCCAACGCGCCGGAACCAGAACGCCGCCAGCAGAACGGGCACGTACATCGCGTGCACGAACACGAAGTGCGACGCGCCCACGGCCACCAGCAGCAGCCAGCCCAGGACCAGCAACACCGCCACCACGACCAGCTGGAAGGAGAAGTTCCAAGCGGTCCGCTGGCGACGCGTGACCAGGTACCTCGTCATCGCCTCTCCACCTCGCTTCCCACCGTCCTCCGGCGGCCCCGGAACGAGAATGCACAACCATACCAATGCTGCCTCACGGCCTCGCACACGCGGACCGACCGCTTCGCAGGGAGCCGTCACGGCGGCGACCGGCCCGCGCCGGCCGGGGCAGCGCGACACCACCGGCCCGCGCCGGCCGGCCGACTGGCGAACGGTGAAAGATGCCACACGGGTCGCCGGCTGCCCTGGCTCGCCGGAAGACCGCCGGGCCGCCGCAGCGGCGCCCGGGCCTCCTGGACGGGCCGGTGACCGCCGCAAGCACGGGAACGGGACTCCGGAACGCACGGATCTGCTCCGAATTTCGTAAGGATTCCGTGAGCGGGGCATGGGTAGCCTTCGGCCGTCATGAGCGAAACGATCCCCTTCACGATCCGCACGAAGCTCGCCGATGCCCTGGGGGACGTCGAGGACCTGGCGAAGGCCAAGGGCCTTCAAGACACCTTCGCCGTGGAGCTGTTCTCGCTGCGCCGGAACGTCGAGGAAGCCGTCGAACGGGACGATGTCGAGCTGGCGAACAAGGCCCTGCGGGACGCTCGCTTGCTGTGGGGTCTGCTGCGCGGCACGCCGGGCCGCTACCGCGGGGTGGGTGCGCTGGCCTGACGGGCCGGCCCGAAGCACGCGGCCCGGTCCGCGCGTGCCCGGGCAGCCTGGCCCAGGGCGGACCGCCCGGCGGCAGGCGCCCCTGCGCCACAGCCGCACTCCGAGGCCGCGCACCCCCCTGCCGAAGCGGCCGACCCGCCGCCGTGAGGCTGCCGGCGTTCCCGCACCCACGCCCACGACCCCGCCAAAGGCGATAGCGTGGAGAGAAGCTCGGGGCCCGACGCCGGTGACGCGCCGGCTCGGCAGCCTCCGCCCCGGCGCCGAGGAGGGACCATGACCAGACTCGCTACCCTGCTGGCCGCCGCGATGCTCGGCGGCGGCGCCGCCGGCGCGCAGGACGTGCTCACGTTCGAGACCGGGCTGGGCCGGCTCGTCATCACCCCGCTCGGCCACGGCTCGCTGCGCTTCGACGTGGCCGGCATGGTCATCCATGTCGACCCCTACGGCCAGATCGCCGACTACTCGCAACAGCCCAAGGCGGACTGGATCTGGCTCACCCACGACCACCCGGACCACTACGACGAGGGCGCCATGGCCGCCGTGCGCAAGCCGGACACGCGCTTCCTCGCCGACCCCATCAGCGCCGACCGCCTCGGCGAGGACGCGGTCGTGCTGCGGAACGGCGAGTCCACGACGGTGGGTGACATCCGCGTCAAAGCCGTGCCCGCCTACAACATCCGCCAGAAGCGCCCCAACGGCCAGCCCTACCATCCCAAAGGCGCCGGCAACGGCTACCTGGTGAGCTTCGGCGACTTCGTGGTGCACATCGGCGCGGACACCGAGTGCGTGCCCGAGATGCGCGACCTGGGCCGCGTCGACGTCTCCTTCCTGCCCATCAACCTGCCCTTCACCATGACGCCGCAGGACGCCGCCGAGTGCTTCCGGCTCATCCACCCCAAGGTGGCGGTGCCCTACCACCAGGGCGACTTCGACCCCCAGATCGTCGCCGACGCATTGCGGGACACGGACATCGACGTGCGCGTGCTGCCCCTGCGTTGACGGGCGGGGACCGCGCCGGGGGGCCGAGCCGCGCCATGCGTCGCTGGGTGCTGGTGGCGGCCACGCTCGGCTCGAGCATGGTCTTCCTCGACAACTCGACCGTCAACGTGGCGCTTCCCGCCCTGCAGCACTCGCTGGGCGCCACGGTGGTGGACGTGCAGTGGGTGATCAACGCCTACACGCTGTTCCTCGCGTCACTGCTGCTGCTGGGGGGCGCGCTCGGCGACCTGTTCGGCCGCCGCCGGGTCTTCGCCGGCGGCGTGGTGCTGTTCACGCTGGCGTCGATCGCCTGCGGGCTGGCGCCCAGCACGCTGTTCCTGGTCGTCAGCCGCGCCGCGCAGGGCGTCGGAGGAGCGCTGCTCACGCCGGGAAGCCTGGCGCTCATCAACGGCGCCTACCCGCGGGGCCTGCGGGGCCAGGCGATCGGCATCTGGTCCGGCTTCGCGGCCATCGCCTCCGCTGCTGGTCCGGTGCTCGGCGGCTACCTCATCGACACCCTGTCCTGGCGCGGGGTGTTCTTCCTCAACGTGCCGCTGGCGCTCTTCACGCTGGCGGTCGCGGCGTGGCGCATGCCGGCGACGCCGGGCACCGCAGGCGGCGGCCGGCTCGACCTGGCGGGTGCCGTCACCGCCGTGCTGGGCCTGGGCGGCACGGTGTACGCCCTGATCGAGTCGTCGAAGCTCGGCTTCGCCGCGCCGGCGGTGCCGGCCGCCCTCCTCGGCGGGCTGGCGCTGCTGGCGACGTTCGTCGTCGCGGAGAGGCGGCAGCGACGGCCGATGGTGCCGCTGGAGCTCTTCCGCAGCCGCCCCTTCGCCGGCGCGAACGCGCTCACGCTGTTCCTCTACGCCGCCCTCAGCGGGCTGCTCTTCTTCCTGCCGATGAACCTCATCGAGGTGCAGGGGTATTCCGCCACCGCCGCCGGGGCGGCGCTGCTGCCCTTCGTGCTGTCGATGTTCCTGCTGTCCCGCTGGTCGGGTGGCCTGATCTCGAAGGTGGGCGCTCGCCTGCCGCTGACGGTCGGACCGCTGATCGTGGCGCTGTCCTTCCTCCTCTACGCCCGCTCCGGCGGCGTTGGCCCCTACTGGAGCGCCGTGTTCCCCGCCGTGCTGCTGCAGGGGCTGGGCATGGCCATCAGCGTGGCGCCGCTTACCACGACGGTGATGGGGTCGGTCCCCGAGGCGCGCTCCGCCACGGCCTCCGGCATCAACAACGCCGTCTCGCGCGTGGGCGGTCTGCTCGCCATCGGCGCCTTCGGCGCGCTGATGGTCGGCATGTTCAGCGCCCGGCTGAACGCCAGCCTGCCCAGCCTCGACCTGCCGCCGCAGGCCGCAGCGCAGGTGCGCGCTCACCGGACGGACCTGGCGGCCCTGACGCCTCCCGCCTCGCTGTCGGGCGCCCAGGCGCAGCGGTTACGGAGCGCCGTCGACGACGCCTTCGTGCATGGCTTCCGCATCGTCATGCTGGCGATGGCGGGGCTGGCGGTGGC
>DATFNF010000016.1:0-43543 GCA_035266525.1 Trueperaceae bacterium | reverse complement strand
AGGAGCTGGTGGCGGCCGTCAAGGAGATCGCAACGCTCGGCGTGGGCCTCATGCTCGCGGCGTCCGGGGAGACGCGCACGCGGTCCCGGACGGCTGCGGAGTTCCCGTATCAGTGGCTGGGGGTGCACCCGGTCGTGATCGCCCGGAGCCTCGTCGACCAGCCCGGCCGTGCGCTGGTTCGCGGGGTGCTGGAGAGCCTGCGGCAGTCGGGGGTCAAGATCCTGGCGGAGGTCGACGCCGTCGGGCCGTACGACGCCGGGGAGCTGAGCGGGTTGGGATTCGACTTCGTCCTGGGTCGGCCGTCCGAGGTCCCGATCGTGCCCGCGCGCGAGGAGCGCAGCCCCGCGCCGGCGTGACGGGCGACGGGACGACGGCGCTCAGGTGCCGTGCTCGTACGGCCTGAGCACCGTGCCGAACAGCGCCGCGTAACCGAACTGCAGCCCCGCTGCGATGAAGAAGGGCAGGTCGAGGAGGCCCAGGCCCATGAGCCAGCCGGCAGCCGCCGCTCCGACCGCGGCGGGAAGCCGGAAGGAGAGGGCGTTGAGGCTGCCGGCCAGGCCGCGCCGCTCGTTGCGCACCAGTCCCATGCTGAAGGCCTGGCGCGCGCCCGCCGTCCCGCGGTTGAGGATGGAGCGCAGCGCGTAGAGGCCCGCGGCCCAGCCGTATGCGGGCATCAGCGGCATCGCCACCAGGAGGATCGTGCCGGCGGTGCGCGGCCCCACGATGGAGCGGATCATGCCTACGCGCTCGCCCATCTGGCCGGTGACGACCGCGGCTATGCCGGTGAGGAAGAAGCTGAGGGCGTAGATCGCGCCGATGGCCTCGGGTCCCGCGCCGAAGCGCACCGCGAACCAGTACGGCAGCAGCGGTCCGATGAGGCCCACCCCCAGCGCGTTGACGGAGTTGACGGCGGTGAGCAGGACGAGCGCCACGTTCTCCTTGCCTCGCACGTCCCGCTCCCGCCGCGTGCGCCGGTCCGCCGCGGTCGAGACGGCGGCCCCGGTCGCCGCCGCGGCGTCGGCCTCGCCGTGCGCGGCCGGACCGGCGGCGCGCAGCGCGCTGCTCCCGACGCCCCCACCTGCCACCTCCGGGACGGCGGCGCGTGCGTCGGCATCCCTGCCGGCCCGCGGACGGTCCGGCTCGCTCAGCCTGGCGATCACCCAGGTGGAGAGCAGCGCGACGATCAGGTTGAGCACGAACAGCGGCTCGTAGGCGGCCGGACCGGCCCAGACGCGTGCGAACAACGGCACCGCCGATCCGATGACCGTGCCCACGCCCATGCCGACGAAGCCGATCGCGGCGTTGAGGCTGAAGGTCTGGTTGCGCTTGTCGCGCGTGACGCTGCCCGCCAGCCAGGCCTGCTCCACCGGCGCGAAGGGACCGGCGGAGCCGTTGGCGCCGCGCCCGTAGCCGAGCAGCACGGCCGCCACCACCAGCACCCAGGCCTTGGGCGAGAGCACCACGGCCAGCGCGCCGATGGCGTTGGCGAGCTGATAGCCGAGCAGGAAGGGCCGCCGGCCGAAGCGGTCGCTGAGCATGCCCGCGGCCAGCAGCAATGCCGCGCCCACCACGCCGCTCGCGCCCACCAGGCCGCCGATGGCGGCGGCGCTCCAGCCGAGCGCCTTGAGGTAGAGCACGAAGTCCACGACCAGCGCGCCCTGGGCCAGGCTGCGGAGGAAGCGGGCGGACATGAGTCCGCGCGCGACCGGGTCGAGGGCGCGCCAGCCGCGCGGGGTGAAGGGCGGCGCAGCGGACTCGGCATGCCGAGCCCGCTGCGCGCGTGCGTCGTCGGTACGTTTCTGCTCGGGGGTCGTGGCGGTGGCTCCTTCGGGCGGACGCCGTTCCCGGCTCCGCACATCCTTCCATTATGAACGATGTGCGCGGCTCCGTGGGGCGGTGGGCACACGAGAGGGGCCGGCCAGCGGCCCCTGGCGCGGCGTTCGGATGTCGTGGCCGGGGATCCCCGCCCTAGGCTGCGCCCGGGCGGCTGTCGTGAACCCAGTCGAGCAAGTGGCCCGCCGCCTGGCGATAGCGCCGGTACAGGCGGTCGTAGAGCGGCGCCAGCGCCGTTCGCGGCTCGAACCGGCGGTCAGCCTGTGTACGGACGACCGTCCCGATCACCGCTACGAGGTCGGCTGCTCCGCCCGAGGCGCCGGCCATCGCGATCATGGCAGCGCCCAACGCCGAGGCGTCGATCTCGTGAAGGGTCAGGACGGGCTTCTCGAGCACGTCCGCGATGACCTGGCACCAGGCGTCGCTCCGGCTACCGCCCTCGCTCAGGCGGACCTCCCGGATGTCGCTGCCGAGCGCCTCGAAGAGCGCGACGCAGTCGCGGATGTTGTACGCCACACCCTCCAGGACCGCCTGCAGGAGGTCGGCCTTGCCATGCGACGAGGCCACGTTCAGGAAGGCGCCGCGCAGATCGGGCTCCTGGAAGGGGGTTGCGGCGCCCTCCAGGAAGGGAAGGTACAACACGCCGCGAGCGCCCGGCTCCGAGGCCGCCACGCGCCCCAGCAGGAGCTCGTAGACGTCGCGTCCGGACGTGTTCGCCAGACGCCGTTCCTCGTCACCCAGCTCACGCTCGAACCAGGACAGCGACAGGCCGCCGCTCATGACGAGGCCCAGACGGATGTAGCGGTCGGCGACAGCATGCCGCATCTGCCAGATGCGCTCGTAGCCGTCGGGCGTCAGGTCGCGACTCGCGACCACCACATGGCCGGCGGTCCCCAGGGTGACGCTGACGACGTCCTCGTCGATGGCGCCGCTGCCGACGGAGAGGGCGGTCACGTCCCCTGCGCCCGCCATCACCGGGGTATGGAGAGGGACGCCGGTCACCTGCTCGGCCGCGGCTGTGACGCGTCCGATCACGTCCGTGGAGCGGTGGAGCGGCGGCAGGCGTTCGGGTGGGAAGGCCGCGGCGTCCAGGAGCTCCCGGAGCCAGTCGTCGCGGCGAAGATCGTACAGCAGCGTGCAGGAGGCGTCCGACGTGTCCGTGGCCAGCTCGCCGGTGAGGCGCAGGTTGATGAAGTCCTTGGCGAGGATCAGGTGCCTGGCGCGCTCCAGCAAGTCGGGCCGGTGGCGTCGGAGCCACAAGAGCTTGGCTCCGACGTAGATGGGATTCGCCGGGTTGATGGCGGCCCGCCGAAGCAGCTCCGGGAAGGTGGCGTTGAGGTAGGCGGCTTCCTGCACGGCCCGCTGATCGAGCCAGATGAGTGCGTTCTCGAGCGGCTCGAGCCGCTCGTCGAGGAGCACCAGCCCGTTGAGCTGCCCCGAGAGCGCAACGCCCGACAGCGCCCCCGAGCCCGCCCCGGCGAGAGCCTGGCGGCTGGCGCTCCCCACCGCCTGCCACCAGTCGCCGGGATCCTGCTCGGACCAGCCGACCTGCGGATGGATCAACGGGTAGGGCGCGCGACCCTTCGCCAGCACGCGGCCGCCGTCTTCCAGGACGAGCGCCTTGACCGCGGAGGTCCCCAGGTCGATGCCCAAGTAGCGGCTCATGCGCTGCGTGACGTGGCGGCCTCCACCCCCGAGGGATTCGGCGCCTCTCCCGCGAAGAAGCGGCGCGGGTTGTCGACGAGGAGGGTGTGGATGGTGGTCTCGGCGAAGCCTTCCTGCCGGAGGCGCGGCACGAACCGCGCCAGCACGTAGTCCAGGCCGGGCCCGCCGCCGTAGGCGCGCCAGTAGGAGGGCCGCCCGATGTCGTTCCCGAGCAGCACCTGATGCGCTCGACCGTTGTCGACCATCGTCCGCAACAGCGCGACGAGCGTGCTGTCGGGGCCGTACTTCGCCTTGCCGAAGCAGTCGTACCCCAGGTACGCGCCGGTGGCGGCGACCGTGAGGTGATAGCCGGGGTCCGGGTTGCGGTCCATGTGGCTGAGGGCGACGCGGTGGGCTTCCACGCCCTGCTCGGTGAGGAATCCGACCTGCTCCATGCCCATGGTCCCGGCCGTGGTGTGGGTGATGATGGGCGCCCCCGTCTCCAGGTGCGCACGCGCGGCGACGCGGAAGAGCTTCCGGGCGCCGTCGTTGAAGTTGTTGTACTCGCTGCCCGCCTTGATGATGCCGGCGCGGACGGAGGTCCCGTCGATGCCCAGCATGAGATCGCGAACCGTGTCGCGGACCATGTCGTCCTCGGCGACGGCATGGAGCCAGCGCCCCATGTAGTAGGGCCGATTGTAGCCGGCGGTGGCGATGACGTGGACGTCCGGGACGCGGTCCGCGACCTCGGCGATACGGCGGATGTCGCGGCCGAAGTCCACCGCCGTCATCTCCACCAGCGTGCGGCCACCGGCCGCGGCCCAGCTGGCCAGCTCCTCGGCGGATCTGTCCACGTCGTCGAGGGCGAAGTCCGGGTCGATCCCGTGGAGCCAGCGCGGCGGCTCCACGTAGAGGTGCTCGTGGTAGTCGACGACGCCGAGGTCATCGACGGAGATCGGGCCCCGGGTGGTCTGGACGGTCGAGGGCATGCTGCGGCCTCCTTCGAGTGCGCCCCTAGGGCGCTCCCCTAACCTCGTGCTCCACGAGGAAGTCGCGCCAAAGGCGTGCCGCCTCGTCGGTGCTCAGCTCGAGCCAGCGGCGGCCCTTGCCGGCATCCGCGACCGTGGCATCACCGAAGACGCCGCTCGCCATGAGGTCGCCCATGGTCGTCGCGGTCATGCCGTAGCTGGCGGGTGCTTCGGGGTAGTCGCGCACCGCCCGGTCGCCGTGCACGAGCTCGGGATGCGTGGCCAGCATCATGGAGGTCTCCACCTCCTCGGCGTGCAGCAGGGCGCCGCGCCAGGCCGGCGAGTCCGCCTCCTCGAGGATCCGCTCCATGCCCGGATAGAAGAGGTTGAGGACGCCGATGTCCACGTGGTCGACGATGCGCTCGCGCAGGGCGTACTTCAGGGGTCCGCGGTTGGCTTCGTGGCCGGTCACCGTGCACAGCGCCCGGACTCCGCTGCGGGCGAGGCTCTCGGCGATGTCGCGGACCACCTCGAGCAGCGTGTCGAAGCGGAGGGTCAGCGTCCCGGGGAGGTCCCGCCACGTCCAGGAGTAACCGAACGGCACAGCCGGCAGGACCAGTCCGCCGCTCTTCTCCGCCAGCCGGTCGCAGAACGCGCTGGCCAGGAGCGTGTCGGTGGCCAGCGGCAGGTGCGGGCCGTGCTGCTCGGTAGAGCCGAGTGGCAGGATGGCGTAGGGGTGCGCCCGCAAGAAGCTCTCGACCTCGGGTAGCGTCGCGCGCTCGACGTGCAGGTGGCTCATCCGGACACCTCCTCGGTGCGGCCATGGATGTCGGACAGAGCCTCGGCCAGGCCCGCCCTGTCGCCGGCCGCGATGGGGGTCAAGGGAGCGCGGGGCGGCCCAAGGTCGAGCCCGCGCAGACGGAGGGCCTCGCGGGTGGCCGCCAGGTAGGGATAGCGGGCGAAGAGCCTCCTCACCTTCAGCAGGCGCTCGCGCAACGCGGGCAGGTCCGGCGACCGCCGGTGGAACGCACGGTAGACGGCCACGATGAGGTCGGGGTAGGTGTTCGCCATCCCCGACACGACCCCGTCGGCCCCGGCTGCGAGTCCCTCCACGAGCGTGGTGTCGCTGCCCACGAACAGCTCGGCCGACGGCGCCAGCGCTCGAACGGTCGCCAGGTAGGCCGTGTCCTGTGAGCTGTCCTTCAGGCCCCGCACGACGCCGCGCTCGACGCCGGCCGCCACCACCGTCGGTGGGATGGCGTAGCCGGTGTAGCGCGGGATGTTGTAGAGGTACACGGGGGCGCCGAACGCGTCCGCCACGGTGTCGACGAGCGCCTCGAAGCCGGGGTCGCTCAACGGGTAGTAATAGGGCGGCAGCAGCGCCACGGCGTCTGCACCGGCGCGCCGTGCGTGCCGCGCCAGCGCCAGCACGTCCGGCACCGCGGTGGCGCCCACGTTGGCGACCACCGGCACGCGGCCCGCGCTCCCGTCGATGAACGCCTGCAGCACCGCCTCGCGCTCGCCTACGGTGAGCGAGGCGAACTCGCCGTTGGTGCCGAGCGCCAGGAGTCCGGAGATGCCATGGTCGAGGAGGAACCCGAGGTACCGGGGCACGGCCTCCAGCGCGAGACCGCCGCTGGGGGTGAAAGGGGTGAGCGGGGCGGCGTAGACGCCGAGTGTCATGGCTCTGCCCTCCGGTCCGCGGTCTCCTCACCGTGCCCGGCCCGGTCCAACATCTCCGTCACGTACGCGGGATCGTCGTCCCAGAGCTGCTGCGACAGCGACACGCCCGTCACCGTGCCGGGCCGGAGGCCGACCAGGAAGGCGGCCGTCTCGTCGAGCAGCGTCGGCGGCGCCAGCTCGCGGCGCTCGGCGGCGCTCAGGTGCGCGAAGAAGCCGGTGTCGACCTTCACCGAGGGGTAGACCGTGTTGACGTTGATCCCGCGGTCCCGGCTCTCGCGGGCGAGCACCCAGGCGAGCATCTCGACCGCGGCCTTCGACGCGCTGTACACCGCATCGCCCGGGATCCCCCCGCGCGGCTGCCCGAGCGATGACGTCACGAACACCAGGTTCCCGGCTCGGCGGCGCAGCATGCCCGGCAGGACCGCCTGGGCGACCACGACGCTGCCGCGTACGTTGACCCGGAAGACCTCGTCCCAGGTGGCGAGCGGCAGGTCGGTGACGCGGTGATGCCTCACATCGGTGACGGCGGCGTTGCTTACCAGCGCGGCGACGGGCCCCAGGGCGCGCTCCGCGCGCGCCACGGCCGCCGCCACCTGTTCCGGCTCGGCCACGTCCGCTTCCAGGCACAGCTCCGCCGGGACGTCCAGGCATGGCTGCCTGTCGAGCGCGGCCACCCGCGCGCCGAGCGAGGCGAGGTGCCGGGCGATGGCCGCACCGATGCCGCCGGCGGCGCCGGTGACGAGGACCGCCTTGCCCCCGACGCTCCTCTCGGCCCAGCGTACGCGCTCGACCAGCTCTCCCGGCCGCCCGCCGGGCGCGCCGTTCGGAGGGCCGGGGTCCGTGACAGGGTGCCGGGTCACTTGATCGCCCCCATCGTCAGCCCCTCGGTGATCGACCGCTGGGCGAGGAACACCACGATGAAGGCCGGCACCAGCGCTGCCACGCTGATCGCGCTCATCAGGGGCCAGTCGAAGTTCATGGTGCCGGCCAGCGACGCGATCAGCGCCGGTACCGTCTGAGCCCGGCTCGAGGTGAGGATGAACGCGAACAGGAACTCGTTCCACGAGAACACGAACACCAGCAGGGCCACCGCGACGAGCATCGGCCCGCTGAGCGGCAGGATGACCCGGGTGAGGGCTTGCAAGCGGCTGGCGCCATCGATCAACGCCGCCTCCTCCATGTCCTCCGGGAGCTCGTCGAAATAACTGAGCAGGAGCCATACCGCCAGGGGAAGGTTGATGGTCAGGTGCGCCACGATGACGGCGGGCAGGGTGTCCAGCAGGTGCAGGCCGCGCATCAGCGCGTAGATGGGGATGACCAGGCCGAAGGCGGGCGCCATGCGGATGGACAGGATCCAGAAGGCGATGTTGTCGCGCGCCGCGCCGCGCATGCGCGACAACCCGTAGGCGGCCGGGATGCCCAGGAGCATCGCCAGCGCAACGTTGGCGAGGCCGATACTGAGGCTGTTTCCGAAGACGTGGAGCAGTCCGCCCGACAGGATCTTGTCGAAGGCGAGGAAGGTGGGCCGGAAGAGGAGCTTCGGGGGTACGAGCAGCGCTTCGTAGCGCGACTTCAGCGATCCCAGCACCAGCCATACGATGGGGAACAGCACGAAGACCAGATAGATGGCCAGATAGACCGTCACGAACGCATGGCCCCACTTCAGCCGCTTCCTCGCCGGCCGCCTCATCTGCGGATCCTCCGGATCAATGCCGTGGTGCCGACCACGGTCGCGATCAGCATCATCACGGCGATGGCGGCGCCGCGGCCGATGTCGAACGAGGTGAACGCGACCTTCCAGCCGTAGATCGACAGCGTCATGGTGGCGGTTCCGGGGCCACCCTGAGTCATGACGTAGATGAGGTCGAACGTGTTCACCGCCTCGATCGATCGGAAGATCAGCCCGATGACGATGGCGGGCACGAGCAAGGGCAGGGTGACGTGCCGGAACTCCTGCAGCACGGACGCGCCGTCGATGCGCGCCGCCTCGTAGAGCTCGGCGGGTATCGATTGCAGCGCGGCGATCAAGATCAGGAACATGAACGACGTGCGGCTCCACATGTCGGCGATGACGACGCTGAAGAGGGCCAGATGGGGATCCGCCAGCAGGCTCGCCTTGACGCCGATGGCCGGTAGGAGGTAGCTGCCGAGCACCCCGATCTCGCGGTTCAGGAGGAACTTCCACGCGAAGCCCGAGACGATCGGAGGTATCAGCAGCGGCAGCACGACGAGGGCCCGCACGACGCCGCGGAGGAAGAAGGTCCGGTTGAGCGACAGTGCCAGCCCCATACCCAGGACGAGGGTCGCCATGCTGGTCGAGACGATGTAGAGGAACGTCACGCGGGCCGAGTTCCAGAAATCGGGGGAGCGCAGCACACGCGCGAAGTTGCCCACGCCATCGAAGTAGCGCAGCGGCTCGATGATGACCCAGTGACGCAGGCTCAGGTACAGGAGGTAGACCGTCGGGAACGCAACGATGGCCGCCAGCACCAGCACGGCGGGAAGGACGAAGCTGGCGGGGAAGCGTCCCAGGCGTTGCAGGAAGGCCATCTCGCGTTCCTCCGGGGGTGCGTGGGCCCGCCGTCGCGAGCCCACGCGCCGTCCTTCTCGCTACGCAGGCCTCACTTGTAGTACCCGGCGAGCTGCATGCGTTGCAGCGCCCAGGCCTGGAGGTCATTCAGGGCGCCGTCCACGTCTCCCGTGCTGATCGCCTTCGAGGCGGCGGTACCGATGCGATCCATGAAGTCCGACAGCTCGGGGATGTAGGGGAAGTACTTGGGGTTGGCGTTGGCCATCGCCTCGGCGTTCAGGGCGACCTCTTCGGCACCCCACTTGTCGACCAGCACCTGGCTCTTCATGACGGACTCGAAGGGCACGGAGGGCCACTGGGTGCGGTTGGCGAACTCCTGGAGCGACCGTTCGCCGGTGAGGAAGGCGAGCACCTTCATGGCGTCCGCCTTGTGCTTGCTCGCCTTGTTGATCCCGAAGGAGAACGACCAGAAGCTCTCCACCGGCTTGCCGGTGGGGCCGACCACGATGGGCGCGAAGTCGCTGTTGTCGAGCACGGTCGTGTTCTCGGTGGAGGTGAGCGCGGCGTAGCCGTTGATGGCGCTGGGGAGCAGCACCGCCGCCTTGCCCTGCGAGTAGATGTTCATCATGTCCACCCAGGTGTGGGTCGCGATGCCTGGAGGCCCGTACTCGCGTGCCAGCTTGACGAACTCGGCGAACCCCGGCTTGAAGTCCCCGGTGAAGATGGGCTTGGCCTTGCTCTCCCGGATCTGGTCCGGCGTCACCGCGCCGCCCTCGAACCACGCCGGGTACCCCACCATGGCGTAGACGAAGCCCGCCAGATCGAGCGTGGGCTCCTCACCCGGAGCGCCTCGCATGGTCAACGGGTAGACGTCGGTGATGCCGTCCTTCGCCAGGCCGTCCTTGAGCTGCTGCAAGGCGGTCTCCAGCTCGGGGATGGTCGTCGGTACCTCGACCCCGTACTTCTGGAAGAGGTCGGTGCGGTAGATGATGCCCGGCCCGAACGCGTAGTACGACAGCCCGTAGAGGTGGCCGTCGACCGTGTTCGCCTCCTTGATGGAGGGGAACACGTCGTTCATGTCGATGTACTGGTCGTAATCTCCGGTGGCCAGGTAGCTTTCGAGTGGCTCCAGGAAGCCGGCATAACCGTACGTCTGCACGGCACCGTCGGAGCCGAGCAGGATGACGTCGTAGCGTCCACCGCCGGAGATCAGGTCGGTGAGCACCTTCTGTCTCACGGACGCTTCGTCGCCCCACTCGATGGCGACCTTGATGTCGTTCGCTTGCTCGAACTGCTTGAGGATGTCCGTCTTCTCCGTGCCTGACGTTCCGAAGAGGTCGGGGAAGGCGAACCCCTGCGAGAAGGAGATCACGCGGATCTCGGTCTGGGCCATGGCCAATCCGGTCAGCGCCACGGCCAGCATCAAGACGATTCGCCTGACTGTCGTCCTCATGGCTCTTCCTCCTAAGGAGTGGACCTCACGTGATCACGGCGAAAGCCCGGTGCTCGCTGCGATGGCTTGGATCTCGTGCCGGCTGACAGCGCCGGCCGAGTGTGAGCTCACCCCTCTCGGCGCGGGCTCCCGTGGATCCCGTCGTCAGGCTCGTGCGTCGCGTGCGGTCGATCGGAACGGGACCAGCGACAGAGCGAACACCACGTCGAGCGCGCGGTCGACGGCCCGATAGGTGGCTGCCATGGCGTCAAGGCCACGTGTGCCCTCCGCTTCCGGTATGCGGAATGGCGTTGTGAGTTCCGGAAGGTCCATGATCATTGTGCCGGAGGTTCGTGGGCGCCGCCAGGGACGGTTGTCACCGGCGAGCCCACAGGCCGCGCTCCAGGCCGCGAGAGGTGGTGTCCGGAACGCGCTCCGCGGCGTCAGCTGCCGGGCGTCGTGGCCGTTGCAGGCTCGCCTTCGTAGACGCGCAGATCGGCGAAGAGAGCGTGCCCGCGGTACCAGTTGATGTGGGGCACGCCGAACGCGAAGTAGTGCGGATGCCCGCCCGGATGCCAGGTTGCGGGGTTGGTGGCGAAGGCAGGCGCGGGCTCACCGGGTCGGTCGTAATGCCAGACCTTGCCTTCGTCGAAGCCGATGGCGCCTCGCACGACGCGCCGCCGATCCTCGCCGTCGAAGCGCCCGGCGATCGACATGGTGAACCCCGTCAGGTGTCGCTCTATCATGACGTCGTACCAGCCGTCCTGCCGGTAGCAGCAGGCGGCGCGGTTGTCGGCGTACCAGTGGTTGCCGTCGGCTGCCAGGCAGTGAACATGGTAGGCGAAGTCGTTCGGCCCGGCGGCGGCGTCCAAGCCCTCGTAATCCCTGAGTCCCATGTACTCCACGTTCACCGGGCCCGGCCTGCCGACGTCCTCCTCGATGGCGGCGGTCACGAAGCTGTCGATCGATACGATCTTGTGCGGGTGGATCCAGGTGTTGTTGTGCGGGACGGGCAGTGCGTCGAGGATGGCGAGGAAGTAGAGGCCGTTGCCCTGCGCGGCGCCGCTCCAGGGATCCCCCATCTCGTTGCCGTCGAGCTCGGCCAGGGTGAAGTGCGGGCATCCCACGCGCAGCTCCACGCGGTAGAAGCGCGGTAGGGGCCGGATGTTGTGGACGAGGGCCGCGTCGGTGTGGCGGGGCGTGTCGAGGCGCAGGGCCGGGGTGCCGCCGGCCGTCACCGCGGCCAAGGCCGGGGCGCCGTCCGCGTTCGAGATGACGCCGTCGTTGTCGCCGTCCCTGGCGTAGAGCTCGAGCCCGAGCCAGCCGTCCTCGCCGTACTCCAGGTGCTTCCGGAACGAGCGGAATGGTGACGTCCGCCGCGGCGCTCGCCGCTGCGGCATCCACGGGCCCGACCAGGTGGCCGCGTCCGGGACGACGCGGTAGTCCCAGTAGGCGCCGGCCTCGTCGAACGGGTCCGTGATCTGCTCGTAGGTGTCCTCGGCCCACGCAGCCTGCGGTACGGGGTCCGCGAAGCGCTCGCGGCGCCAGAGGTGCCAGGTCATACCCGGCCTCATCGCCGCCGTCGCTGCCGTCGGACGATGTCCAGGACTGCCAGGCACACCCCCACGGCCATCAGCCCGTAGCCCAGGGCGCGCACCTCACCGAAGACGAGGCTGGCGAGCACGAACGCCAGCGCGAGCCCGCCGAGCGGCGTCAGCGGGCGGTTGCCGGCGCCGCCGCGCCAGGCGGTGATGGCGACCGCCACGATGGCGAGGAGGACGAGCGCCGCAACCACGAGGAACCCGGCCGAGGTGACCAGCATGGCTCCATCCTTTCCGGGCGAGCGCGTGACGTGCGGTGGCGCGGCTCTCCCGCCGAGCGTCCCGTGGCGGCACCCTCGACCCGTTCCACCTCGAGTCTGGCGCCCCACTGCGGAGTGCGGGTCCGCCGTTCTCGGGCAGCCGGGGTGGGCGCTTGCCCGACGCCCTGGCCTGGCTGCCGCGCACTCGTTGGCGCCTGCCGAGCGCATAGGATGGGGGATCATGAGCATCGCGAGTCCACAGGCACGTACCGACAGCCCGGTGAGCGACTTCGTCCGTCGCCACTTCCGGCACTTCAACGCGGCCACGTTGGTGGATGCCGCGGACGCCTACGTCCGGCACCTGGACGCGGGCGGCGCGATGATGGTCACGCTCGCGGGCGCCATGAGCACCGGCGAGCTGGGGCTGTCGCTGGCCGAGATGATCCGCCGCGACATGGTCCACATCATCAGCACGACGGGCGCCAACCTCGAGGAGGATCTCTTCAACCTCATCGCGCACGACTACTACGAGCGCGTGCCCCACTACCGGGACCTCACCCCTCACGAGGAGCAGGGGTTGCTCGACCGCCACATGAACCGCGTCACCGACACCTGCATCCCCGAGGAGGAGGCGATGCGCCGGCTGGAGGGTGCCCTGCTGGCGGAGTGGACGCGCGCGGACGCCGCCGGGGAGCGCTACTTCCCGCACGAGTTCCTCTACCGGCTCATCCGCTCCGGCGCGCTGGAGCAGCACTACCAGATCGACCCCGCCGACTCCTGGCTGGTGGCCGCGGCCGAGAAGGACCTGCCCATCGTCACGCCCGGTTGGGAGGACTCCACCACCGGGAACATGTTCGCCGCCCACGTCATCGGCGGCGAGATCGGCGACGTGCACACCGTCCGGGACGGCATCGAGGCCATGACCTTCCTCGCCGACTGGTACACCCGCACCGCCGCATCGCGCAGCGTCGGCTTCTTCCAGGTCGGTGGGGGCATCGCCGGGGACTTCCCCATCTGCGTGGTGCCGATGCTCCACCAGGACCTGCAGCGGGCCGGCGTGCCGATGTGGGGTTACTTCTGCCAGATCAGCGACTCCACCACCAGCTACGGCTCCTACTCGGGCGCCGTGCCCAACGAGAAGATCACCTGGGGCAAGCTGTCCGTGGACACCCCCAGGTACGTCGTCGAGTCGGACGCGACCATCGTGGCGCCGCTGATGTTCGCGCTGGTGCTGGGAGACTAGCCGGCGGCGCCGGCCGCGCCGCCGCGGGCGCGGCGCAGAGGCGGCCGGAGGTGCGCCGCGGCGGACGCGCGCGAGGGCCCCGGCTCGGCCCGCGACCGTCCAGGAAGGCAGAGCGATGGACCAGGTCGCCGTCACGCCCATCGAGATCGCCAGGCTCCGCTTCGACCTGGCCCAGGCCTACGGACCCGGGGCGGTGGCAGGGTCGACGGAGGAGACCACCGCGACCATCCCGGTGCAGGCCTTCCACCTGGCGCTGCCGGGGCGTTCTGTGCTGGTCGACGCCCCGCACTACGACGAGGCGGACACGCCGGAGATCTACCTCCTCCCCGGCTACCAGGCGCCGCCCCCGCTGGCGACGCAGCTGCGCAGCCGCGGCATCGCGCCCGAGGACATCACCGACGTCGTCGTCACCCACCTCCACTTCGACCACTACGGCGCGCTGACCCGGCGCCAGGGCGACGGGCTGGCCCCGACCTTCCCCAACGCCCGCCACTACCTGGGCCGCGGCGACTGGCCGCCCGACCCGGAGGAGGCCGGGCCGCTCGCGGAGCGGACCGTCGCGGTGCTCGAGCGCCTCGGCCTGCTCACGCTCACCGAGGCGGACGGCGATGCGGTCGCCGACATCGATCTCGGAGGCGGCATCCGGCTGGTGCCGGCGCCGGGCGAGTCGCCGGGGCACCAGCTGGTGCGCGCCCAGGTCGCGGCCGACGTGGTCTACGTCGTCGGGGACCTCTTCCACCACACGGTGGAGCTCCGCGGGGGCGGACCGGACGTGCGCTGGGTCGATGCCGAGAAGATGGCGGCAAGCAAGCGCAGGCTGACCGCCCGCGCCGCCGACGACCGCGCGCGCGTCTACGCCAGCCACATGGCCGGCGTCCACAAGGTGGCCCGCAGCTGCGGCGGCTTCAAGTGGGTGCGCGTGACGGCATAGCCGCAACGGGCACCGCTAGCGACGCTCCGGACGAGACGCGCATCCATGATGGTCGTGCCGGGGACCCGGCACGGAACGGCGGACGGCCGAGCTGGCGCGCCGGACTGGGAGACGCCGGACCCGGAGACGCCGGACCCGGAAACGCCGGATCTGGAGCGCCGGATCTGGAGCGCCGGGCCTAGAACGCGTACGTCAGGCCTACCCTGAGCTGGCTGTTGTCCCGCCAGTCCCCGTAGCGGCTGCCGTCCCGCCCGTAGAACACGAACAGCTCGGCGTTGCCGGTGACGCCGTCGGCGAACGTGTAGCTGAGGCTCGGGCGGAGCATGCCGCTGCCGTCGCTGTAGTCGTGGAGCCACGCGGCCTGGGCGGTGAGGCGTGCGGTGGCGTCGTACTGGATGGTGGCGAGCGAGCTGAAGGCGGTGGCGGCGTTGTCCCGGCCCTGGTCGCCGTTCGTGTGCTCGAGGATGCCTTCGAGGGTAGCGACGGCGCCGCTGGGGAAGGTGTGTTCGGCTTCGAGCACGGCCTGGAAGCCGGGGTTGCCGATGGTGGGGTCGGTGCCGTTGGGGTCGTGCGTGAAGGTGTAGGCGGCTTCGCCGCGGAAGACGGCCTGGGCGGTGGCGAGCGAGAAGTCGGCGCCGAGCAGATCGTAGCGATCGTAGTCCAGGACCGGTTGCACCAGCACCTGCCCCGGGGTGGCGGTGGGGAGCAGGGTGGCGCTGGCGGTGGGGGTGGTGCGGATGCCGTGGAAGTAGGCCACGCTGACGTCGCCGCCGTTGAGGATGTCGAGGTCGAGGGTCATGCGGGCGCCGAACTGCACGTTGGCGAGCTTCGCGGCCGGAAGGTTGTCCGCGGTGTCGGCCTGGCCCACGACGGTGACGCCGGGCGGGAGCTGGAGGGTGGCCGGAGACGTGGTCTGCCAGGCCGGCCCGGGTACCTTGGAGACTCGGAAGACAGGCACCAGCACGAGGTCGAGTTTGAGGCCGTCCTTGCCGTCGTGGATGATGGCGCGGACCATGGGGATGGGGATGCGCTCGTCAGCGGGATCGGCTGCCGGGAAGCTGAGGTCGCGAGGATTGATGACGTCTTCGGGGTTCACCGCGTCGGTGGAGCCCCAGAAGGCGATCTGTTGCCCTACTACGAGGTCGGTGTCGCCGAGGTAGACGGTGGCGTAGGCCTTGCCGAGATGCACGTCGGTGCCGGTGCCGGCGCCATCATAGCTGCCGATGAGCTCGGCCTCGAAGCTGGCGTCGGGGAAGACACCGCCCCCCACGTCGCCGCTGGCGCGCAGCTCGAGCTGGGCGGACGCCACGGGGATGGTGCCATCGAAAGCGACGCCGAAGGTAGTCGCGACCTGCCCACCGACGTGGATGCCGCTCTGGGCGACGGCCGGGCCGCTCAAGGAGAGCGCCAGGACGGCTGCCAGGTGGGCCGCCAGGGTGGCGGCGGGGATGCGCCGCATGGCTCACCTCCTCGTCAGGAAGCGTTCCGTGAAGACGTCATCCGGGATGGCCGTCTGGACGGAGAAGTCGCTCTGCTGGAGGGTGGTGGTCGAGCCGGCCGCCGACTCCATGCGGATGTCGCTCGGCATGGTGTAGCCGTCCACCACGGTGGTCTTGCTGATGGTCATGATCTTGAGGAGCGCGCCGTCGCGATAGAACTCGATCCGACTCGGGACGAGAGTCGCCTCCGGCACATCCAGGACGAGCTTGCTGTAGGACGTTTCGGCGCCCGGCTTGGGCGTTGCCTGCACCACGTACACCGGTCCGGCATCGACCTTCAGCAACTCGTTCTCGTACTTCTCGTGGGTGCCGGTCTGCAGGTCGCTGATGTCCTCGTAGGAGAAGTCCGAGCCGAAGAACGCTTCCTGCTTCTGGCCTCCGGCGATGCGCCGCGTGCGGTCCAGCGCCGGAAGGTAGACCATCGAGACGGTGCTGCCATCCGGGCTCTCGACGGACAGGAAACCCGATCCGGCGATGTCGGGGGGCGCGGTGAACTTCACGACCTCCTTCTTGCCGTCGTTGGCCGACCAGACTTGCATCTGGCGTGTGAGGGACTGACCGGAACGCGTCGTGATGGTCATGGTCATGGTCGAGATCAGGCCTGCTGGCGTCGGCCGGGCGTCGACGGCGGCCATGACCGCCTCGCCGGTCGTGTACTTCTGGCCGTACCCCAGCCCGGCGCCGGCCGCGACGCAGAACGCCGCGAGCAGGGTAAGGAACACGTGCCTAGGCATGCTTGGACACCTCCCGATGGGTGGTACGGGGCGAACGGGGGTTGCGCAGGAAGATCAGACAGGCCGCGGGAAGCAGGGTGAGCGACATGATTCCGATCGACGCCACCGTGAAGTCCATGAGCGAGCCGAGGGTGCGGATCGGCACGAAGTTGCTGACGATCATCGCGGCGAAGCCCGCTCCGAGCGTGAGGGCCGTGAAGAAGATCGAGCGGCCCGAGGTGGTGAGACTCCGCTCCATGGCGACCTCGGGATCGTGCCCGCGCCGGCGTTCCTCCATGTAACGGACCGTGAGGTGGATGGCGTAGTCGCCCACCCCGATGGCGAGCGCGCCGAGAAGCATGGTCGCCAGGTCCAGCGGGATGCCGAGGTACCCGAGTACGCCGTACTGCAGGACGATCGTCACGAGGAGCGCCAGGATCGTGACCAGTGCCGCCGGAAGCGAGCGCACCAGGCTATCGATGACGATGACGACCAGGATCGCCAGCGTGAGACTGACGATGAAGTCGTGTAGCAGTGCCTTCTCGATGGCGAGCTGCAATAGCGAGAGGCCGGTATACCCGAGCTCGGCGTGCCCTTCGAGGGTTCCTGCAGCCACATGCTGGATGGCGTTGTACACGCGGTGGAGCTCCTGCGTGGAGCTTGCGCCGGTGGTGATCTCGACGATGCCCTGACCCGCGTCGAGCGTCATGAGCTGGGTGATGTCGCCGACGTCGCCGGACATCTGGTAGACGAGCAGCTCCTGGGCCACGGCCTGCCGGGTGGCAGGGAGCCCGGGCTCGCCGCTGAGGGTCCGGTGGATGGTCCGGATGACGTCGGCGATGGAGGTGCTGGAGCCCACGCCGGGGATCGCGTCGACACCTTGCTCGAAGGCGAGCATGGCGCGCAGCAGCTCGGGGTCCTCGAGGTCGCCCGTGACGACCACCTCGAGCTGGCTCGCGCCCCCGAACGTCCTCTCCACCACGTCATAGCTCCGCCGGACCGCGGAGTCCTTCGTGAAGTAGCTGAGCACCGCCGTGTTCGGGACGATGCGGCTGGCGCCGAGGCCGGCGCAGGCCGCCAGCGCGGCGGCGGCCGCCACGATGGCCCAACGGTTGTGGGCCACGAAGCGGGCCAACCCGCGGAGGCGTCCGCTGATCGCCGTCGGCGCGTCGTGCTTTGGCACGCGCTTGGGCGCGGGCAGCAGGTGGAGGATGGCCGGAAGCAGCAGCAGCGAGGCGGCGAGCGCGGTGAGGACGCCCCCGGCCGTGAACAAGCCCAGCACGCGGACGGTGGGCATGGAGGAGAGCACCAGCGTGCACATGGCGGCCGCGATGGCGATCCCCGAGATGAGCACCCCCAGCCCCGTCTCGCTGACGGCCAGCCGGATCGCCTCGTCCTTGCCGCGTCCCATGGCGAGGTCGTAGACGTAGCGGCCCAGCAGGTGCAGCGAGAAGGAGCTGCCGACGGCAAGGATGGCCACCGGTCCGATGACGTTGAGGGTCGTCAGCCGCGCGCCGAGCCAGCCCATGGTGCCCATCGACCAGATGAGCCCCGTCACCACGGTCAGCATCGGCAAGAGTGCCCCCGACAACGTGCGGAAGTTCAGATAGAGCATCGCCAGGATGAGCAAACCTGCCAGGCCGCAGAGCAGCGGCAGGTCCCGGCTGGCGATGGCGTGCATCTCGACCTCGAACAGCGGCCCGCCGGCCAGGTGCGCGGGCCCCGGCCACTGCACGGCCAGCACCCGCTCGATGTTCGGGACGACGACACGCGAGCTCGCCTTGTCGTCGATCTGCAGGATGACCGAGGCTGCCGTGCCCTGCGCGTTGACGAGCCGGCCGTGACCGTAGAGGTCGGAGGTCTGGAGGAAGCTCCGGATGCCGGCGATGTTCTGCGGGTCGAGGTGTTGGGGGTCGACGAGGCTCTCGATGCGCAGGAGGCCCTGATCGTCCGTCATGCGCGTCGCGTTTGCGAGGCTGGTGACCCGCTGGACACCCTGGACGCGCTGCAGCGCGGTGGTGACCCGGTCGAGGTCCGTCAACGCTGCAGGCGTGTAGATGTCGCCCTCCAGGACAGCGACCATGAGCTTGCCGGTGCCGAAGGTGCGCTCGACCTGATGGTGGAGGATGGTCACCGGCGAGTTGTCGGGGTACATGGCGGCGATCGAGTCGTCGAAGGCCATCCGGGACAGGCCGATGCCCAGGGCTACGGTCACCACGGCGAATACGGCGATCACCAGGCGGCTCCTGCCGAGCGCTAGGCGCGCGAGGCGTTTCACGGCGCCGCTCCGCTGTCTGGGGCTTCATGCCCACGTTTCCCCGAGAAACCAAAGATTATGACCGGCGCCCCGGCCATTTCGACCTCATGTCCCGGTGCCGCTTCCGCCCAGGAGCGGTGCCAGTACCGCGTTCAGGTTCGAGGCCAGCTGCCGACAGGCGTCGGCGTCCATGCCGCTCACATAGCCGAGGTAGGTCTCCGTGTGCCCAGAGACCTCATCGACCCATGTGCCGTCGTCGTCCTCCTGGTCCGCGAGCGCGCCGACCGCGAAGCCGCCCAGCAGCAGCAGGCTCTCCCGGGTTGCCGCCTTCGCGGAGAAGAGCAGGGCCTTCAGGTACTCGCTCACGCTGGTCCAGCGTCCCGAGCGCCACACCCGCAGCACCAGCACCGTCGCTACTTCGGTGCAGTACCGCAGCACCGGCGAATCGTCCTGCGGCACGCGTGCCAGGACCTCGATCGCCAGCTCGTTGTCCTCGAAATGGCCGCTTCGCACCTGCTCCAGCAGCACGTCCTTGACCTTCTCCCAGTCGCCTGCCGGCACGTGCGCGCTCAGCTCGGCCATGAGCTGGTGGGCCTTCGCCGTGGGGATGAAGACGATGATCGATCGGCCGGGCTGGCGCTTGCCTTCCTCGAGGTGATACTCGGAGCGCGCGTAGCCGCGCTCTTCGAGTAGGCGCAGCATGTCGTAGGCGGTGAACGGGCTCACGCCCAAGCGCTCGGCGAGCAGCGGGTAGTGCACCGGCTCGGCGTGCTCGCGGTAGAGGTCCGCGAGGTTGCGGATGAACGTCTCCTGGCGTCGCGTAAGCTCCATAAAACAATCCCAAAAGACCAAAGTTCCCAATCAATGCTAGCCGCGGCGCCGGTCGCGGCGTCAGGGGCGCTTGTCCCGTGCCGAGCTGCCGCCCGAGCGGTCTCGTGCCGCCGCGGGCCTGCGAGGACGTTGGGGTACCGTGGTCCGCATGAGCCCCAAGGGCAGGACCTCGATGCGCGACGTGGTCATCGTGAGCGCGGTGCGGACGCCCATCGGGCGGATCCGCGGCGCGCTTTCGGAGGTGCGGCCGGATGATCTGGCGGCGCTGGTGGTGCGGGAGGCGGTGGCGCGTGCCGCCGTGCCGCCGGAGGAGGTGGAGGAGGTCTACCTCGGTTGCGCCAACCAGGCCGGCGAGGACAACCGCAACGTGGCGCGCATGGCGCTCTTGCTGGCGGGGTTGCCGGACACCGTCGCGGGGGTGACGGTGAACAGGCTGTGCGCCAGCGGCCTGAACGCCGTGAACCAGGCGGCACGGGCGATCGCGGTGGGGGAGGGGGACGTGTTCGTGGCGGGCGGGGTGGAGAGCATGACGCGGGCGCCCTACTCGCTACCCAAGAACGCGCGCGCGTTCGGGCCGTCGGGGAACGTGACGGCGTGGGACACGACGCTGGGGTGGCGGTATCCGAACCCGGCGCTGGAGGCGTTGTACCCGTTGGAGGCGATGGGGGAGACGGCGGAGAACGTGTTCGAGCGCTCCTGCGCGGGGGAGGTCGAAGGCGGCGAGATCACGCGGGCGGAGCAGGACCGGTTCGCGCTGCAGAGCCACGCGCGGGCGGTGGATGCCATCAACGGGGGGCGGTTCGTGGATGAGATCGTGCCGGTGGTGATCCCGCGGCGGCGTGGAGAGCCCAGGGTGGTGGACGTCGACGAGCATCCGCGGTTCCGGCGTGAGGAGGAGCGCTACGTGCTCGACACGGATCTCGATCAGCTCGGCAAGCTCACGCCCGCCTTCCGGAAGGGGGGCACCGTGACGGCGGGGAATGCGAGCGGGTTGAACGACGGGGCGGCGGCGTTGGTGGTGATGGCGGCGGAGCG
Source organism: Trueperaceae bacterium (assembly GCA_035266525.1). Lineage (GTDB taxonomy): Bacteria > Deinococcota > Deinococci > Deinococcales > Trueperaceae > JASBRS01. The sequence continues at coordinate 23,143 of DATFNF010000016.1, read as the reverse complement.
GGCGGAGGCGCTGGGCATCACGCCGTTGGCGCGGTGGGTGGCGTCGGGCGCGGCCGGCATCGACCCGCGGGTGATGGGGTTGGGGCCGGTGGGGGCGACGCGCAAGGCGTTGGCGCGGGCCGGGTTGAGCGTCGAGGACATCGACCTGGTGGAGCTCAACGAGGCGTTCGCGGTGCAGTCCATCGCGGTGATGCGGCTGTTGGGGCTGGCTGAGGCGGTCACCAACGTCAACGGCGGGGCGATCGCGCTGGGGCATCCGTTGGGCTGCTCGGGGGCGCGCATCCTCACGACCTTGCTGCATGAGATGCGGCGTCGGGCGCGGGCGGGCATGCCGATGCGCTACGGCCTGGCGACGTTGTGCGTGGGCGTGGGGCAGGGGGAGGCGACGGTGGTGGAGCTGATGCCGCAGGCCTAGTGCCGGCGTCAGGCGGAGGTGCCCAGGTCGATCTGGACGACCACGCCACACCTTCCGCGGGCGCCACGGAACCCGTCAGGGGCCCTGCGTGCCCGGACGCACGCTGGCAACGAATGTCCCTTGGCTGACGCGTGCAGCGGCGCTATTCCTAGAGTGATCGCGAAGGTCGTCTTCCCCTGCGTCACGGGTCGCGCCGAGGCGCGCGTGGAGGGGGTGATCGTCCAGCTCGAGGCCCGCGCGGGGCTTGGGGTCGTGCCGGACCGCGCGGGTGGATACGCCAGGCTGTCGTCGACGACGCCGAGCGGGCGGGAGGGCACCTGTCGGGTGCCCGGCCCCGTCTGAGTCGGGTATGGCGGCGGCGCGGCGAGCCCGGTCCGTCCGGAGGCCGCAGCTGCCCCAGGGAACGCACGAGGAGACCCGCATGCATCGGTTCCGGTACCTGTTGGCCCTGCTGCTGGCCGGCTTCATGGGCGCGGCAGTCGCGCAGAACGTCACCCTCAGGGCGCTGTTCATGCAGCAAGCCGCCTACAGCGACAGCGACGTGCGCAGCATGACCGCCGACTTCGAGGCGCAGCACCCTGGCGTCAAGGTCGACGTCGAGTTCGTGTCGTACGAGGCGCTGCACAACAAGATCATCACCGCGGCCGCCGCAGGTGGCGGCGGTTACGACGTGGTGCTGTTCGACGTGATCTGGCCCGCGGAGTTCGCGCAGAACCACGTCCTCCGCGACATCACCGGCGATCTGCCGCAGAGCATGATCGACCAGGTCGTGCCGGGGGCGTGGACCACCGTGACCTACGACGGCCACTACTACGGCATCCCGTGGATCCTCGACACCAAGTACCTCTTCTACAACAAGGACATGCTCGCCAAGGCGGGCATCACCGCCCCCCCCAAGACCTGGCAGGAGCTGCTCGACCAGGCCAAGGCCATCAAGGACGCCGGCATCGTGCAGTACCCCATCGTGTGGAGCTGGGGCCAGGCCGAGGCCATCGTGTGCGACTACACCACCCTGCTGTCGGCGTTCGGCGGCAGCTTCTTCGACAACGGCCAGCCCGCGTTCAACTCCGGCGGCGGCCTCGAGGCGCTGCAGTTCATGAGGACCTCGCTCGATGAGGGCCTCAGCAACCCGGCCTCCACCGAGTCGCTCGAGGAGGACGTGCGGCGCATCTTCTCGTCCGGCCAGGCGGCGTTCGCGCTGAACTGGACGTACATGTACAACCTCGCCAACGACCCCAAGGAGTCGCAGGTGGCGGGCCAGGTCGAGGTGGCGCCCGCCCCGGGCGACGGCGTCCACAGCCAGATCTCGGCCGTCAACGGCTCGATGGGCCTGGGCATCACGACCGGCTCGAACCATCCCACCGAGGCGCTCCAGTACATCCAGTACCTCACCAGCCAGGCGGTGCAGGAGAAGTACGCCAAGCTGTCGCTGCCTATCTGGAAGGCCTCCTACGACAACCCGGCCGTGGCGCAGGGGCAGGAGTCGCTGATCGCGGCGGCCAAGCAGTCGCTGGGGGTCATGTACCCGCGTCCGCTGCTCATCCAGTACCCGCAGTTCAGCACCTGGCTGCAGACCGACATCCACCGTGCCCTGCTGAGCCAGACCACGCCCAAGGAGGCGCTGGACAACACCGCCAAGCAGGTCGTGCAGGACAAGCTCGACTGAGCCTGGACGTCTGAGCCCGTGGCCGGCGTCCCCGAACCCGTCACCGTTCCCGCCCGGCGAGCGCCGCGCCTGTTGGCGCGGGCCGCCCGCCGGGCGAGCGTGCCCTGGCTCATGCTGCTGCCGGCACTGGCGGTGGTGGGCGGGGTCGTCGGCTACCCCTTCTTTCGCACCCTGTATCTGAGCTTCTTCAACGCGCCCCTGCTGAGCCACGTGCGGACCGCCGTCGGCCTCGGCAACTACCTGCACGCCTTCCAGTCGGCCGAGTTCCGCGCCGACGTGGTGCACACCCTGCACTTCACCGTCGGCTCCATCGGTCTCGAGCTGGTGCTGGGCGTGGCGGTGGCCCTGTTCCTGAACCGCCCGTTCGTAGGGCAGCGCTTCCTGCGCGCCATGCTCATCCTGCCGCTGGCGCTGCCGACGGTCGTGAACGCCGTCATGTGGCGCTGGATCTACAACCCCGAGTACGGGGCGCTCAACGCGTTGCTGACGCAGACCCACATCCTCGGAAGCTACCGCACCTGGCTGGGCACGCCCGGACTGGCGATGAACATGATCATCGTCGCCGACGTGTGGAAGAACTTCACGCTGGTCGCGCTGCTGGTGCTGGCCGCGCTGCAGACCATCCCCGTCGAGCTGCACGACGCCGCGCGCGTCGACGGGGCGGGCGGCTGGCAGCGCTTCCGCTTCATCACCCTGCCCGGCATCCGGCCGGCGCTGCTGGTGGCGCTGGTGCTGCGCACGGTGGAGGCCCTCAAGGTCTTCGACATCATCTACGTGATGACCCGCGGCGGCCCGGCCAGCTCCACCAAGACGCTCAGCTTCCTGGTGTACGACGAGGCCTTCAGCTTCCTGAAGCTGGGCAGCGCCGCCGCCTACGCCTTCCTCACCGTGGCGCTGATCATGGTGTTCGTCGGCGTCTACATCCGCCTGCTCCAGTCGCGGGGGGTCGCGGGATGAGAGCAGACGCGCCCGCCCGCCCGCGCCGCGCCGCGCCGGGGCCGGCACGCAGCGCGGCGCGACGGCGGCGCCAGGTCACCGCGAGCGTGCTCACCTACCTGGCGGCACTGCTCCTGCTGGGGTTCCTGGTGGCGCCCTTCCTGTGGTTGCTCATCTCCAGCGTGGCGCCGCTCGCCGACCTCATCCAGCGGCCGCTGCACTGGATCCCGCCGCACGCCACCTTCCAGCGCTATGCCACCATCTTCTTCGGCGCGGACGGGCGCGACTTCCGCTTCGCGCTCCGCAACAGCGCCCTGGTCGCGGGCATCGCCACCAGCATCAGCCTGGTGGCGGGGATGCTCGGCGCCTACGCGCTGTCGCGCTACCCGAGCCGCGGCCGCAGCGGCCTGCTGTACGTGATGCTGGCCACCTACATGACGCCGCCCGTGGCCATCCTGCTGCCCATCTACCTGATGCTGGGCCGCCTCGGCCTGCTCAACAGCGTGCTCGGCCTGGCGCTGGTGTACACCTCGTTCCTCACGCCCTTCCTGACCTGGATCCTGAAGGGCTTCTTCGACGCCATCCCCGAGGAGATGGAGGAGGCGGCGCGCATCGACGGCGCCTCGCGGTTGGGCTCGATGGTGCGGGTGACGCTGCCGCTGTCGCTGCCCGGGGTGATCACCGCCATCCTGTTCGGTGTGATCCTGGCCTGGGACGAGTTCCTCTACGCACTGATCTTCACGTCGTCCACCGCCGCCAAGACCCTGCCGGTGGCGATCTCGGAGTTCACCTCGCGCTTCGCGGTGGACTACGGGCTGATGGCGGCCGGCGGCATCGTCGCCGCGTTGCCGCCCCTGATCCTGGCGTTCGCCCTGCAGCGCTACCTCATCGCCGGGCTCACGGCCGGCGGCGTGAAGGGGTGACGGAACGTGGCCGCTGGACCCCATCGGGCGGTGGCGCGTCCGAGCCGCGCAGGGCGGCCGATCGCCGGGCCGCTCGCCTGCCCCTGCCCTGCCGGCGGTAGCCGCGCGCGGCCGCGGCAGCGCCCTGGCGACGACGCCTGACATCGGAGCGCCCGCGGTCTACACTGTGGCCGCTCGAACCCATCGCGTGCTTGCGGCCGCGCGGCGCCGAGGAGGTGAGCGGGTCGACCGCGCCGTCCACGAGCGAGTCAGCGGCCGGCCGGCACGCGGCGATCGGATAGCGGGTCCGGGAAGGCGCGCGTCCCGGGGCGCGGGCCACCCGAGCCGAGGAGGTGCGTCGTGAAGTCCGCGTTCGAGGAGTACAGGAAACGGTGGGCGGAAGCCTACAACCGCAAGGACCTGAGGGCGCTCGCCGAGCTCTACACCGAGAACGGCGTCTTCTACGGCGGGGACGGCAGCGTCGCGCGGGGCCGCAGGGCCATCCGGGAGCACTTCGAGGGCAACTTCGCGGAGTACGAGAAGATCATCCCGGGCGTGCGACCCCACTTCGAGAGCAAGGTCGAGGACGAGGAAGTCTTCGGCGATATCGGCTACGAGTTCGGCAGCTACAAGATCACCGCGCCCAACGGCAAGGTGCTGGTGGAAGGCAGCTACTCCGGCATCGGCCGGCGTATCGGCGACACCTGGAAGATCGCGCGCCACATGAGCACGGGGAGTGTGGTCACGCCTGCTCCGGAGAAGAAGCTGGAGGCCGTGTGAGGGTTGCGGGGGCCCGACTAGCGTGCCTTCCGGGCCCCCCTGCCTAGGCCGTGCGCGCTCAGGAGCGCCTCGCGCTGCTCCGCATCGAGGTGCCTGACGGCTTCGCGCACGGTGAGGCCCGACGCTCGGGCCGCGCGCGGCAGCAGCCAGGCCGTGAGCGCGTCCGGGCGCTGCTTGCCGTACTCGCGCAGGCACCAGCCGATGGCCTTGCGGATGAAGAACTCGCGCTCCGGCAGCAACGGCTCTGCCAGCGCGGCGAAGGCCGCGAAGGCGGCGTCGTTTCCGGCGCGGAGGCTGCGCAGGAGGGTGAGCAGCGCCACCCGGCGGAGCCAGAAATCTTCGTCCCGCGCCCACCCGGCCCGAAGCGCGGGCGCGGCCTGCGGGGCGCCATCCAGGATCGGCGCGATGACGTCGACGGCCAGGCCGTCGATCAGCGCCCAGGTGTGCGAGCGGCGCAGCAGCGGCTCGAGCCACGTCAGGTCGGCCACGCTCAGCTCCTGGGCGCGTGCGGTGAGGAGCTCGACCGCGGCGAAGCGCAGGTCGAACACGCCGCGCTCCCACAGGGTCTCGACGAGCGCGGGCAGCTCGCGCGCGGCGATGCCGGCGCCGGCGCCGCCCTGCAGGAAGGCCAGCACCACGCGGCGATTGGCGGGCACCGTGACGCCGTAGTGCTCCAGCGCGCTCTTCAGGTAGCGCTTCTCCTGCTCCGCGCGCTCGGGCGTCCCCTCGGCCCGCAGCGCGGCGTCGAGCTCGGCCGCGGCGTCCGCGATGCGGCGGCTCGCCGCACGGTCCGTTGCCCGCACCTTCCCTGGCACAGCCCACTGTAGGCCGCCCCGGCCGCGGAGCGCCGGTGCCGGATGCCCCGGCGCATGCCTCGCAGGCGGCGCGCCGCCGCCGGGGTGCTGCCAGGCGACGCTACTCGAACTGGGGTCTGCGCGCCAGCGTTCCGGCGCCGTACAGGCGCTGCCGGGCGCGCGTCAGCGCGGAGGCGGACACGCGTTCCCAGTCGTGGCGCTCGCGGCGGAGCCGATCGAGCTCGCTGTCGATGCGGGCCTCGGCTTCCGTGGCGCGGTCCCGATAGTGCCGGCTGTAGGCGAAGTGCTGGCTGGCGCGTAGCTGATCGCCGTAGGAGAGCGCGTCCTCGCCGACGCGCGTCTCCACCAGGGCGCAGTCGTGCAGGGTGGAGGCGCTGGTGTAGAGCGCCACCAGACGGTCGTACGCGGGGTTGAGCTCGGCGTCGAGGGCCGCGTCGGGGCCGCCGCCGGCCCCGCTGCCCTCGGGGGCCGTCGCGGTACGGGCGCCGCGACGGCGTCCGAGGCGCAGCCAGCGTGCCCCGAGGCCCTTCCAGGGGCCGCGCCTGCCGTCATCGCTGGGGGCGTGGAGGTCGGTTGTGGCCTTGCGATCGGCGAGAGGCTTCACGGGCACCTCCGGGTGTCGTTGGTATGCGTCGGCGGCACGCCCGGCGCGCCGGCCGTCGGGACCGGCGTGAGGGGCACGGTCGCGTGGGCGGATACCGCGGCGCGGGCGGGGCCGCCGCCTCGGCTCGCGGCGCGCAACGCACCCGCGAGCATGGCCGGAGCATAGAGGCGGCGCATGAGCGTCGAGGCAGAAGCATATGGGTCAGCTTCATGATGAGGGCGCTGCGCCCAGCGCCTCGGTGAGCGACCGCCGCCGCGCGAGGACGCGCTCGCTGACGCCATGGCCGCGGCCCGCGGGGCGGCCGGGCCGGCCGAGAGAAGGTGCGCACCCGCCCGTGGCGGCGGGTGCGCCTCTCGGGTCCCTTCAGGGAGCGTCGCAGGAGCCGTCGGGGCCCGCCGAGGGCGTGGGGCGGGCCGGGGGACGTCACCCACCTTGGCGCCGCGGTGTCAGGGTGGTGTCAGGGTGGTGTCAGCAGGAACGGGCCGGCGCTGGGGTACCGTGGCGGCGTCGGGGACCGGCCTTCCACGCCGGGTCGGCCGGCGCGGGAGGGCGGCGTGCGCGAGGCAGCGAGCGAGCAGGGACGGACCGTCGGGCCGCCGACGGTGATGCTGCTGCCGGAGGGCGAACGCCTCGACCCGCATGCCTCGGCCGGCACCCTGGTGCTGACGCCCAACCCGCGTGCCGCGCGCGCGCTGGGGGTTCCTTGGCGTTCTCTCGAGCGGCTGGCCCGCGACGTGCTGAGGCCGCACGGACTGCAGCCGGCGCCGGCGCTGGCGCAGTGGCGGGCGTTGCGCTGGGCGGTGCGGGAAGCGCTGGCGCCGAGCGACGTCGACGGCGCGGCCCGCGCCATGGTCGACACCCTCAAGGAGGTGCTGCGGGCGGGCCTGGCCGCGGACGGGGACCCGGACCTGGCGCCGCTCGCCGGCGCGTCTGCCCGCCTCGGCCGCGTCACCGCCGTGGCGCGCGCCTACCGCGCTCGCCTGCGCCGCCGCGGCCTGGCCGATCCGGCGGAGATGCTGTGGTGTGCTGCTCGCGCCGAGGAAGCCCGCGCCGAGGAGGGCGGCGCCGAGGAGGGCCGCGCCGTCGAGGGGCCCGGCGGGGAAGGCCCGGCGGGCGAGGGGCCCGCGGCCGCATCGCCGGACACCGCGCGCCGGCCCCTGTGGGTGCTCGGCTACCCGCGTATCGGACGCGCCGAGATCGCGTTCCTGGCGGCCGTCGCGGGCCGAGGAAGCGTGCTGGCGTTGCCGGCCGCCCCCGACCCCATGTTCCAGCCCAACCGCGAGGCGGCACGCGCGCTCGGAGCGTACGGCTGGGCCGTGGTGGACCGCAGCGGAGGGGACGCGGGCAACGGCGCGGCCGTCCCCGCCGCCTGGTTCGCCGTGGACGCGGCCGTGGCCGCTGCACCCGACCCGTCCGCCGCTGGCGCGCCACAGGCGGCGGCGCCGACCGAGGCGGGCGCCCCGCTGTCACAGGCTCCCCGTCGCGCGGCTGGCGAGCGCCGCGCCGCCCGCCCCGGCGCCGAGGCGCGCCCCGCCGCCCGCGGCCTGCGCTTCGGCTCCCGCGAGGCCGAGGTGCGCTACGCGCTGGCCGAGACCAAGCGCCTGCTGGCGGCCGGCGAGGGGGCCGACGGGATCGTGCTGATCGCGCGCGACGACGCGGACTACGGGCCCCTCCTGCAGGACGTCGCCTGGGAGCTCGAGGTGCCGGTCGCGGTCTCCTACCGCGTGCCGCTCCGCGACACCCGGGTCGGCGGCTGGACGGCGCTGCTGCTGGAGGCCGTCCGTGAGGGGCTCCCGTTCGAGGCGGTGGCGCGGTTGCTGGCGCACCCGTTCGGCGGAGGCCTGGCGCCGGCCGTGTGGGAGGCCGCGCGTCTAGGGCACCCGCACGGCCTCGAGGCGTGGCGGGCCGTGCAGCCGGGCACCGCCGCGCTGGCGTGGCCCGAGCGCGCCACCCGGGGCGAGCTGCTGGCGCGCCTGCACGCCGTCTGGGCAGCGTTCGGGCTGAGCGCGCCGCCGGACGCGGCCGGGAGCGCGGGGAGCGCGGAGCTGCCCCTGCCCGGCCCCGGCCCCACCCTGGCAGCCGGCGACGCGCTCGCCTTCCAGCGCCTCGCCGCCGCGACCGCCGCGGTCGGGCTGCCGGCGTCCGAGCCGGTCGCCGCAGCGACCTTCCTCCACGACCTGGACGCGCTGCTGACGCTGGTCGGGGTGCCGGCGGAGCCGGAGGCTGCGATGCGGGGCGGCTGCGTCGAGCTGCACACGCCCCTGGCCGTCTACGGCGCCCGCTACCGCCACGTGTTCGTGCTGGGGGCGGCGGAGGGCACGCTCCCCGCGCCGGTGGCCGAAGACGCCGTGCTCGACTTCGCGGAGCGCCGACTGGCCGCGGCGCGCGGGCTGCCCATGGAGGGGGCCGTGGACGCGGCGCGGCGGGAGGCGCTGTCGTTCCGGGCGGTGCTGTGGACGCTGCTGGGCGCCGGAGCCGGCGCCAGCCTCACCGTCAGCTACCCGGAGGATAGCGGGATCGCCAGCCCCGTCTTCGCGGCGTTGGGGATCGTGCCGAGCGTGCCTGGGCCCAGGCCGCCCGCCAGCGACCAGGAGCTGCGACGCCGGCGCATCCTGGAGCCGGCGGACCCGGCGGGCGGGGAGGAGCCGGTGCTCGCCGCCGCGCGCCGGGCGTGGGCGGTGGAGCGCCGCCGCGAGGAAGCGGCCCGGCCGGACGGGCACGACGGCGTCGTCGGTGAGGCGTACGGCGTCGCGGAGCACGTCTTCAGCGCCACGCAGCTCCTCGACCTGGGGCAGTGCCCGTTCCGCTGGCTGGCGCGCGTCCCCTTGCGGCTGGCCGAGCCCGAGGAGGCCGAGGAGGACGTCACGCCGTTGCTGCGCGGCCGCCTCTACCACCGCGCGCTCGAGCTGGCGCTGCGCCGCGGCGGCGCGGTGGCCGGCGACGGAGCCGCGGCGGCGGCGCTCCGGCGCGAGGCGCTGGCCGCGCTGGAAGCGGCCTTCGCCGAGGCGGAGGTGAGGGAGAACGCCGTGGCGGTGCCCGCCTGGCCGCTCCGCCGCGCTCACCACCTGGAGGCCCTGCGGCGCGTGCTGGCCGCAGCGAGCTTCCTGCCCGACGGGGCCGAGGTGGTCGCGCTGGAGCGGCGCTTCCCCGCGCGCGGGGCGGAACCACCGCGCTGGCGCGGCTTCCCCGTGGCCGGCGTCGTCGACCGCGTCGATCGCCGCGACGGCCGGCTGGTGCTCGTCGACTACAAGACGCGCTCGAGCCCGCCCGCGGGCGCTCAGGACGATGCTGGCAAGGCCCGCCTCGACCTGCAGCTGCCGCTCTACCTCGAGGCGGCGGCGCCGGCGCTGTTCCCGGCCGAGCCCACCGGCGGCGCCCAGTACTACTCCCTGACCAAGGCGGAGGTGCTGGCGGAGGTGCGGCCGAACGGGGAGCGGGCCGCCGAGCTCGACGCCTTCGCCGCGCGCGCCCGCGCGCTGTTGGAGGCGGGCCGCTACCCGGTCGCCCCCGACGTGGATTTCCAGGCCTGCCGCACCTGCGACTTCGACCTGGTGTGCCGCAAGGGCCCCCGCACCGAGCGCATGCGCGGCGGCGGCGCTTTCGACGCCGGCCCCCGCACCGCCGGCCCCCGCACCGCCGGCCCCCGCAACGCCGGCTCCCGTACCGGCGGCCGGTCCGGCGACGGGGAGCCCGAGGCATGACGCGCGCCGGCGAGGGCCTGCTTCCCGCTCAGGCGGGCGCCGCCACGCACCCCGGCAGCGTGGCGGTGGTGGCGGGCGCGGGCACCGGCAAGACGCACATGCTGGCGCACCGCTACCTGCACCACCTGGAGACGGGCCTGGAGCCGCTGGACATCGTGGCGGTCACCTTCACGGAGCGCGCGGCGGCGGAGCTGCGCGCCCGTATCCGGGAGCTGGTGAGGACGGCGCTGGCACACCGGCCGGAGGTGGCCGTGGCGCTCGAGGCGGCACAGATCAGCACCGTCCACGCCCTCGCTGCGCGCATCTGCCGGGACCACCCGGAGGCCGCCGGCGTGCCGCCCGACTTCAGCGTTCTCGACGACCTGGAGGGGCAGGTGTGGCTGGCCGAGCGGCTCGACGAGGCCCTCGCCGAGCTCCCCGGAGAGGTCTTCGCCGAGCTCGCCTACGCGGACGTGCGCGCAGCGCTTCGCGCGCTGCTGGGCGATCCCATCGAGGCGGAGGCCGCCTTCTCGCACGGCCCCGAGAGCTGGGGCGAGCGCGTCGCCGCCGTCCGGCGGCAGGCCCTCGCCGAGCTCACCGGAGCGCCCGCCTGGCGCCAGGCGGCCGCGCTGGCGCGGGACCTGCGCGGGCAGGACGGCGACAGGCTCGAGGCCGCGCGCGCGTCGGCCGCGGCGGGCCTGGAGCAGCTGACGGACGGCGAGGTGGGCGCAGGGCTGGCAGCGCTCGCCGCCATCGATCTGCGAGGTGGCCGCAAGGGGGCGTGGCCGGACGGCGAGCTCGCCCGCGTCAAGGCAGCGCTGCGCACCCTCCGCGAGGCGACCCGCGCGGCCCTCGAGGAGGGCGTGGTGGACCTGACGCTCGGTCCGGCGGACGACCGGCTGGCGGCGCTGCTGCCGCAGCTGGCGTCGGCCTTCGAGGCGGTCCGCGACGCGCTGGCGGCCGAGAAGCGGCGCCGGCGCGTGCTCGACTTCGCCGACCTCGAGGTGCACGCGTTGCGTGCCTTGCAGGACGCCGACGTGCGCGCCCACTACGCGGACCGCTGGAAGGCGGCGCTGGTCGACGAGTTCCAGGACACCAACCCGGTGCAGGAGCGGTTGCTCGAGCTGCTGACCGCGGGCATGACGGTCACGGTCGTGGGAGACGAGAAGCAGAGCATCTACGGCTTCCGGGGCGCGGACGTGCGCGTGTTCCGGCGGGCGCGCGAGCGCATGCGCGCCGACCCTGGCGCGGCGGAGGTCGCGATGGACCGCAGCTTCCGCGCGCACGCTGCGCTCACCGCCGTCGTCAACCGGATCTCCGCGGCCGTCCTGGGGCCGCTGCACCAGGACCTCGTCGCCGAGCGCGGCGAGGCGCCGCACCCCGGGCCCCACGTCGGCGTGCGGCTGCTGGCGGGCAGCGGCAACCGGGCGCGGCGGCAGGTCGGCGAGGCGCGCCTCATCGCGGCGGCGATCAAGGCGTTGCTCGATGCCGGCACGCCGGTGTGGGACAGGGCCGAGGGGCGCCTGCGGGCGGTGCGTCCGGAGGACGTCGCCGTGCTCACCCGCACCTGGCAGCCGCTCGGCATCTACGGCGAGATCCTGCCGGCCCTGGGGGTGCCGGCCGTGCACAGCGGAGGCGGCAACCTGCTGGACACCCGCGAGGCCAAGGACGGGCTGGCCATGCTGCGCTTCCTCGCCGATCCGCGCGACGACGTGGCGCTGGCCGCGGTCCTGCGGGGGCCCTTCTTCGCCGTGGACGACCCCAGCCTCTACCGCTTCGCCGGGACCCTGCCGCGGATCGGGGGAGACGGCGCGGCCGCCGGCGGGCGCCGACACGCCGGCTGGTGGGAGGCGCTCGACGGCATGGCGCCGCCGCCCGAGGCGCTGGCAGCTCCGCGCCGGTCGCTGCGGGAGCTGCTGGCGAGCCGCGATTGGCCGGCCGTGCGGCGGCTCCAGCTGGCGGACGACCTCACCGGGTACAGCGCCGTGCTGGCGGCCCTGCCCGGGGCGCCGCGCCGGCTGGCGGACTGGACCGGCTTCCTGGACCTGGTGCGCTCGCTACAGCGCGGGCTGGGCGACGCCTTCGGCGTGTGGCGCCGCCTGCGCCGCCTGCTGCGCGCCGAGGTCGCCGTGCCGCGGCCCACCCTGCAGGCCGAGGGAGCGGTCGACCTGCTCACCATCCACCGTGCCAAGGGCCTGGAGTGGCCCGTGGTGGTCGTCGCCGACCTGGACCGCGGCGGGCGCTCTGACGCGCCGCCGATGCTCTTCCGCGGCGACGCGGGGGTGGCCTTCCGCCTCCAGGGCGAGGACGGCGAGCGCGTGCTGCCCGCCATGTACCGCGTGCTCAGGGCCGACGCCCGCCGCCGCGAGGAGGAGGAGAGCCGCCGGGTCCTCTACGTGGCGCTCACGCGCGCCCGCGACCGCTTGCTGCTGACCGCCGCGGGGGAACGCAGGGGCGCCCTCGACGTGCTCCTGCCCGCCCTGGAGGCGGCGGGCGCGGAGGTGCGGGTGGTCGAGCAGGGCGAGGGCGACGGCAGCTACCCGCCGCCGCCGGCGGCCGTGGCGGGCGACGTCACGCGGGAGCCGCTGCTGTGGAGCGACGTCGAGCGGGAGCGCCTCGGGGCGGCGCTCGCCGCCAGGCGGCCGGGCGCTGCGGCGGCTGCGGCCGGCGGCTGGGAGGCGGTCGAGCGGCTGGTCGCCGGCGTCGACGAGGCCTGGCTGCCGCTGGTGCGCGGCCTTCGCGCGGCGGGCGCGCCGCCACCGCCGGCGAGCCTGGTGGACGCCGAGCTGACCCGGGCCGACGAGGCGAGCGACCTGCGCATGGTGCTGGGCTGGCCGACCGCGGAGGGGATCGTGGCGGTCGTCGACGCCGCCACGCCCGAAGGCGCCGCGTTCGACGCCCGCACGCTCCGCATCGACCCCAGCGCGCCGCCCGGCCGCGCGGTGGAGGAGGTGCTGGCAGCCCTGGCGTGACACCCCGTCATGCGCGCGCCCTCCCCGTGCGTGCGGGGGACGGGCCCACGGCCGCTAGTTCGACGTCCATTCTGCGGTGGTCTCCCCTGGCCGGCGGCGAGTACAGTGCGCCCATGAGTCAACCGGCCCTCGACCTACCCGTTCCGGACGTGCCGGGCCGCGCCGCGCCGCACCTGCCGCCGCGTCGGGAGATGCTGGCCGCCATGATGGCGCGCGATGCGCGCTTCGACGGCATCGTCTTCGTGGCCGTCACCAGCACCGGCATCTTCTGCCGGCCGTCGTGCCCCGCGCGCAAGCCCCGGCCCGAGAACGTGCGCTTCCTGGGCAGCGCGCGCGAGGCGCTGGCGGAAGGCTTCCGCCCCTGCCTGCGCTGCCGGCCGCTCGAGCCGGCGGGGGAGACGCCCGCGGCCGTCCGCGACCTGCTGGACGAGCTGGAGAAGGATCCCACGCGCCGCTTCAAGGACGGTGACCTGCGCGAGCGCGGGCTGGACCCCGCCTGGCTGCGGCGCTGGTTCAAGAAGCATCACGGCATGACGTTCCACGCCTACCAGCGCGCACGCCGCCTCACCAAGGCCATCCATGCGCTGCAGGACGGCGCGCCGGTGGCCCATGCCGCCTTCGACCACGGCTACGACTCGCTGAGCGGCTTCCAGGACGCGCTGAAGCGCATCACCGGTCGCACCCCGACCGCTAGCCGCGAGGCCCGCCTGGTCCACCTCTCGACGCTGGCCACGCCGCTCGGGCCGGTCCTGCTCGGCACCGGCGACCGGGGCGTGTGCCTGCTCGAGTTCACCGACCGGCCGATGCTCGAGACGCAGCTCGGCCGCCTCGCGCGCCGTCTGGACTGCGCCTTCGTGCCCGGCGCGACCGACGTCGGCCGCCAGCTCGAAGGGGAGCTGGCCGCCTACTTCGCCGGGGAGCTGCGGTCGTTCGAGACGCCGCTGGAGACGGCGGGCACGGACTTCCAGGAGAGGGTGTGGCAGGAGCTCCGCTCCATCCCCTACGGGGAGACACGCAGCTACGCCGAGCAGGCGCGCCGCATCGGCGCTCCCACGGCGGTGCGGGCGGTGGCCAGGGCCAACGGCGACAACCGCATCGCGGTGGTCATCCCCTGCCACCGGGTGATCGGCGCCGATGGCAAGCTGGTCGGTTACGGCGGCGGGTTGTGGCGCAAACGCTATCTTCTGGCGCTCGAACAGCGCTCGGCGCGTCCCATGCCCTAACCTCGAAGGGTCGAGCGGCGGCGTTCGCCGGCCGCATAGCCACGAGAGGGAGGCCGCAGCCATGGCATGGGCGGACGGCGGCGGTGCCCCGGCGGTCTCGTCGGAGCGGGTGCTGCTGATCATCAACCCGGTCGCCGGCCACGGCGATGGCGGCGGCATCCGCCGGCATCTCGAGGAGGGGCTCGACCGGGCCGGCGTGGACTACCGTGTCCGCGAGACCGCCAAGGCGGGGGACGCCTTCGCCTGGGCGCGCGCGACCGACGCCGAGCGTGTGATCGTGGCGGGTGGCGACGGCACGGTGGCCGAGGCGGTGAGCGGGCTCATCGCGGCCGGCCGGCGCGTGCCGGTGGCTCAGGTGCCGGGCGGCACCGGCAACCTGCTGGCCAGGGCGCTCGGGCTCCAGCGGGACTTGGACGCTGCGCTCGCCACCGCCCTGGGCGGGGTGGCGCTGCCGCTCGACGTCGGCTACCTGCCAGACCGGCAGCGCCACTTCACCCTGGTCGCCGGCGTCGGCTGGGACGCCCAGCTCGTCGATGGGGCCCCCAGGTCGCTCAAACGCCGGGTGGGCATGCTGGCCTACGTGCTGGCCGGCGTGTCGGCGCTCTTCCGGTTGCGCTCCCGGCGCGTGCGCGTGGAGATCGATGGCGAGCCGCACGACTTCCGGGCGCACACCGTGATGGTCTTCAACGTCGGCGAGCTCGCCGGGCCCGGACTCAAGCTCGATCCCGACGTCGATCCGCACGACGGCCGGCTCGACGTGGTGGTGGTGTCCACGCTGTCGGCCCTGGGCTTGCTGCGGCTGCTCTTGGAGCTGCTTCGCGGGAGGCTGCGGAGGTTCCCCGGCTTCCGACGCTTCTCGGCCCGCGAGGTGCGCATCTCTGCCGTGCCTCCGCTGCCCGCGGAGCTCGACGGCGAGCCGATCGGCGTCACCCCGCTTCACATCGAGGTGGTGCCCGACGGCGCCCTGTTCATGGTGTCGCCGGAGTACGCCGAGGCCCGGCAGCTGGCGGGTGCGCCGCTTCGAGGACGGGGTTCTGCGTGAGCGCGGCGTCGCGCTCGCTCAGCGGTCGGCGGCGACCTCGACGAGGTACGCCTGGAGCTGGTCGAACGTTGCCTCGAAGGCCCGGGACACGCTCGCCTTGGCCGCGGCGAAAGCAGCCCGCTCGGAGGCGCTCGCGCCCTCCGGACGGCCCCGCAGGACGAGCATGGTGCGGCCGTGCCCGTCGAAGAAGGTGAGGGTGTTGAGCACCTCGAGCGGCCAGGCGCGTGCGGACGGGTTGGGGACGGTGGCACCCGCCTGGTCGGTGAAAGCGCTGAGGTACACGAGCCGCTCCGGAGGCTGGATCTCGCGGTAGGCGAGCTTGCCCCACATGACGCGCCCGCCGGCCGGGCGCATGCCGTAGCGGTAGGTGCCGCCCGGCCGCAGGTCCAGCCGGTGGTCGACCAGCTCGAAGCCCGCGGGGCCCCACCAGCGCGCAAGCCGCTCGAGCTCGGTCCAGGCGGCGAACACGACGTCGGGGGGCGCGTCCAGCAGGCGCGCCACCACGAGCTCGTCCTCGGCGGCGGGCGTGGTCTCCAGCACCAGCAGCTCGGAGAGCCGGTCGTAGCCCTCGGCGGCGTCACGTTCCAGGCCGGCGGTCAGGTACGCGTCGCGCTCGACGCGGTCCGCGAAGGCGGTGGTACTGGTCAGCACGGTCACGGGGCCGCCGTCGCGGAGGACGTGCTCGCGCAGGGTGACCGTCACGTTGAGGACGCGGTCGCGCCGGCCGTCGACGGCGTAGCCGAAGCTGTACCCGAGCCGCGACGGCGGGTCCACCTCCCGATACCTGCCGGTGAAGGGGTGCAGCCCGCCGTCCGGGGCGCGCCGCACGATCCGGAAGCTCCCGCCCGGCCGGGCGTCGGCCTCGCACGCCTCGAGCCGGGCGCCGCGCGTTCCGCACCAGCGCCGCAGGCGCTCGCAGCGCGTCAGCGCCTCGAACACCAGCGCGCGCGGGGCGTCGAAGGTGCGGGTCATGACCACCTCTGTCTCGGAGGTGAGCGTGAGCTGAAGGCTGTGGGGATCGGGTTCGGTCACGTCAGCGGTCCGGAGGGGTGATGGCGGATGGCCTGGGGTGCAGCCGCGGATTGTCACCGTGGCTTGTCACCGTGGCTTGCGGCCGTGGATCGGCATCACCGCAAGATAGCCCGCGCGCGGCTCCGAAGCGGTGCCCGTGCGGCGGGGCCGTGCGCCCGCCACGTCCGCAGGCGCTGCGTGCAGTGCCGTGGCCGGCCCCACCACGGGGAAGTGCCGCCGCATCCCGGCTGGGCCGACCAGGTCGCGCCGTGGGCACGGGGGTGCGAAGCGCGTCCCGCTCAGCGCTTGTGGGCGACCAGGAAGGGCGCGGCCCAGCCCGCGAACGCCGCCACCACGTCCTCGGACAGTCCCGCCTCGCGCGCGTGCACGGCCAGGTCGCGCCGGAGCACGCGCGCGTCCGAGAAGCCCGCCGCGTGGCCGAGGCGGGCGAGCTCCTCGTCGCTGTAGAAGCGCAGGCGGGAGGCCATGGGCTCGGGCGCGGCGGGCGTGCCGCGCTGCGAGGGGTCGCTGCCGAAGACGACGAGGCGCCCCCCGTCCTTCAGCACGCGCCGTATCTCCCGCAGCGCGGCGACCGGGTCGGGCAGGAAGCCCAGGACGCCGGTCATCGCCGCACACGTGAAGCTCTCGTCCTCGAAGGGAAGGGCGTCGGCGCTCGCTTGCCGGACGTCCAGCCGCCCTTGCGCGACAGACTCGGCGTTCTCCTCGCGGGCGAGCGCCACCATGGCGGCGCTGTGATCGACGGCCGAGGCACGGCAGCCGCGCTCGAGCGCCTCCTTGAGGAAGGCGCCGCCGCCGCACCCCACCTCGAGCAGGTGGTCCTCGGGCTGGGGATCGAGCTCCTGCAAGATGGCACGGAAGTTGGGGTAGTGGTGGACGGGCTCCCGGTAGATGCGGCGCGCCCGGACGCCGGCCGGGCGGCGCGCGAGCCGGTCGGTCAGCCAGTCGCCGAAGCGCTCGGGCGTGCTGGCCAGGAGCAGGGACGCGGCGACCTCGCCCGCGAACCACGCCGCCATCTCGACCTCGTCGTCGACGACCGGCTCGAGGCCGCGGTGCTCCAGGGTGGCACGCGTCCCGCCCTGGTACGGCTCCAGCGTCAACACCATCTCGGTCACGGCCGAGGCGTCCCAGTCGGTCGGGTGCCAGCGGAGCACGACGCGGTGGCCCGGCTCCCAGGCCAACACACGGCCCACCTCCCCCTCGCCGTCGCGCGCGCCCGCGAGCGTCACGCGCCCCCCGACGCCCGCCTCCAGGCGCACGCCGGCACGGGCCAGCGCCGCGCTCACCTCATCGGTCAGCACCGTGAACGCCTCCGCCGGCGGCAACCCCAACTCACATGCCACGCGCACCGCCATATCGGACCCTCCTCCCCCGAGAGCCTGCCTCCCACGCGACCCGTACCCTGATGATAGCCGCGGCGGCGGTGACGGCGCTGCCCGGCGCCTGATCCGACCCCCTGATCCAACCCCTTCGCCCGGCCGCTCCTACCCCAGGCGCTTGCCCATCCATACGGCGCCCCCCTCGCCGGCCGCGAACAGCCGCGCGAAGCCGAGGTGCTGGTAGAAGCCGATGGCGCGCAGGTTGCGGCTCCCGACGCCGAGGTGAACGCCGGGCGAGCCGTCGTCGCGCAGCCGCGCCAGCAACGCCTCGAGGAGGCTGCGCCCGAGCCCCCGCCCCTGCGCGCGCGGGAGCAGGTCGATGTGAACGTGTGAAGGGTAGGGGGCGAGGCGGGGCTCCAGCGTGAGGGGGAAGGCGTCGTCGGGATGGTGCAGGACCCGCATCAGCCGCTGGTCGCGCGACCACCCGGCGGGATCGCCCGCCGGGTCCGGGTAGCGGGCTCGAAGCGGCGGCAGCCAGGATTCGCGCACGCGGGCGTTGAAGGCCGCCGTGTCGAGGGCGCCCACGGCGTATCCGCACAGGCCCGCGTCGCCGTCCGAGACGCCGTTCGCCGGGTCCCCGTCCGCCAGCACGAGGGCGTGCTCGGGCTCGAGAGCCGCGTACGGCCCGACGTAGACGTGTCCGATCAACTGCGGGTCCCGGTACAGGGCGGTGGCGTCCCCCCCGGAGTCGCCCGTGAGCAGGCAGATGCGGTAGAGAGCCGCCTCGTCGCCGGGGACGCTGGGCCGTATGGACGGGCTCCGGGGCTCAGCCGCCATGCGGTGCCCGCGGCACGGTCGCCTGCAGCAGCCGCTCGAGCGCGCCGCTGAAGCCTCCGCGCTCGACGTTGTCGATGCCGTCCGGTGGGGCCTCGGTTCGCGGGCCGGCGCGGCGGCCGGCCGCCGCGCGGGCGGCCCTGCCCACCTCCGTGAGGACGGCCAGCAGGTGCGGTTGCAGGTCCGCCAGCGCCTCCCGGTCGCGCAGCCGGGTCAGCGTCCGGGCCAGGCCTGCCAGGCGCATGGCGGCGCCCGCCACGCGGGCGAAGGTGTCCTCCCAGGCCGCCGGCGGCGTGACCAGCAGGTAGGCGACGTCCTCCAGGAAGGCCTGCGCCGCGGGCCCGTGCTCGAAGGGCAGGTAGAGGAAGTCGGCCAGGTAGGCGAGGTCCTCGGCATCCATGGCCGGGCCGCCCGCTCGGCCCGCGGCGCCTTTCGACCCGCCGGCGGCGCCGTCGACCGGCGCGGGGGGTCCGCTCGCGGCGCCGTCCACCAGCTCCAGCCGCGCCGCCCACGCCGCCACTGCCTGCAGGAACGCCGCCCGTGGCTCGTAGGCGTCCTCCCGCAGGTACGCGGCGAGCGTCATCAGCGGCACGGGGCAGGCGCTCGCCTCGTTGTCGGGGTTGAGCAGGATGCCCGACACCTCCCCTCGCAACGCCCCCGGGCGGCCGCTGTAGGGCCCGAGGTGCAGCCGCCGGCGGTCGTAGTCGTTGGCGTGCAGGTTGTCCCAGAGCAGCGGCTTGCGGCGGAGCGCGGCCGCCGCCTGGCGCGCGTCATCCGCCTCGATGGTCTCGGACACCACGTCGGGCCCCGTCCAGAACACCTCGATGGCGGGATCCAGGCGCTCGCCCAGCTCGCGCAGATAGGCGCTCTCGGCGACGCTCGGCCGGGCCATGGCGGCGCAGTAATCCGTGGGGCAGAACAACAGCGCGTCTCCGCCGCCGGCGAGGACCTGCGCGTGGACGCGGTTCGCCGTCTCCGCCTGGGCGGCCGCCAGGCGGCCGTAGCGCTCCGCGTCCTCGGGCCGCAGCTGTCGCGGCACGTCGTCGAAGAGGAGCGCCACGGTGCGCGCGCCGAGACCCAGCACCTGAGCGACCTTGGCGTGGAGCGCGGCGGCGTCCTGCTCATCGGCGTAGCGCAGGTCGAGGCCGGGCGCCAGCCCGTAGGCGAAGTGCACGCCGGCCCGGCTCGCGCCGTCCGCCAGCCGCTGCAGTGCCGCCGCCTCCGCCGGAGCGTAGGGTCGTCGCCACAGGACGCGATGCGCGAGGTCGTCCTTGGGTGCGTAGAGGTAGGTGGTCAGCCCCCAGCTGGCGAGGTCGGCGAGGATCCGCAGACGCTGCTCTTCGGACCAGGGGCGGCCGTAGAACCCCTCGATCACGCCGCTGCGGAAGGCGGCCGCGGTCATGGGGCGGCCGGGGCGGGCTGGCTCGAGGTGGACATGGGTCCAGGATAGGCGCCGGGAGGACGGCCGGCTCAAGCGGGGCGGGCCGTCAGCGCCCACAGGGCCGGTGCGGCCGAGCGCCCCCCGGCGGGCCGCCGGGGAGAGAAGGCGTAACCGACGGCGCAGGCGACGTCCCGCACGCGGTCGGTCACGAGCACCTCGCCGGGCCGGGCGGCGGCGAGCAGGCGGCCCGTCAGCCCGGCCGTGTCCTCCTCCCGCGGGCCCGCGTGCACGGCGGCGCGCAGCCCGGCCGCGGTGCCGGGCGCGCTGCCGACATGCCGGGTCGCTTCCAGCGCGGCGAGCGGGTCGGCGTGGTCGCTCGTCACGCCCGCGCCGGCCGGGGTCGCCAGCAGCAGCACCGTCCGGATGGCGGCCGCCTCCGCGGGGCGCGAGGCGAGCTCCTCTACGAAGCCCTCCACGGCCTGCAGGAACGCCTCGCTGTCGCCGAGCCACCACCAGTGGTCGCCGCCGTCGAGCTCGAGGTAGCGGGCGCCGGGCAGGCGCTCGGCGAGGAAGCGGCCGGCTCCGGCGCGGACCACGCGGTCGCCGCGGCGCTGCAGCAGGAGGGTGGGCGTGTTGACGTGAGGCAGCAGCGAGCGGACGTCCAGGTCGCGGAGCGCGCCGAGGATCGCACGGATGCCTGCCGGGCTCGAGCCGAGCCGCAGCAGCTCCCCGTACCATCGCCACAGCGCGGCGTCGGCGGCGTGGGAGGGGGCGAACGCCTCGTGCGGTACGGGCTTCCCCCAGCCCGATACGAGGCGGTCCAGCCAGCGGTCGAACTGGATCTCGTCGAGGGCCCACGGGTAGTCGGGCGCGCGCAGCCCCCTGGCCATGGTGCCGTACAGGACCAGGCCGCGAACCCTTTCGGGGCGGAGCGCGGCGTACAGCAGGGCCGCCGGCCCGCCCTCCGAGAACCCGAACAGCACGGCGCTCGCCGAGCCGATGGCGTCCAGCACCGCGTCCACGTCGGTCGCCGTGGCGTGCAGCGTGGGGGCCGCGCCGAGCCGTTCGGACAGGCCGACGCCCCGGCGGTCGAACAGCACCAGTCGCGTCTTCCGCGCCAGCCGCGTCAGGACCGAGCGCAGCGGCGGGCTGCGCCATAGGTGCTCGAGGTGGGACACGAATCCGGGCGCCACCAGGAGGTCGACCGCTCCGTCCCCCACCACCTGGTAGGCGATGTGGACGCCGCTGCCGCGCGCGTAACGCACCTCGTGGGCGCCGACGTGCCCGCCGCGCGGCGGGAGCGGCTCCCCGGACCGCAGTGCCCGGTACAGCGCCCGGGTCTCGGCGGCCGGGGGCATCCCCAGTTCCTGCGCCAGGAGCGTCTGCCAGCGCTCGTAGCGCGCGATGGCGGCGGCGGCGTTCCCGCTCTGCGCCTGGGCTCGCATCGCCATGCGCTGGGCGTGCTCGGCCAGGGGATCCAGGGCCGCCCAGCGCCCGGCCCAGCGCAGCGCGGCGTCGTGCTCGCCCACATTCAGCGCCGCTTCCGCGAGATGCCGGAGGACGCGACACAGCGACTGCTTGTGCGCCTCCCGCTCGAGCGTCAGCCACTCCTCGAAGGCCGGGCAGCCCGGCAGCCGGAAGCCGTCGAGCAGCGCGCCCCCGCAGAGCCGGGCGGCGTCCGCCAGCGCCAGGGCGCTCGCGGCGGAGGGCTCACCGTGCGGAGGGTGCGCCTGGAGCGCGTCGCGGAAGGCCAAGGCGTCCACCCACAGTGTCTCGCGGCGCAGCCCGAGGCTGTCGGCGTCGCCGTCGAAGGCGTCCGGGTCGAGGGCGGCGCGCACCCGGTAGAGGGTGCGGCGCAGGTTCGATAGCGCCTCGGCACGCTCGCGGTCGGGCCAGAGCAGGTCGGCCAGGCTCGCGCGGGCCAGCGTGCGGCCCGTGAGCGCGAGGTACGCGAGCAGCGCCAGGCCCTTGCGCGACGTCAGCGGCGGGCGCCCGGGGGCGGCCACCAGGGCCGGGGTGCCGCACAGGGTGAGCCGTGCGCCTGTCATGGTCTTGCCCTGATCGTGGCTGTCGGGACGTTCGGCCACTGGAGCGCTCTCCCCGTTGCGGGGACGGTCCAGGGACGGTGCCCCGCTAGCCTCGCCGCGGTTCGGGCGGGAGCCCTTGCGGTCGGTGACCCCGATTCTAGGCGCTTCCGGGCACGGCGGCAAACGGCCGGACCGGCGGCCCCCGGGCAACCCCAGCGCCGGACGGCGAGGAGGTCGGATCATGACGAAGCGGTGGACCGTGTTCCTCTTCGGGGCGCTCAGCTACCTCATCACGCTGGGCGTGTTCGCCGAGCTGATCGTGTTCGCGGGGGACCTGCCGGTGTCCAGGACGGTGGACGGGCCGCCGCCGGGGGCCGGCGGGCCGTCCCTGGCCCTCGACCTCGTGCTCGACCTCGGGCTGATCGCGCTGTTCGGCCTGCAGCACAGCCTCATGGCACGCCCCGCCGTCAAGCGGGCGCTCGCCCGGCTGGTGCCGGCGGCGGCGTTGCGTTCGCTCTACGTGCTGCTCGCCGGCGCGGCGCTGGCCGTGCTGATGCGGCTGTGGCGGCCCTTGCCGGGCGCGCTGTGGCACGCCTCCAGGGGTTGGCCGCACGCCCTGCTGACGGCGCTCTTCGCCGGAGGCTGGCTCACCGTGCTGGGGTGCACCTTCCTCGTCGGGCACTTCGACCTGTTGGGGTTGCGGCAGGTGACGCTCGAGCTGAGGGGCCGGCCCTACACCCCGCTGCCGTTCGTGGACGGCGGCATCTTCGGGCTGGTACGGCATCCGCTCATGCTGGCCTTCCTGGCGGCCTTCTGGATCGTGCCCGTGATGGGGTGGGGGCACCTGCTGCTGGCGGCGGGCATGACGGGGTACATCCTGGTCGGCATCGCGTTCGAGGAGCGAGACCTGGAGCGGGCGTTCGGGGAGCGCTATCGCCGCTACCGGGCGCGCGTGCCCATGCTGGTGCCGGGTCTGCGGGTCGGGCGCCGCGGGGCGGCAGCGGGCGTGTCGACGGCTGCCGGCCGCGGCGGCGAGCGCTGAGGGCCGTTCGGGCGCGAAGCGGCGAGGTGCCGGGACCCGGCCGGGGTCGCCTCACGCCTCCCCACTCTTCGAGGCGAGCGCGCGCCGCGCTTCCGCCGGCTCGGGCAGCCGCGCTCCGACGCGGGCGTCGACGCTGCCCTCGGCGTGGCGGCCCCGGCCGTCGCGCTCGCCCACGGGGCTGCGGCCGAGCACCGCGCAGGGCTCGGCGGACGGCGCGCTCGTGGTCCTCGGCCTCGCGGCGGATGCGCAGCCAGTCGCCCTTGCCGTAGCGCCCGGTGCGCTGCCGGCTCTGCCGGTAGGCGTCGGTGTCGCCCCATCGCTCTTCGGCCTCGGCCGCGTGCGCCGTCGGATCGAAGTCGCCGAACACCTCCAGCATGTCCTTCGGGTCCAGGTCGATGCCCATCTGTCTCGCCTCCATGGTCTTGTCGAGCGCGCCCAGCATCGCGTCGATGCGGTCGCGGCGCGCCTGGAGCAGC
>DATFNF010000015.1:0-2234 GCA_035266525.1 Trueperaceae bacterium | reverse complement strand
CGAGCGCAGCAGCGGCGGGTAGATGTGGGCGTGGAGCTGCCAGTGCCCGGGGTCCTGCTCGTGGTAGGGCGCGCCGTGCCAGCCGAAGGAGTAGGGGAACGACGTCTCGAAGAGGTTGTCGAGCTTGACCAGCAGCGGCTTTAGCAGCTCGGCCAGGGCATCGCGCTCGTCGTCCGTGAGGTCGGGCAGCCGCGGGACGCGGCGCTCGGCCGGCACGATAAGCAGCTCGAAGGGCCACACCGCCCAGTAGGGGACCACCGCCAGCCAGTGGGCGTTCTGCGCCACCACCCGCTCGCCGCGCTCGTGCTCGAGCCGGGCGTAGTCGAGGAGCAGCGGCCGGCCGGCCTCGGCCAGGTAGGTGCGCTGGCGGGCGTCCTCCTTGCTCGGCTCCGACGGCAGCGTGTCCAGCGCCCACACCTGGCCGTGCGGGTGAGGGTTGCTGGCCCCCATCTGCGGGCCCTTGTTCTCGAACACCTGCACCCAGCGCCACTCGCGGCCGAGCTCCTCGGTCTGCTCCGCCCACAGCTCCACCACCCGGCGGATGCCGCGGACCTCGAGCTCCGCCAGGGTGAGGTCGTGCCGCGGGGAGAAGCAGATCACGCGGCAGGTGCCGCGCACGCCCCGCAGCCGCAGCAGGCCGGAGGCGGGCTGCGGTGCCGCCGGCGCGTCCGGCACCAGCGCGGCGAAGTCGTTGGTGAACACGAAGGTCTCGTCGTAGTCCGGGTTGACGGCGCCGCCGGCGCGGGCGTTGCCCGGGCACAGGTAACACGTGGGGTCGTGCCGGGGCTTGCGCTCCTCGGCGGCGCGCTCGCTCTGACCCTGCCAGGGGCGCCGCAGGCGGTGCGGCGAGATCAGCACCCAGTCGCCGGTGAGCGGGTTGAAGCGTCGGTGGGGATGTTCGGTGGGGTCGAACGCCATGACCCGTGTCCTTTCGCGTCGGTGCGACCGGGCCCGGCTGCGCCGCAGGGCATCGGCCCGCGGCGGCGGGCCGGCCGTCGCTACGGCAGCTTATCAGCCGCTCGGGAACGGTCCTGCCGGCCGCGTTGCGCGTGGCCCGCGGCGGGGTAACGGGAGCGGGGAGGGTCAGCTGCGCTCGAGCAGCAGGTCGACCAGCTCGCCGCGGAGCAAGCCGCGGTAGACGCCGTCGACCAGCATGTCCTCGGCGGCGACCTCGAGCGTGGGGTAGGCGGGGTTGTGTGCGCGCAGCGCGAAGCGGCCGGCGCCGAGGCGGTCGAGGTACTTGAGGGTGACGTCGCTGCCCTCGACCCGCACGGCGCAGATCTCGCCGCTGCGCTGCGGCTGGCGCTTGCTGAACAGCACCACGTCGCCGTTCTGGATGAGGTCGGCCATCGAGTCGCCCTGCACCCGGAGCGCGAAGGTGCCGTCTTGCAGGCCGGTCAACGGGAGGTAGCCCTCGGCGTCGGGGATGGCCTCGCTCAGCGGACCCGCCGGGATGCCGCCGAGCACCGGCACGCCGGTGGCGACCGCGGGCAGCGCCAGGCGCGGCGAGCGGCCGCGGCCGCGGCTCTCGAAGACGAGGTAGTCCTTGCGGTGCAGGGCCTCCAGATGCTGCTTCAGCGACACGTAGTGGACGCCCAGCTCACGCGCGAAGTCCGACAGCTCCGGCATGGCGCCGGTGCGGCGGAAGTGGTCGCGCAGGCGCTCGTACACCTTGCGCTGCATGGGGGACAGGTCTTCCATATCGCTACCTTAAATGGTAAGGTGGGCGTCCCCGGCTTGTCAACCGTGCCGGCTCGGGCGGGTGGGCGCGGAGCCTCGGGGAGGGCGCGGCCGGCGCCGGGCCGCGGTATCGACGGGCACGAGAGGGGGTCCGAGTATATGCGTCTGGCACGGCAATCGTGTGGTACTCGGGGGGCGGGGAGGGGTAGACAGCGGCCGCCACCCTCTGCTATAGTTTTTGTAGTTGGTTCTGCGACCTCCGCGTTCGCTGGCAAGGACGCGCGCTCACTCACACAGACAACCGAGGTCTCTGTCTCAGAGAGCATTGCGAAAGGAGCATGATGCTCGACACGTTCGAAACTCTGGAAACGCCCGGCAACTGCGAGGCGCCCGATATCGTTCCCCGCGGACTCGCGCTTCCGACGCGTACGTTGGAGCCGGGTCAGGTGTTGTTCGAGGCGGATCGGGATGCGAGCAGTTTGTACGTGGTGAACTTCGGGGTGTTGAAGGCGGTGGTGCCGACGAGTCTGGGTCGCGATCGGATCGCGGACCTG
>DATFNF010000014.1:0-23099 GCA_035266525.1 Trueperaceae bacterium | reverse complement strand
CTGCGCACGCGCTTCCTGGTGGCCTCACGCCCCAGCATATCGCAAGGAAATGGCGCTCCAGACAAGAAAACCCGCAAAACCGCGACACAGGAACACAACGAAACCAACCGTCACCCACGATAGTGCAAGGCTTCTTCAGCGTCGACTAGAGCAACAGACACTTGGCCGGCGCCTACCCGGGCTTGGCAACCCGTTGCGTCCCTGACGGGGAGAACCGCGTGTCGCCGGGCGAACGGACGGGTCGACGGCACGGCGATCGCACCTAAGGGCCGCCAGACCCCCTTGGGGGCCCGCTCTCATGAACGCCGCAGCCGGGCCCCGCGATGAAGACGGCGGGCGCCGCCATGAGGCGACGCCCGCGGACCTGGGCGGGTGCGGACCGCCCAGGGGGAGAGATCGAAGCTACTGGCCGGAGGCGCTGCCTCCCTGGCCGGCGCCGGGCGCGCCGCCTAGGCTCCCGAGCCCGCCGGCCGCGCCGGAGGAGCCGCTGGAGATGCCTGAGCTGCTCGCCTTCGGCTTGGCGTAGAAGTCGCCGGCCTTCTTGCCGACCACGTCGCCGAGGCTGGCGCCGGACGCGCGCACGATGAACGGCGAGCCGGAGATGCGGATGGGATAGAAGCCGCTCTTGTCCTTGGCCCCCACGGTGATGGTGGTGGTCTTGGTGACCGTCTTGGTGACCGTCTTGGCCGGGGCCTTGGCGGGCGCCTGTGCGGTCGCGGTCTTGGCTGTGCCGCTCGCGGCATTGGACGTGCTGGCGGCGGCATTGGACGTGCTGGCGGCGGTCTTGGACGTGCTGGCGGCGGCCGTCGACGAGCTCGAGCCGGAGGCGCCGCCGGCCGCCGAGCCGCCGGACCCGCCGGACGCCGTCTGCTTGCTGACCGTGGTCAGCGTCACCACCGCCAGCGGCTTGTCGAGACCGTAGGCGGGCTTGGCGGTCTTGCCGAGCGGCTCGTCGAGCTGCAGGTCGGTGAGGCTGGACAGGATGCCGTTGATGCTGGTGGGGTCGAAGGTCTTGCCGCCGGGCACGCCCTGCATGGCCCAGCCGGCGCTGCCCTTGGTGAAGACGAAGTCGCCGTTGGCGTTCTTCAGCTGCAGGCGGGTGACGTCGCCCTCGTTCAGCGTGAGGGCGATGGGGTCGACGTAGCCGGCGGCGTCGGTGCGGGCGTCGCTGGCGTGGAACGAGTGCGTCACGTACACGCCCTTGCCGCTCGCCAGGCGCACGTGGGTGCTGCCGTAGCTGGGCTCGGAGCCGATGTAGAGGGTCTCGGTCTTGCCGCCCTTGAGCGTGAGCGCGATCTTGCGCTGGAAGGTGTCGCTGGTGACCTTCAGGCGCTTGTAGGCGTCCTTGGTGGTCGCCACCAGGCCGCTGCGTTGCAGCCCCACCAGCTCCTGCAGGAAGCTCTTCACGCGCGAGGCCTTGGCAGGGTAGCCGCCCTGGTTGGGCAGCACCCACTGGGTACCGTCACGCTTGAGGCTCACCTTGCTGCCGTCCGAGCCGGTGACGGTGAACGCGGTGATGTCGGAGGTCTGCACCCCGTTGCCGAGGAGCGGCCCGGTCTTGGTGCTCGGGGGGCGCGCCACGGTCAGCAGCACGAACACCAGGATGGCGGCCTGGACGATCGCCAGCATCCCCAGCCAGGCGTTGGAGCGGCCTTGCGGCCGGGACGGGCGGACGGTGCGCTCGGCGACGCTCATCGCGAGCCCTCCGCGGTGGGGCCCTTACGGCCGGACGGCGCGCTGCCGCCGGTCTGGATGATGGGCGCGCGGTTGCGCTTGCGCCACTGCCACACCCCGGCGATCAACACCAGGGCCAGCACGGCCCACACGTAGTTGCCGACCTCCCAACCGGTCTCCTGCCCCTGCGTGAGGTGCTCGAGCACCCGCGTGGTGGCGCCGTTGGCGCGGATGGAGAGCAGGCTGGCGTCCTCGGTGGACCAGTCGACGGCGTTCTGCAGCAGCTGCAGGTCCTCGGCGGGCAGGCTCTGATCGAGGCGGCCGGCGAGGTTGAGCACCGTGTCGTTGGCGATCTCGCCGCTGCCGATCACGACCAGGCGGGCGTTGTCGGGCGACGACGGGATCACGCCCACGCCGCCGGCGTTGGGCGACCCGGAGCCGCTCGCCTGCTTCGACCCGCTCTTGCCCGAGCTCTTCCCGCTCGCTTGCAGGGGGTCCTTCTTGTCCTTGAAGTAGCTGGTGAAGCTGCCCCGGATGGCCACCGCCAGGGGGCGGCTCTTCAGGGTCTTGCCGGTCGCGAAGCCGTGCTTCGGGTAGGTGCTGAAGTCGGGGATGATGTTGGTGCTGGTCGAGGTCCAGGAGCCGGGGCTCGAGGAGAGCAGCACGTCGACCTGGCGGGAGCCGCTCGAGCCCTTGGCGACGCTCAGCGGCGACGCCCAGGGCACGGTGACGGCCGGCAGGTTCGAGGTGATCGGCGAGGCGTGGTCCATGGCGTTGGCGCCCACGTCGACGAAGAACGGGTAGTCGACCGCCTGCACCTCCTGCACCGCCACGCCGTTGACGGTGCGCGGCACCACCACCGGGAACTGCGTGTTCTGGCTGTCCAGCACCACGGAGTCGCCCACCGTCACGCCGTAGCTCTTGAGCATGTCGGTGAGGCCGTTCTTGACGTGCTTGAGGCCGAGGGTGCCGGAGTAGGGCTGGCTGGTCAGGGCGTAGTTGCCGCCGGCCACCACCACGGACCCGCCGCGCATCAGGAACTGGTCGATGGCGAAGCGCTGCTTGTCGGTCATGCCCTGCGGCGACAGCACCAGCAGGGTGTCGATGTCGTTCGGCACGGTGCCGCTCGACAGGCTGACGTTCTGGACCTTGTAGTCCTTCTGGAGCTGCTGTTGCAGCGTCTGCGTCCGGTAGAGCTGCTGTTGCTGCTGCATCATGGGGTTGCCGCCCGAGGGGGGCGGCGTCCACAGCCCGACCACCTTGAGGAAGCCGTTGGTGGAGCGCTTGAGCGCGGCGGTGATGGCGTCCTTGACGCTCTTCTGGCTGAAGCTGCCGGAGGGCACGACCACCTGGGTCTTGCCGCCGACCGTGAGCAGCATCTGCAGGTAATAGGTGCTGCTCGACAGCAGCCCGGCCGGGATGGGCTGGACGCCGAACTGCTTCTGGAGCTGCTGCGGCGTGTAGGGCGTGCCCTGGGCGCGCGGGTCGACCTGCTGGAAGGTGAGCTTGCCCTTGGCGCCGCTCTGGATCGAGTCGGCGACCTGCTTCACGATGGCCGGCGCGCCCTTCAGCTGCTGGGGCAGCGTCTTGGGGGTGGCGAGCAGCGTCAGCTTGGCGGGTTGTTTCAAGGACGCCAGCACGCTGCCGACGTCGCTGAAGCCGGCCACGTCCTTCTTGATGGCGCGCGTGAGGTTGTACTCGAGGTTGTTGAGCGTGACGGTGGGCGTGCCGCCGGACGGGTTCTGCGACACGTTGATGAGGTCGGAGAGCTTGAGCACCTGCGTCTGGTCGCCGTAGCGCACCAGGATGGCGAAGTAGGCGTTGACCACCGACGCCTGGTAGCGGTTCGCCACCTGGAACGGGTGCGGCTGGATGCCGTAGTCCTGGTTGGCGGTCTTCTCGATGCTGGGGTTGGTGGAGGGGTCGACCACCTCGGCCTTGACGCGGCCGTGGGAGGCCACCTGGTACTCGTGCAGCATATCCGCCACCTGCGGGATGAGCGGCTTGAGCAGCGGGTGCGTGTTCTTGCTCATGTAGGCGCGGATGAGCAGCGGCTGCTGCAGCGAGTCGAGCAGGTCACGGGTGGTCGAGGAGAGGCTGTAGCGGTGGCTGGCCGTCATGTCCACGCGCAGGCTCGAGAGCGGCAGCAGCCAACCGTTCAAGAGCACCAGGTTGAGGGCGATCAGGCCCACGCCGAGCAACCGGGCGCTGCGGTAGGGACGGGTCATCGCCGCGCGGCTCCAGCGCTTGCTGTCGAGCGAGAGCACGTTCAGCGTCAGGAACAGCCCTGCCAGCGACAGGTAGAACACCAGGTCGCGAAGGTCGAGCACGCCGCGCTCGATGCTCTGGAAGTGGGTGGTGGTCGACAGCTCCCGGAAGACGGCCGCCACGCCGCTGGGCACGAAGTCGAGCACTGCGTTGGTGCCGATGAAGTAGAGCACCCCGCCGACGAGCAGGGTCATGATCAGCGACACGATCTGGTTGTCGCTGCGAGAGGACACGAACAGGCCGATGGCGGTGTAGGCGGCGGCCATCAGCAGCGCCGCCACGTAGCCGCCGATGACGGGACCCCAGTCGAGGTTGCCGATCAGCGACACCGTGATGGGGAGGCTCACCGTGACGGCCAGCGCCAGCGTCACCAGCGTCATGACCGCGAGGAACTTGCCCGCCACCAGGCGCCAGGCGTCCACGGGCAGGGTGAGCAGCATCTCGAGGGTTCCGGAGCGCTGCTCCTCGCTCCACTGGCGCATGGTCAGGGCCCCCACCAGGAACACCAGCAGCAGCGGCATCCAGGTGAACAGCGGGCGCACGTCGGCGATGCCGCGTGCGAAGAACGTGGCCACCCAGAAGAACACGAAGAAGGTGACCAGCAGGAAGGTGCCCATGAAGATGAGCGCCAGCGGCGACCCGAAGGCGCTGGAGAGCTCCTTCTTTGCGATAGCGACCGTCTGTCGCAAGTCCTTACCTCCCTAGACCCGTGACGGCGACTGGGACGGCGCGGCCTTCGTGTGCGGGACCGGCGCGGCCTCGCGCGCGAGTTCGTTGAAGACCGTTTCCAGCGTGCGCGTCTCGCTTCGTAGCTCCCGTACCGGCCAGTCCTCGCGCTTGGCGAGCTCGAAGATGGCGGGGCACAGGTCGCTTCCCTCGGTGCCGCGCACCACGAACGCGAGGCGGTCGCGGGCGGCGGCGTCACGCATCACGGAGCCCGCGCCGGGCACGGCGCCGAGGGCGTCGGCCACGCGCTTGGGGTCGGCGCCGGCGTCGAGCACCACGCGCGCGGCGCCGCTCTTGGCGAGCTCCGAGAGCTGGGCGTCGGCGCGGATGACGCCGCCCATGATCATCACCGCGCGGTCGCACAGCGCCTCGACCTCGGGCAGGATGTGGCTCGAGAACAGCACCGTGCTGCTCCTGGCGATGTCGCGGATGAGCTCGCGGATCTCCGCGAGCTGGGTGGGGTCGAGCCCGACGGTGGGCTCGTCGAGGATCAGTAGCTTGGGGCGATGCAGGATGGCCTGGGCGATGCCCACGCGCTGTCGGTAGCCCTTGGAGAGCTGCTGGATGGGGCGGGTGAGGACCGGCTCCAGCCCGGTGGCCCGGACCGCCGAGCGGATGGCGTCGCGCTGCCGCGCCACGGCGATCCGGCGCACGTCGGAGATCATCAGCAGGTACTCCTGCACCGTCAGCTCGGGGTAGAGCGGGGCGTTCTCCGGCAGGTAGCCGATGCGCTCCTGCGCCTGCCGCCGCTGCGTCAGGACGTCGAAGTCCTCGATGCTCACCTGGCCGTCATCGGGCTGCAGGTAGCCGGTGAGGATCTTCATCAGCGTGGACTTGCCGGCGCCGTTCGGGCCGAGGAGGCCCACGATGGTTCCCGCCTCGATCCGGAAGCTCACATCGGAGAGCGCTCTCACCGCGCCGTACGATTTCGTCACGTTCTGTACGTCGACCAAGTTGGACCTCCCGCCTCTACGCGCGTCGGCCTGTTCGCATGCGGTCCGCGGGTGCGTGCGTTCCGTCGCCGGATGGGCTCACCCCGTGCATGCGCTCGCGCGTGAACGGTCCGCTCCTGGAGCGGTCCATCGGATGTGCGGCGGAGACGCCGCCCGGCGGGCGCCTGCCGCCGCCGGGAACGCGCGGCGACCGCGCCGGCCGGACCGGAATTTTCCCCGTCACCAACAAGGTCTACCAAATTGCACATGAAAGGTAGACCAGCGTTTCGTGAGCTTCTTGAGTGCCGTTCGGGCCCATCTCCGTGCCTGAGCCGGTCGCGGCGCATGAGAGGGGGCGGCTCCGTAGAATGTAGCGAAGGTAGTACCGGCCGCCTCGTGGGCTCGCCTCGCTCCACGCTGCGGCAGACCCCACCGGAGATGACGCCATGCCGTTGGTGCGCAACGCCTACGCCGTCTCGCTCCTGCTGACCGCGCTCGCCGTGCTGGTCCTGGGCGTGGCCGCCTGGTTGCGCCGGCGCGCGGTGCGGGGGGGCGCGGTCCTGGCGGCGCTCGCCGCCGCGGCCACCGCCTGGGCCGTGTGCGAGGCGCTATGGCTGATGGCGGGCGGTCCGCCGGCGGGCGCGGTCTGGCTCCAGGCGGAGCGGGCGGCCGGCGCGCTGACCGCCCTCGGGCTGCTGGCGTACGCCCTGCGTGCCACCCGCATGCTCGGGCAGGCGGGCCGGGCCGCGCTGTGGCTGGCGGCCGCGCTCACGGCGGGCGCCGTGGCCCTGGCCTTCGGGCCGCCGGGAGGGCTGTCGCTGTGGCGGGTGCTGCGGCAGGGCGCCGCGGCGGGGCGGGTGGTGACGGTGGGGATGCCGGGAGCGTGGGGCGCGGCCGCGACGGTGCTGGTCGGCGTGATGGTCGCCGCGGCGGTGCTGCTGCTGGCGCTGGCCTGGCTGCGCGCGGGTCCGGGCGTGGCGGCCGGGCAGGGCTGGACGCTGCTGGGCGTGGCGATGCCGGTGCTGGCCGAGGTCGTGGCCGCGCTGCTGCCCGGCGAGCCGGGCGCTCCGGCGGGCGGCACGGGCCTGTCCCCGGGCGCCTTCCTGCTCGCTCCGGCCGCGCTCGCCGTGGCGCAGGGGCTGCTGGGCGGGGGGCGCGGCCTGCTGCCGGCGGGCGCGGCCGTGCCCGCGCCCAGCGCCGGGGCGGCTCCCAAGGAGCTGCTCGACCACCTGGACCAGCCGGTGCTCCTCGTCGGGCCGGGCGAGACGGTGAGCTACGCCAACGCGGCCGCCGGGCGCCTCTTCCGCCCGACGGGCGGCCTCGCCGGGGCGCGCGTGGCGGCGCTGTTCGGTGACGTTCCCGAGCTGGCGTCGGCGCTGGCGGGCCGGCGCAGCGCGGTGGTGGAGCTGGAGTTGCGGCGGAAGAGCGCGGTCCGTCCGTTCGAGGCGTGGCTGACGCCGCTGTACCAGCGCAGCGGCCGCTACGCCGGCAGCATGGTGGCCTTCGTCGACGTGGAGGCCTTGCGCCGGGCCGAGGCCGAGCGGGACACGGCTGTTGCCGAGCTGCGCCGCGTCGAGGCGGTGGTGGAGGCCCTGCGGGAGGCGCTGCACGGTGCGCTACGGGACGAGCCGACCGCCATGCTCTTCGACATGGTCGTCACCGGCGCTTCGCGCGGGCTCGACCTGCCCCACGCCGCGCTCTACCTCCACGACGCCGGCAGCGACGCCATGGTGCGGCGCCTGGCCGTCGGGGGCTTCGAGGCGATGGAGGAGCCGCCCGTGCGCCCGGACGAGGGACTGGTGGGACAGGTGTGGGCGAGCGGCAAGCCACAAGCCACGGAGGGCCTCCTGCACGGCGCGGAGGCCGACGCGCCCGGCTGGGCCGGAACCGCCATCGGCGTGCCCTTGCGGCAACGCGGCCGGGTCGTGGGCGTGCTGCTGGCGGCGCGGCGCGGCGGCGACTGGCGGGCCTTCGGCGGGAGCGAGATCGCGGCGTTGGAGCGCTTCGCGGACCTGGCGGCCGTGACCGCGCGCGACGCCGCCGTGAGCCGGCGCGCGGAGCGGGCGGAGGGCGAGCTGGAGTGGCTGGACCGGATCGACGCCCTGGTGGCGCGGGACGCGCCCGACACCGAGGTGCTCGCCGCAGCGCTGCGGGCCGCGCGTGAGGCCGCCGGTTTCGACCGGGTGGTGCTGTGGCTGGCGACCGAGGACGGCAGCGCGCTGGAGGCCCACGCCTGGCTGGGGTTCCCGCCCGGCCCCGAGGGCGGGGAAAGGTGGCCGTTGAACGGCTCGGTGCCGCTGCTGGAGGAGGTCTACCGGTCCGGCGAGGAGGTGGTGCTGGCCTACGGCGGTCCCCTGCCCGAGCGCTACCGGCCGAGCGGGTCCGCCGCCGATGCGCCGCTGCTGCGCGCGGCCAGGCCGGCGGTGCTGCCCCTCGGCGCCGGCGCGTGCGTGCTGGGGGTGCTGGCCGCCGACGACCGGCGCGAGGGAGCGGAGCTCGAGGCGCGCCTGGGGGCGCTGCGACGCGTCGCCGGCCGCGTCGCCCAGGCGCTCGAGCGCGGCCGGCTCCGCGTCTCGGCGGCCGCTCTGCGGGAGCGGTCCGAGGCCGCCGAAGCGCGTCTGGATGCGGCATCGGCGCGCCACGAGGCGCTCGTCGAGGCGCTGCCGGCGGCCTACGTCGAGACCGACCTGAGCGGCGTGGTCACCCGCGCCTCGGCGCAGCTGGCGCGGTTGACCGGAGCCGCGGACGAGGGCCTGAAGGGCATGCGGCTGGCCGACCTGTCGGCGCCCGGCTCGGAGCAGACGGTGCCGGCGCTGATGGGGCGGGTGCTCCGGAGCGGGCGGCCGGCCCACAGCCTCGACTGGGCGCTGAGGCTCCGCGACGGCGGCGTGCTGCAGGTGGAGGTGTCGCTCGGGGTGCTGCGCGACGCCGGGGGGACGGCCGCGGGCTACTTCGGGGTGGTGGTGCCGCGGCACGGCTGACCGTGCGCCGGTGTGGGCGGCGGGAGCGCCGTCCTGGCCGGGCCCCGTGCTAGTGTGAGGTCGTCATGAAAGGGTCGTACGCGCCGTTACCCCCGCAAGCCCCCGTGCTGGCTGGGGGAGGGGGTCGGCTGGCGCTGGTCATCGGCGCCGGAGGCGCCGCCGCGGCGGCCGGTGTCGGCGCGCACCGCGCGCTGACGCGCGCCGGCGTCGAGGTGGGTCTGCTGGTGGGCAGCTCGAGCGGCGGCGTGGTGGCCGCCGCGCTGGCGTTGGGGTGGGCGCCCGAGACCGTCGAGGCGGTGCTGCGCAGGCTGTGGGTGCCGGCGGTCGCCCGGGGCGCGCGCCTGCGCGCCGCGGTGCGGCTGGCGCTGCCGCGCCTGCGCGCCGAGCCCGCCTTCGCCCTGGTCGACGGCGCCGCGCTCGACGAGCGCGTGCGCCGGGCCTTCGGCGACGTCACCTTCGACGACCTGCAGGTGCCGCTGGTCATCGCCGCCACGGACCTCGCGACCGGCGAGCGGGTGGAGCTCGACTCGGGCTCCGTGGCGGGCGCGGTCCGCGCCAGCATGGCGGTGCCGCTGCTGTTCCCGCCGCTGGAGGCGGGCGGCAGGCTGCTGGTCGACGGCGCCATATCGGACCCCTTCCCCGTCCTCACGGCCGTGGGACACGGGGCGCGGGCGGTGGTTGCGCTCGCCTTCCAGAGCGAGGCGCCGGCCACGGCGCGCTCCGCGCTGGGTGCGGTGCTCCGTGCTCACGCCGCCGCGGCCAACAACCTGTTGCGGGTGGCCGCCGCCTACCAGGAGCTGGCCGGCGCGGTGCCCCTGCTGCGGCTCGAGCTCGACGCCCGTGGCCACGCCGGCCTCTTCGACGGGGCCGCGGTCGGCGCGTCCATCGCGCTGGGCGAGGAAGCGATGCGCGCCGAGATCGCCACCCTCGAGCGCCTCATGGCGTAGCGGCGGGGCCCAGCGTTCCTCAGGCCGCCTGGCGGCTGTCGATCAGCTGCGACAGGTGGACCCGGTCGAGGGTCTCCCGGATGGCCAGGCTGGTCGTCACCCAGGCCACATTGAGCCGGCAGAAGCCCTTGCGCTGCTGCGTGGCGCAGCGCGCCTTGGTCTGACAGGTGTCGACCACGAGCGAGCCGGACATGGCCTCGATGACGTCGAGGAGGGAGAGGCGGTCGGCGTCGACGCGCAGCGTGACGCCGCCGTTGCGTCCCGGCCTGCTCTCCAGGAAGCGGGCGGCGGAGAGCTTGCGCAGCACCTTGGCGAGGAAGGCGGGCGGCATCTGCAGGGCCTCGGCCATGTGCGACGCGCTCGCGCCGGGGTTCTCCGCGGCGTAGATGAGCGCGTGGATGGCGTAGCTCTCTTCCCGTCTGAGGAGGGTACGGAAGTCGTTCATGGCAGCTCCGGCGGCAACCCGGGCTTTCCCCATGGTAGCAGACAAACACGGAGACTACCCTCGGATTTGATCTGGCTTGGCCGCTACGTGGCCGTGCCTGGCGCACGAAACGTGGAGGGCGGTATCCGGGTTGACTACCTCCGGAGCATGCCCGGCACGTGCCCGCCGCCCGCATGGTGCTCCTGCCGCGCGGCGCCGCGCGGCTCGCCAGCCATCCTTCCGGCGGCTATCCGCCCGGCTGCGCCGTCAGGCTGCTGGCGTCCCCGCCGTCGTCGCCGCCGTCGTCGCGACCGTCATTGCCGCGGTCATCCCCGCGGTAAGCCCTGCGGTCGGCTCCGCGGTCAGCCGCGCGGTCCCGCTTCCCGGACCTCCTGCGGCACCTGCGCTTCGAAGCGCCGGAAGTTGTCGCGGAACATGCCGGCCAGCT
Organism: Trueperaceae bacterium; assembly: GCA_035266525.1. Lineage (GTDB taxonomy): Bacteria > Deinococcota > Deinococci > Deinococcales > Trueperaceae > JASBRS01. The sequence goes on along the minus strand of DATFNF010000014.1, from coordinate 12,699 downwards.
TCTTCGCCTGGCGGTCGTAGTCTTCGGGGTCCGCCCAGGTGCCGCGCGGCATGAGCACGTCCTGCTTCACGCCGGGGACGCTCTCGGGAACGGCCAGCCCGAACACCGGCTCAATTGCGAACGCGACGTGGTCGAGGCGCGAGGTCACGGCGGCGTCGACCATGGCGCGCGTGTAGCTGATGGGCATGCGGTGGCCGGTGCCGTAGGGGCCGGCCGTCCAACCGGTGTTGACCAGCCACACCGAGGTGCCCTCCCGCCTCACCTTGCGCGCGAGCAGCTCGGCATACTCGACCGCCGGGCGGGGCATGAAGGGCGCTCCGAAGCACACCGAGAAGGTGGCCTGCGGCTCGGTCACGCCGCGCTCGGTGCCGGCGACCTTGGCGGTGTACCCGGACAGGAAGTAGTACATCGCCTGCTCGGGGGTGAGCCTCGAGATGGGCGGCAGCACGCCGAAGGCGTCGGCCGTTAGGAACACCACGTGCGCCGGCGGTCCCGCGAGCCCGACCCGGCTGGCGGTGGCGATGTGGGTGATGGGATAGGCGGCGCGGGTGTTCTCCGTCTTGCTGGTGTCGTCGAGGTTCACCCGGCGGGTGTCCTCGTCCAGCACGACGTTCTCCAGGACGGTGCCGAAGCGGCGGGTGGTCTGGTAGATCTCCGGCTCGGCTTCGGACGAGAGGTGCTCGATCTTGGCGTAGCAACCTCCCTCGAAGTTGAACACCCCGTCGTCGGTCCAGCCGTGCTCGTCGTCACCCACCAGGGTCCGGTCGCCGGTGGCCGAGAGGGTGGTCTTGCCGGTACCGGAGAGGCCGAAGAAGAGCGCGGTCTCGTTGTCGGGCCCGACGTTGGCCGAGCAGTGCATGGGCAGCACGCCGCGGGGCGGCAGCTCGAAGTTCATCATCGTGAACGCCGCCTTCTTCATCTCGCCGGCGTACTCGGTCGACCCGACGATGACCAGCTTCTCGCCGAGGTTCAACGCGATCACGGTCTCGCCGCGGGTGCCCATGCTGTCGGGGTCGGCACGCAGGCTGGGCAGGTCGAGGATGGTGTAGACGGGCTCGAACGACTCGTGTGCGCGCACCGTGGGGCGCACGAACAGGTTGCGGATGAAGAGGCTGTGCCAGGCGTACTCGGTGACGACCCGCACCGGCACGCGGAACGCCGGCTGGGTGCCGACGAACACGTCGGCGACGAAGAGCTCCAGGCCGCGGGTGGTCTTGAGGGCCGCGTTCCTGAGCGCCTCGAACCGCTCGGGCTCCATCGGCTGGTTGATCTCGCCCCAGTCGACCGTGTCCCGGGTGGTGGCGTCGCGCACGATGAACTTGTCCTTCGGCGAGCGTCCCGTGTAGCGTCCCGTGTCCACCACCAGCGGGCCGAGGTGGGCGAGCTCGGCCTCCCCGCGCTGCAGCGCGGCGGCGTAGAGCTCCGGTGTGGTCAGGTTCCAGTGCACCATCACGGCGTCGGTGATGCCGGTGGCCTCGAAGGACGCCTCCTTGATGCGGTGGCCGGTGTGCTTCATGGCGACTCCTCGCTTGGACGGTGGGGCAACCCGCCCGGCGTCAGCCGGACGCTAGCACGAAGCGGCGAGGACGGGTGCCCCGGCGCGGTCCGATCCGCGCAGCCGGCGCGCCTCGCGCGCCGAAGCGCGACGCCGCCCGCAGCGATGCGCCGGGCCCGGCGGCGTGGCACGATGAGGCGACGGCGGCGGGCCGCGAACGGGCGCGGGCGGCGGGTCGCCGGGAACGGATCTCATGGCTCGACCTTCCCCCCACCGCCGGCCCTCGGCCGCCAGCCGCACCCTCAGGCTCTTCGGCTTGAACGTGCTGATCCTGGGCGGCGCCATGGTGCTGCTGTGGGTGGGTTACCGCGTGTTGCACCATCCGCAGGTGACGGCGCCGCCGGTGGCGGTGCCGTCCGACCTGGTCGCGGGGCAGGCTCCCGGGCCCCTCACCTCGGGCGACCTCACCGTGACGCTGCACGGTGCCCGCTGGATCGCGCAGGACAGTCTCCCGCCCGACCTCCACCTGACCTTCCGCGCCCGGCCCGGGCCCACCGTGGACTATCTCGTGCTGGACGTGACCGTCCGGAACGGCGGCAGCAGCCCCGCGGGGCTCAGCTACCTCGGTGCCGGGCAGGACGTGCGCATGTTGCTGATCTCCAACGATCCGGTGTCGTTCTACGCCGCCCCGCTCACGCCGCACGAGGCCGAGCTCATCACGCACGGCACGGCGCTCGCCAGCGCTGCGCTGGCGCCGGGGGCGGCGCGGCGCGGCGTGCTGGTCTACGCGGTGGAGCGCTTCAGGAAGGCGTGGGCGTTGCTGCTCGTGCCCCACCTGCCGGCGGGCGTTGCCGCCGAACAGGGCCTGCAGCAGCCCGCCATCGAGATGCGCTTCACGCCCGGTCGCTGACCGGACGGCTGGAGGGGCGCGCCCGGCTCGGCGTGTCCGGCTCGGCGTGCCCGCCGGCGACGCCCCCGGCCTCAGCGGGTCCGCGTCACCTTCTTGAGCAGGCGCGGCGTGTCGGGGTCCACCCCGCGCGAGGCGGCCAGGCGCTCGGCCAGCAGCTGTCCCGCCACCACCATCACGAAGCCGGCGGTGGCCTCGTGGAGGCCCTCGGGCAGGGGGATGGCCGCCGACGCGCGCTCCAGCAGGGCGGGCGCGCCGCTCATCACGGTGAGGTCGGCGCCGGCCTCGCGCAGGCGCGCCGCCACCTCCAGGTTGCCGTCCAGGCTGGCGTCCTCCATGCCGAGCAGCAGCAGAGGGTCGCCCGGGTCGACGACCGCGATGGGGCCGTGCTGGAACTCGGCGCTGGAGTAGGCCTGCGCATCGATGTACGCCGTCTCCTTGAGCTTGAGCGCGGTCTCCAGAGCGGCGGCGAAGGACAGGCCACGGCCCAGCACGTAGAGACCGCCGGCGTGGGTGAGCCGCAGCGCCGCCCGCTCGAGCGCGTCGAGGTCCCCCAGGAGCGTCTCCAGCGCGGACGGCACCGCGGCCAGCGCGGCGCGGAGGCCGTCGTCGTCCGCCCACTCCGCCACCAGCCGCGCCAGCACCATCATCTGGCTGGTGAAGGTCTTGCTGGCCGCGACCGCCTCTTCCACGCCGGCGTGCTGGGCCAGCGCATGGTCGGCGCCCCTGGCCAGGCTGCTGCCGGCGTCGTTGGTGACGGCGAGGGTGATCGCTCCGGCGGCCTTGAGGGCCTCGAGCCCTTCGACCACGTCGGTGCTCTCGCCCGACTGGCTGACGCCGATGCCGAGCGCGCCGCGGAGGCGGGGCCTGGCCGCGTACAGCGTCAGCAGCGAGGGCGGGATGCTGGCGACCGGCAGCCCCAGCGTCATGCCCGCGAGGTAGGCGAAGAAGGTGACGGCGTTGTCAGACGAGCCGCGCGCCAGCGTGGCGATGAGCGGCACCTCGCGGCCTCGCAGCTCGGTCGCCAGCGCCGGCACCGCCGGGTCCTCGAGGATGCGCGACAGGACCTGCGGCTGCTCGGCGATCTCGCGTTCGAAGTGGGTCATGGGGCCTCCGGCGCCGGGTGGCGGTGGCTGGGGCGGGGCGGAGCGGCCGGCCGTCAGCGGCGCCGGTGGGCCGCCTCCAGGGCTTCGCGCACGCGCCCGCCGTGGCGCTCGAGGAGCGCGGTGGCGGTGGCCGCGTCGACGCCGGTGCGCGCCATCACGATGGCTTCGCGCACGCGCCAGCCGGCGCTCTCCAGGGCGCTGCGGGAGCGCTCCTGGGAGACGCCCGCGGCTTCGGCCACCGTCACGACGGCGCGCTGGTGCAGCTTCTCGTTGATGGGCCGCATGCCCACCATGAGGTTCCCGAAGGCGCCGCCCGAGCGTACCAGCACGGCGGTCGACAGCGCGTTGAGGGCGATCTTCTGGGCCGTCCCGGCCGCCAGCCGGGTGGACCCGGCCAGCACCTCGGGACCCGTGTCCAGCAGCACTCCGACGTGCGGAGCGCTCAGCAGCGGGGTGCCGGCGTTGTTGGCGAAGCCCACCGTGAAGGCGCCCCGCTCCCGCGCGGCGCGGACCACGGCCAGCGTGTAGGGGGTGCGGCCGCTGGCGGCCACGCCGATCACCGCGTCGGTCGGCCCGATGCCGGCCCGCTCGACGTCATGCAGGGCCGCGCCGGTGTCGTCCTCGGCGTTCTCCAGCGCCCGGCTGCCGGCGGCCCCGCCGCCGGCGAGCAGCACCACGGCGCGCTCGAAACCGAACGTGGGCGGGAGCTCGGCGGCGTCCTGCACGGCGATGCGGCCCGAGGTGCCGGCGCCGGCGTAGACGAAGCGGCCGCCCGCTCGCAGGCGCTCCTCCACGCCCGCCGCGGCGCGCTCGAGCTGCCCGCTGGCGGCGGCCACCGCCTCCGCGGCCCGGCGGCTGTTGGCGATCACGGCGTCCAGGATGCGGCCGAGCGGCCAGGCGTCGAGCTCGCCGTAGGCCGGGTCGACGGCTTCGGTGCCGAGGGGACGGTCGGGGCCGCTCACGCGTCTCCGGCGCGCAGATCGAGCGCCATCCGGTAGCGGTCGCCGCGGTAGGCGCTACGGACGAACTCGAAGGGCCGTCCGTCGTCGCCGTAGGTGGTGCGCTCCTGGTCCAGCACCGGCACGTCGCGGGCGATCTCGAGCAGGGCGCACTCCTGCCGGCTGGGCAGGCGCGCCCCCACGCTCTGGTGCGCGCGGGCGGGGCGGGTGCCGAACTGCTCCGCGATGCAGCGGTAGAGGCTACCGGAGCGCTCGAGCGCCTCCAGCGACAACGTGATCAGGGAAGGCGTCAGGAAGGCCGCCTGGACCGCCAGCGGCGCCTCGTCCGCGGTGCGCAGGCGCGTGATGCACAGCAGCGTCGTGCCCGTTTCCAACTGGAGCGCCGTCGCCACCTCGCGATCGGCCGCGATGCGCTCGGCTCCGAGCATGCGGGCGCCGGGCCGCAGCCCCAGATGGCGCGCCTCGTCGGTGAAGCCGAGCACGCGGTCGAGGACCTGCTCCAGCGGGTGCGCGCGCACGTACGTCCCCGAGCCCTGACGCTGCTCCACCAGGCCGGTGCGGCCGAGCTCCTCGAACGCGCGGCGCACGGTCATGCGCGACAGGTGCAACTGCTGCGCCAGCTCGCGCTCGCTGGGCAAGGCGTGCCCCGGGCGCAACGACCCCTCCTCGATCGCTTCTCGGAGCGCCTCCAGCAGCTGGAGGTAGGCGGGCGTCGGGAGCGCCTTGTCGATGGCGGGGGCGAACGTCATGGGACGCCCCGCCCCGAGGGACGCACTGGCTGGGGCATGCCACTAGTGTACCAATCTTCCGGGGGCGCGACACGGCTTCCCTGAGCGTTCGCGCCGCGTTCGAGCCGTCTTCGAGCGCTCGCTCGCCCGCAGCGCCGGCGGCCGGAGCGGCCCCGACGCGGCCCTGCCGGGCCTACCGGTCGGGTCGCGAGGGCAGCCTGGCGGTCCTGCCGGCGAAAGCCGCCTGATACGCGGGAGCGCCGGCGAGCACGGCAGCTGCCTCGTCCGCGTCGCGGGTGGGACCGTTCGCGCCGCGCGCCAGCCAGCGCCGCAGCCCGCTGCCGCCCCAGAGCCTGTCCAGCGCGTCGTTCGCCTCGAAGCGCGGGTGACGGCTGGCGTAGTCCAGGATCGACAGCGTCACGGGGAGGCTGCGGTAGCCGGCCGGATCGGTGATGAACAGCTCCACGCCGGCGCAGGCCGTCCCGCGGTGCTTGTGGTCGGCCGGGGTGAACACGCTCGGGCGGACCTGGAGGCCGGGGTGACGGCGCCGGGTGAGGTGCTCCGCGAGCGCGAAGGCGTCGAGCCAGGGAGCCCCGATCAGCAGGAACGGCCGGGTGGTCCCGCGCCCCTCGCTCAGGTTGGTGCCCTCGATCAGCACGTTCCCCGCGAAGGCCAGCGCCGACGCCCGCGTGGGCAGGTTGGGGGACGGGGCCACCCATACCGGCGGCGGGGGCACGAGGCAGGTCGCCGGCGGCGGCAGCTCCTGCTCGAGCGCGAAGAGCCGGGCGATGCGGCCGGCGGTGAGGCCATGGCGCAGCGGCACGTCGTAGGCGGCGACGAAGTTGGTGTGGCCGGCATCGACGCCGACGCCCTCGGTTGCCGTTCCCAGGGGGTTCGGCCTGTCGAGGATCAGCACCTCCACGCCGCTGCGGGCGGCCGCCTTCATCGTCTCGAGCGTGGTGCTCAGGTAGGTCCACGCCCGCGCGCCGACGTCCGGCAGCGCGATGACCAGGACCTCGAGGTCGGCGAGGTCTTCGGGTCGGGGTGCCTGCCGCGGCCCGTAGAGGCTCACCACCGGCGCCCCCGTCTCCCTGTCGACCCCATCCCCCACGCTCTCGCCCGGCCCCGCCTCCCCCCACGGGCCGTGCTCCGGCGTGAACAGCCGGAGCAGGCCCGTGCCGAGGTGATCGAGGACCCAGCGCTGCGCCGAGTGGAACTCGGCGGTCAGCCACCTGGCGTTGCTCAGCAGGCCCGTCTTGCGGCCCGCCAGGCGATCCGGGAGCCCCGAGCGACTCATCGGGCTACTGGAAGTACCAGGAGACGGCCTTCTGGATCTGCGCGGCCGCCTGGTCCGGGGTCACCTTCTTGCTGAGCAGCGCCTGGGAGACGTTGCCCTCGGCGGTGAAGATGCCCACGTCCGAGTTGACGGACTTCTGCGTGACCGGCGTCGGCGGCGGGGTGTCCATCGGGCTGCGGATGCCCACCAGCGGGTTGATGGGGACCTGCTGGAACCACTTGTACAGCTGCTGCGCGACGGAGTACTTGGCCGTGATCTGCACGCCCTTGACCGGCGAGATCTCGCCGGCGATGTCGGCGAAGGACTGGCCGAAGGCCGTGCTGGTGGCGTACTTCATGATCGCCTGGGCCGCCTGCTTCACGGAGGCGTCCTTGATGCCGGCGTTCATGGCGAGGTCGGCGTCCGGGTACCACTCCGCCTGCGCCTTCTTGCCGGCCTGGTCGGGGGGAACCAGGAACACGCCGATGCTCGAGCGCGGCAGGCCGAACTTCACCATGGTCGGCACGTCGAAGCCGCCGTCGATGGTCATGGCGGCCTGGCCGGTGGCGAAGGCGACCTCCTGGGCGTTGACGTCCGAGCCCACGGCCATGTAGTTCGACTCGAAGTAGGGGATGAGGCTGGTGAACAGGCTCAGGACGTGCTTGTAGGCCGGGGAGTCGTAGTTCGCCTGCTTGCTCACGATCGCCTGGGCGCCGCTGTTGCCGAGCTCGGTCGCGCCGACGCTCTCGATATCGAGCGCGATCATCCAGGTCTGGATGGGCATGACGTAGATGGGCGTGACGCCCTTGGACTTCAGCGTCTTGTTGAGCTCCATGAACTGCGACCAGGTCTGCGGCGGGGTGAGGTCGTACTTGGCGAAGGTCGCCTTGTTGTAGAAGACGGCCATGACCTCGTCGTCGAGGGGCACGCCCCAGTTCTTGCCCTGCCAGTGCACGGCCGCGAGGCTCGCCGGCACGAAGTTGTCGAAGCTCAGGAAGCTGTCCACCGGGCTGATGAAGTTGGCGGCCGCGTAGCGGAAGGTGCCTTCGCCCGCGCGCCCGTAGAACAGGTCGGGGCCGTTGCCGTTGTCGAAGGCGGTCTGCAGGACCGAGTCGTAGTTGGTGGGTACGATCGAGCGGAAGTCGATCTGCACGTTCGACCCGGAGGCGTTCAGGGCCTTCTGGACGTTCTGCCACAGCGGAGCGTCCTGCGCACGCCAGCTCCACACGCTCACCTTGACCGGGGCTGCCGCCAGCACGAAGCCGCCGAGGCCGACCGCTGCTACGAGGGTCGCCGCGGCGACCCGTTGGAGAACCGTTCGCTTCATCGTTGCTCCTGTCCCATGGGGTTGCTCTTCGGAGTGCTCCGAGTGTGACGTGCTCTCTCCTTCACGTGCGCATCCAGCCTCCTTTCAGAACTTCAGTCCTCCGGCGGTCAACCCTCGTACGAACTGGCGCGAGGCCACGACGAACACGAGGATCGGGGGGAGCATGGTGATGATCAGCGCCGGGATGAGGTAGTTCCACTCGGTCTGGTACTGCCCCACGAAGGACAGCACCCCGACCGTCACCGTCATCTGCGAGCGCGACGTGATCAGGATCAGGGGGAAGAAGAAGCCGTTCCAGGCGGTGACGAAGTTGAACAGGGCGACGGTGGCGATGATCGGCCGCATCAGCGGCAGGGCGATGCGCCGGTAGATGTAGAACGGCGTCGCGCCCTCCACCACGGCCGCCTCGTCGAACTCCCTGGGCAAGCCGCGCGCGAAGCCGGTGAGGAGGAACACCGAGAAGGCCAGGCCGGTCGAGCCGTAGACGATCACCAGCGAGAACGGGTTGTCGATCACCCGCAACGCGTTCATCAACGAGTACAGCGGGACGGCCAGCATCTGCACTGGGAAGGCGAGGCCGGCGATGAAGACGATGTAGATCAGCTGGTTCCCGCGGAAGCGGTAGCGGCCCAGCGCGAAGGCCGCCAGCGAGCCCGCGAACACCACGATGGCCACGGACGCCACCGACATCCAGGCGGTGTTGAAGATGTAACGCCCCAGGTCGCCCTTCGTCCAGGCGCCGACGTAGTTCCCCCAGTGCGGGCTCGCCGGCACGTGCAGGGGGTGCTGCACGATGCCCGCCAGCGACTTGACGGAGAGCAGCACCAGCATCAGCAGGGGCACCAGCACGATGAGGCCGTAGAGCGCCAGGAGGCCGTACTGCGTCAGCTTCCCGAGCGCGGAACTCACGCGCTGGCGGCCGGCGGGGCGCGTCCTGGGTGCGGTGCTAGACGTCGCCATAGCGCCTCTGCAGCCACACGAAGATGCCGGAGATGATCATCACGAACACGAAGCCCACCGCCGCCACCGCCGCCGCCAGCCCCATGCCCTGCGCCGTGGATCCGAAGCCCCCGAACGCGGTGCGGTAGAACAGCGTCCCGAACACGTCGGTGGCGTAGTTCGGGCCGGCCTGCGTCCCCTCCAGCACGAACACCAGGTCGAACACGGCGAAGCTGCCGATCCAGGTGAGCGTCAGGATGGTGAAGAAGGTCGAGCGCAGCATGGGGAACACCACCCGCGTCGCGACCTGGAACGACCCGCAGCCGTCGACGCGGGCGGCGTCCAGGATCTCCTGCGGGATGTTGATGATGGCCGCCAGGAAGATGAGGATGGGGAGGCCGAGGATCGACCAGGTGGTGATGCCGACCACCGTCGGCAGCGCCAGCGAGGAGCTCCCCAGCACCGGCAGGTACGCCACGTGCAGGGCCTTGGAGAGGTGCGCCAGCGGGCCGTAGCCGGGCGTGAGCAGGATCGACCAGGAGAAGCCCACCACGATCGGCGGGATGAGGTAGGGGATGAGGTAGAGGACCTGGAAGAAGAGGGACGCCCGCCTGTTGATGGTCGAGAGCAGGTAGGCGAGGGCGAAGCCCAGGGCGCCGTTGAGGACGAAGGCGAGGGCGAAGAAGTAGAGGTTGTGGAGGAAGGCCCGCGACACGTAGGGGAGGAACCGGCTCGGGGCGAAGACGTAGGCGAAGTTCCCGAGCCCGATGAAGTCCGACAGCGGGCCGACGCCGCTCCAGTTGTAGAGCGAGAAGCGGAAGCTCGCCAGCAGCGGGTAGACGACGAAGACCGCGTAGATGAGGAGCCCGGGCACGAGCATCCACAGGTAGCTCCAGGGCCGGGTTCGCAACCGATTCCGAGCGCGTTTCCGGGAGGTCACAGCCATCAGCATCCTTCGTGGCGCGTGCGCAGGAGCCGGGCGGAACGGCTTCGCCTTCTCGCCGCACCGCGGGCCGGGTGGGCTCGATCACCTTGCTGCCGGCGGCCGACCAGCATCTTCCGGGCCGGGGCCGCCGCTCTGCGAAGTGCAACAGAGAGGACCGTACCATTTCCAGACCACTACTTTCAATCGTGCTAGCGTTCTGGCTATGGGCATGGCGACTGCACCGCTCGGCCTCGGCATCGACGCCGGCGGCTCGAGCACCCGCTGGCGGCTGCAAGGGGCCGACGGCGAGGGTGCGGAGGGTCGGTTGCCGCCGCTCGCGGGGCACCTCTACACGGCGGGGGGTCGCGAGGGCGCGTCGTCGCTGCTGGCCGGCCTGGCGGCCGCTGTCGAGCAGGCGCGTGGCGGCGGCGTGGCGGACGAGCGGCCCGGAGGCGGCCGTGCCGGCCACGATCCCGGAGGCGCGGCGGCCCCCATCGGAGCGATCGTCGCCGGCGTCACGGGCCTGGCGGCCGGGGGCGGGGAGGCCGCCTGGCTGCGCGGCGAGCTCGCCGCGCGGTTCGCCCTTCCGATAGCCCGCGTTGGCGTTCTGGACGATATCGAGCTGGCTTTCCGCGGCGTCTTCCCGGAGCGGGACGGCGTGCTGGTGTACGCCGGCACCGGTGCGATCGCGGTGTGCGGGGCGCCGGGCGGCGGCCGCCTGCGCGCGGGCGGCCACGGCTACCTGCTCGACGACGACGGGGGCGGCTTCTCCATCGGCCGGGCGGCGCTGCGGGCGGTGCTGCGTGCGGCCGACGAGGCGGGAGCGCCAGCCCGGGGCGCCCTGGCGGAGCGGATCTACGCCGCCGCCGGCGGCAGCGACTGGGACCGGCTGCGCGCCTACGTGTACGCCGGCGGCCGCTCGGCCGTGGCCGCGCTGGCGCCGGCCGTGGCCGCGGCGGCGGCCGGCGGCGACCCGGACGCGGGGCGCATCCTGGCCTGGGCCGGCGATGAGCTGGCGCGGCTGGCCGCGGTGCTGCTGGCGCGCGCCGGCGCGCCGCCACGGCCCGTCGCCCTGGCCGGCGGGGTGGCACGGATAGGCGGCGAGCTCGAGGCGCGCTTCCGCGCGGGGCTGCCGGACGGCGTGGCGGTCCGCGTCGTGAGCGAGGAGCCGGTGCGCGCCGCGGCGCGCATGGCGCTGGCGGCAGCTACGGGGGCGTCCGCCGGCCCGGCGTCGATGCCTGGCGCTGAGTGGCCGCGCTGACGGTCCGGGCCGACGGCTCGCGCTGACGCGACCGGGGCCACGGGTAGGTACCACCCTCTCGCCTGCCGCGTTGGCCGTGGCGGGCTCCCAGCCGATCGTCGAGGACAGCGGCGCCAAGCGCGTGACCTACAACGCCTTCCCCTCGAGCAGCGGCGCGGCGGCGATCTACGACGCGGCGCTGGCCGCTGACGCGGGTCGCATGGCCGCGTTCGTCGACCGCAGGTGCTTGCGGGCGTGGTCGCTGGACGCCGCCGCGGTCGCGGCTCGAGACGGGCGCGCGCCCCCTGGTCGAGGCGCTCACGGCCGCAGCGGTGACGGGGATGCCGCACGCGGGACTATGATCGGGTGGGTCACAGCTGTAACGGCAACTTAGGAGGGGTTCCATGTTGAGACGTCATTCCCCCTACGTCCTCTCGGTCCTGGGGATCGCCCTTGCGCTCGCGCTGGGTGCCTGCACCCAGTCGAGTCCCCAACCGACCGTGCTGAGGTTCACCACCGGTCAGGCCGCAAGCCTGGTGATCGGCCAGCCCGACTTCACCACCAGTGGCAGCGCCGTCGACGCGGCGCACGTCGCGCCCATCGGCGACCCGGCCGTCGCAAACGGCCGGCTGTACCTCCCGGACTACGGCCACAACCGCGTGCTCGGATTCGACAGCGTCCCCACCAGCAACGGGGCCAGCGCGGACTTCGTGCTGGGCCAGACCGACTTCACCAGCTCAGGCTCGGCCACCACGCAGGCCGGGATGTATGAGCCCGTGAGCGTACGCTACGGCGCCGGCAAGCTGTTCGTGGGCGAGGACTCCAACAACCGTGTGCTCATCTACAACACTCCCCCGACCAGCACGGGCGCTGCGCCGAACGTGGTGGTGGGACAGCCGGACTTCACCACCGGCGTCGCGAGCTGCACGGCGAGCGGGCTCGCCACGCCAGCCACCGTGACCGTGGCAGGGTCCAAGCTCATCGTCGGCGACGCCGCCAACAGCCGGGTGCTGATTTTCAACAGCATCCCCACGAGCAACGGGGCGGCCGCCGACGTGGTCCTCGGCCAGACCGACTTCACGCACTGCTCCGCCAACGGCGGCGGCACCGTCAGCGCATCCGGCCTGACCTTCTCCGATGACGTGTGGAGCGACGGAACCCGGCTCATCGTGGCCGACGCCGACAACAATCGGGTGCTGATCTGGAATCACATCCCCACCGCCAACGACACGCCGGCCGACGTCGTCGTGGGCCAGCCCGACATGACGAGCAGCGCTTCTGGCGTTGGCCCTGCGAGCATGGCCGGCCCGGACTTCATCGCGTCGAACGGCGTCCAGCTCTTCGTGGGCGACCACGGCAACAACCGCGTGCTGGTGTTCAACACCATCCCGACCGCCAACGGCGCGTCGGCCGACGTGGTGCTGGGCCAGCCCGACTTCGCCAGCAGCGCTCCTGGAACGACGGCCAGCACGTTTGCCGGCCCCTACGGGCTGCTGGTGACCAGCGACTCACTGATCGTCGCGGACAGCAACAACGACCGCTACCTGGTGTTCCGGCCGTGATCTGCGGCGTGGGGGCAGGCGCCCGCCTGCCCCCACGGTCAGCCGGCCTCCCGAAGCCGGCCGAGGAAGGCCATCTGTGACAGCGCGTGGTGGCTAGCGCCCCCCTCGTGGTCGTTGAACCGGTAGAGCGTCAGCTCCTTGGGGCCGGCGTAGTGGTTGTAGGCCGCGTAGGCGGTCGAGGGTGGCACCACCCGGTCCATGAGACCGGCTGAGAAGAGCGCCGGTGCCGAGGCGC